>NZ_JBIAPU010000050.1:0-50193 GCF_042888465.1 Streptomyces sp. NPDC002888 | reverse complement strand
CCCACTCTCGGCTTCGCTCGAGCGGGGGGACCCCCATCGAGGGCTCTCCGGCGCCTTGCGATGCACGGCACCAGACCACGCGACCTGATCGGGCGTTCATAGTGCAAGGACCCCTTAGAAGCCGTTCTCGGGGCCGAGGAACACCTCGGGCACCTTGTTGTCGAGGACGACGCGGGCGAGGAGGGCGGCGAGCTGCTCGCGCTCGGGGCCGCTGAGGCCGGCGGGGAGGTCCTCGACGCGGCGGCAGGTCTCGTCGTAGAACTCCCTGGCCAGTACGGCCCCCTCGTCCGTCAGCCCGACGCGCACGGCCCGCCCGTCCCGGGGATCGGGCTCCCGTCGCACGAGCCCGCGCTGCATCATCCGGTCCACCAGACCGGTCAGGCTCGACTTCGCAAGGCCGAGGAGTTCGCCGAGTTCGGTCATGCCAAGGGGCTGCGGCATCAGTACGCACAGGAGCTTGCCCTGCTGCGGGGTGAGCCCGTAGGCGCGGCTCGAGTCGGCGTACACGGCGTTCACGAGGAACGCCGAGCGCACCAGCGCGGTCACGAGGCTCATCTGCTGCTCACCTGCGGCTTCGACCATCCGGCCAGGGTACCGAGCGGGGGAGCGGCGAGGGGGCAGGTGGCAACGCGCGGTGCTGTGCGGTCACTCGTCCTGCGGGGGCGCCTCCCCCTCCACCAGCCGCTCCGCGATGTCGTCCGCCCACTCCTGCGCCCACCGCCGGAGTGCGACGATGTCCGGCTCCTCGAGCCCGAGGGCGGCGAACTCGCGGTCGTCGATCCACTCGACGGCCGCGAGACGGCTCTGCAGGTCGGCGAGCTCGAAGACGTCACGTGCGTGGCGGCGCCCCAGCTCCTCGAGCTCGGGACGCGTCCAGTACTCCGCCCCGGCCCGCACATCGACGAGCTCCCGCGCGAGCCCTCCGTCGACGAGATCCCGCACCCTGATCCCGACGAGGTCCTCCAGAGCGACGGCGAGCCCGTTCTCCGTCTGAACAGGTGCCCGCCAGAGCACCTCCTTGAGCACGTCCACTTCCCAGGCCTCCCCCGTCGTCGGCTCACTGACGACCAGCCGCCCGGCCAACGGCTCCACACCGACCACCCGCACAACCCATCCCAGCCCGCTCAGCCCACCCCGAACCGCCTCGACGACATCCCCCATCCCCACCGCACTGTCGGTGGCGACCTCGACCCCTTCCCCGACCCGCCTCACCAACCCATGAGCCCACACCCCACATCTCCCGGACAGCGCAAGCGAATACCCCGCGCCCACAGCAAGGATGTCGGCCACCAGACGCCCGTTCATGGGAGCGACTGTAGGGGCCACCACCGACCACGACCGCCTGGACCGGCCGATCCGCGGTGTGTCGGAGCAGCCCGGTCAGGCCGTTACTTCCTTCTCGTCCTCTCCGTCCACGCCCGAGCTCCCCACCGCACCACCACACCGACCACCAAGGCCACCACGATCGCGCCCCAGTCGATGACGTGCGGCATCCCGGGAAAGAAGGCGAAGAAGCCGAGCGCCGCAATGAGCCCCACGAGGAACCCGCCGGCCCCGACCCGGCGTCGCCGCGCCTCGAATGCGTGGTCGGACTGCCGTCCCTGCTGCTCGATCATGACCGGCTCACTTCGTGACGTGATGGCATTGACTCACCCGCCGCACCCCGTTGACATGGAGATGCGCACACGCCTTCCCATAACGAGGCAAGGTCCGGGGAGAGTTGTTCCGCATCGGGTCGATCTTGCACTCGCTGTGCGTCCTGCCTCGGGATGTGCGGTAGGTCGTGTTGTTCGTGTCGGCATAGGTGAAATCGATACGCCAGTTGCAGAAGCCGCTGCTGAGCGCGCCGACGAAGGCGCAGTCGACGCCGGCGTTCTGGTACGTGATCTTCCTGCCGCTCCCACGGATGATGTGGGAGAACATGCATCCGGTCGGAACCTTCATCGTCACGCCACCCACGCTGTACTCGAAAGAGCGCACAGGAGTTGATCCGATCGCGCCGGCGTGTGCACTCGTTGGGCTGGCGAAGATGAGGCTCCCTGCGGCAGCGAGGGCGGTGATGAGGCGCTTGACGTACGGCGTGACCAAGATGGTCCCCTCCTGATGGTCTCCCGATGAGTACCGGGAACAACCGCGGATGGCGTCACTCCGTTGCAGCCTTCGGCGTTGATTCACCACCATAGGTGATCAAGTAAAGGGGTGCTGACCTGCAGAAACGTTGCCATGGTGGCTGTCGTGTCTATCCTCGGCAGGCAGATCACGCGCGGGGAGGGGGCTGGCGTATGGCAGAGGTGAGGTTGGAGCGGCTCAGGGCGGAGCATGCGGAGGCTTTGCTTGGTTTTGAGAGGGAGAATCGGGCTTACTTCGTTCGGACTGTGCCGGATCGTGGGGATGCGTACTTCGCGAAGTTCGGGAGTCGGCACCGGGCGCTTCTTGCGGAGCAGGACGCGGGGCTGTGTCACTTTCATGTCGTCGTGGACGGGCAGGGAGAACTGATCGGCCGGGTGAACCTCGTGGACGTCGAGGACGGGGTCGCTGAGCTCGGGTACCGGATCGGTGAGCGGGCGGCGGGCAGGGGTGTGGCCACGGCTGCGGTCGGGGAGGTGTGCCGGCTGGCGGCCGAGGAGTACGGGCTCTTTGGGCTCACCGCGGTCACCACGCTCGACAACCTGGCGTCCAGGGCCGTACTCGAGCGCAATCAGTTCACCTTTGTGGAGGACATCGTCCTCGTCGGGCGCCCGGGTGTCCGTTACCGGCGGCGGCTTGGTGCCGCGGCTGACTGAGTGGTCGTCCGTCGGGCCGCGGGCGTGCTTTGTCCGCACGTGGTTGACGTGGGGAGAGGACGGCTGTGCACTCGGCTCGTGGTGATTACCGGATTCGTCGTCTTCCTGGTCGGTGTGGTCGGTGTGGCGATCGGCAGCAAGGGCCAACGAGGTTGGGACATCTGGACCGGCCGGCAGAAGGTGATCTGCTCTGTCGCCTTCGTCATGGTGCTGGTCGGCCTCGTCCTCGCCGACGCGGGTGAGGGGCGCTTCGGAGCCGCCCCGTACAGGTAGACCGACCCGGGGTCGGCGTCAGTGGGGATGACCGACAGAACGTCGTCACTCATGGGAAACCTTCGACGTCGGCTTGCGGAACAGGTCGTAGGCGAAGCTGACCGCTTCGGTGAGAGGGGTGTGGCGGGTCAGTTCGGTGGTGAGGGCGGTGTCGAAGGCGGGGGCGTGGTCGGACAGGACCGAGGGCGGCAGGAAGGACGTGGAGCGGATGTGGCCGGCGATGTCGGGGATCGTCCAGCGGTGTTCGACGGAGAACTCGTGGCGCCCGAGCGGCTCGAAGCCGGCCTGGGAGAGGACCTGGTGGTCGGGGGTCCGTTGTCGTGAGCGGTTCCAGTCGGACGGGACGCGGGTCGCGGCGCCGAGGGTGTGCTGCCAGGTGTGCAGGAGGGCGGCGAGCGCGCGTTGCCAGTCCTGGTCGCCGACCCAGGGGGAATTCGACCAGCACAGGGCGAGGTGGCCGCCGGGCCTGAGCCAGGTGCAGGCGTGCTGGGCGACCCGGGCGCGGTCGAGGCGGTGGAAGGCGTTGCCGATGACGATCAGTTCGAACTGGGCCGGGTCGGCGTGCAGTTCCTCGGCGTCGGCGGTGACCGCCCGGATGTGGGGTGCGTCGGCGGCGACCGCCTTGGCCCGGACCAGCTCGGTCATGTCGGCTTCGGCGTCCACGGACCACACCTGCGCGAACCGGTCGCGCAGCGGGAAGGACAACTGGCCGGTGCCGCAGGCCAGATCGAGCAGACGGCCCTGTCCCGACGGGGCGGCCCGGTGTACGAGGTCGGCGATCATCGCGTCGGGGTAGGGGAGCCGGAAGCGGTCGTAGTAGTCGGCGGTGCCCCGGTACAGGCCGGGCTCGAACCTCACCTCATGGGCCATGCGCCCAGCTTCTCAGAGCCGGACCCGGCAGTGGTGGTGACGAAGGTCGGCCCGTTCATCGGCCTTCGGCCACTGTCCCACCCTCCTCGGGCGCACCTAGCATGCGAAATATGGAGAGCAGGCAGCCCGACCACGAGTTCGGCACATCCGTCAACGAGACGTCCACCACGACCGTGCTCGGCTATCCACGTTCCGACAGGATCCTGATTCTTGTGGGTATGCCCCTGGTCGGCGTCGTCATCGGATTACTCCTGCCGGTTCTGGCGAGACAGATCACCGGCTTGTCCAAGCTGCCTCTGCGGACGGTGGTCGAGTTCGTCGCCGCCGTGGAGGAGACCTGGCAGGTCGTCGCATTCATGGCCGGCGGTGGCGTCGTCGGGCTCGTGTTCGCCTTCGTCTCCCTCTCGGAGTCCTTGACGGTCACGCTCACCGACTCCCGGGTCGAGGCCTCCCACGACCACTGGGGCAAGGAGGGCTACGACCGCGCCGACGTCGCGGCCGTCTTCATGGACGGCACGACCCTCGTCGTCCTGGACCACGACTCCCGCCAACTCGTCCGCGGCACCCATGCGGCGCCCGCGCAGAAACTGGCCGCCGCCTTCCGCGCGCACGGCTATCCCTGGCAGGACAGCGACCCGTACGCCGCTCTGTTCCGGAAGTGGAGCCCCGGCTCGGGCGCCCTGCGCCCCGAGGTCGACGCCGTGCTCGCCGCCCGGAGAGAGGCGCTGAAGCACAAGTCGGGTCACGACGTACGCGAGTTGACCCGGGCCGTCGAGGAACTCGGCCACACCGTCCGGGACAAGGGGACCGAGCAGTCGTGGCGGCCCCTGGTCCGGTCCTGACCGCCGGGAGCGCGGCCCGTCCGGGACCGGCGCCGAGCGCACCAGGGCCTCGTCACGGGCGAGGGCCCCGGCTGCCACGTGCGCGGTCCGTGCGGTGCGCACCGGCGCCGGGCACGTCGAGCACGGCCTGGAACTGCTCGCGCGCTTCACGGACGCGGCCTGTCGCCAGATAGGCGCGGCCCAGGCGGGAACGGATGTCCATCTCCAGCCAGTCGTAGCTGGGCTCGGTGAGCGGGGACAGCAGTTGGTGCCGCAGGAGCGCCTGGCGATGCAGGACGACGGCCGCGTACGGGCTTCCCTCGCCCTGTTCGGCCGTCCCCAGCCGGGTCAGGCTGCGCACGCACAGGAAGATGTCCCCGACCTGCTCGACCAGGTCGACCGCCTGGCGGAGCAGATGCTTGGCCTCACGGTAGTGGCCGAGGCCGAGGTGGACGTCGGCGGCGCAGCTCAGGACCCTGCCGAGCATGCGCGGTCTGCCGCTCGCCTCGGCGTGGGTGCGGGCCTCGGCGAAGCAGACCAGCGCCTCCTCGCTCCGTCGTCCGTACTGGTGGGTGAGGCCGAGAATGACCCATGCCATCGAGGCGACCCAGTCGTTGCGCAGCCGCCGGGACAGGTCCACCGCGGCGGCGACATGGACGAGCGCCCGGTCGCCGTCGCCCACACTCAGGTCGAGAGCGCCCAGCGCGGCGAGAGCCCGGGCCTCTTCGTGCGGGTCGGGGAGGCGCCGGACGAGGTCCAGTGCCTCGGTGAGGCAGGTGCGCGCGTGCGTGTAGCGGCGTTGGTATACGGCGGTGTAGCCCAGGCAGTTCCGCAGCGCGGCGGGCATCCGCTCGTCGGTGGCCTCGTCCACGTGCGCGAGTGCGATCTCCAGAGCCGTCTGGCACTCGTGGTAGCGGCCCTGCCGTACGAAGTAGTCGCACAGCGCCTCGGCGATCCAGCAGGCGTAGTCGGCTTCGCCGAGGGCCGCGGCGTGCCCCACCACGTCGACGAGCTCTCCACCGGCCGCGTCCAGCCAGATCTCCGCGTCCTGCCAGTGCGTGAACGGTGGGCCGACGGGGCGGGGGCCGACGGGGCGGGGGCCGACGGGGCGGGGGCCGACGGGGCGCGGGCCGGTGGGGAAACCGTCGGGGCCCCAGTCGCTGGCGATGCGGGCGGCGTCCAGGTACAGACGGAGTGCCGCTGTGCGGGCGGCGGCGGCTTCGGCGGGTGCGGCCTCCGCGACCCGTCGTGCGTGGACGCGGACCAGGTCGTGCAGCCGGTAACGCCCCGGGCGCGGCTGTTGCAGAAGACTCGTGTCGACCAGGCTCTCCAGGATCCGCTCGGTGTCCTGGAACGGCCGGTCGAGCATGGTAGCCGGTGTCAGCAGGTCGAACTCGACCGTCGGTGCCAGGCCCAGGGCGCGGAATCCGCGCTGCTGCTCGGGGGCGAGCTGGTCGTACGACAGACGGAAGGCCGTCTCCACGCTGCGATCCCCGACGCTCAGTTCGCCGAGCCGGTGCTCGTCGCCCGCCATACGGCCCACCAGGTACTCCACCGTCCAGGTACGGCGGTTCTGCAGCCGCGACCCGGCGATGCGCAGGGCCAGCGGCAGCCCGTCGCACAGCCCGACCAGTCGCTGCGTCGCCTCCGGCTCCCTGCTCGCGCGCTCCCTTCCGATGATGTGCGTGAGCAGGGACACCGCGTCCGAGGTGTCCAGGGTCTCCAGGGTGACCCGCCGGTCGGCGTCCAGTTCGGCGAGCCGTCGCCGCCCGGCCACCAGCACCCTGCTGCCGGCTCCCGCGGGCAGCAGTGGTCGTATCTGGTCGGCGTCCAGGGCGTCGTCCAGGACGAGGAGCAGTCGTAGCCCACTGGTCGCCGCACGCCAGGCGGCGGTGAGTTCTTCCAGGTCGCTCGGCAACTCGCCCTGGGCCGCGCCGAGTGAGCGCAGCAGTCGCTGCAACGCCCGCTCCGGCGACTGCCGCCGCTGCGTGCTGTGCGCGCGCAGATCCACGAACAGGCAGCCGTCCGGGTGCTGGGCGCTGAGCTCACGGGCCGCGCGTACGACGAGCGCGGTCTTGCCGACACCGGCCGCGCCGTCCACCGTCACGATCGACACGGACCCGGGCGCGGCGGGCGCGATCAGCTGCGCCAGCTCGGACTCCCGCCCGATCAGCCGACCGGCGTCGCCCGGCAGGTCGTTGACGGTGCGACGGGCCGGGGGCCGGCTGGGAGGAGCGGGGGAGTGGGCCGCCGGCGCCGGACCGAGGAGGCGCTCGTCGTCCTGGCGCAGTACCGCGTCGTACGTCCGGCGGAGTTCCTCGCCGGGATCGATGCCGAGCTCGTCGCGCAGGCGCCCCCGCATGTCCTGATAGGAGTTCAGGGCTTCCGCCTGGCGTCCGCCGCCGTACAGGGCGCGCATGCGCAGTGCCAGTACCGACTCGTTGAGGGGAGCGGACGTGGACAGCTCGGCGAGTTCGTCCAGTGTGTCGGCGGAGCGGCCCAGCAGGACCAGACACTCGAGTCTCTCCAGCCGGAGCGAGAGCCTGCGCTCCAGCAGCCGTTGACGTTCCGCGTGGGCGCGCTGTCCCGGCAGGCCGGTCAGGGGTTCACCGCGGAACAGGGCGAGTGCCTCGGAGAACCGGTCCATCGCGGTGGTCACGTCACCGGACGCCTTCGCGTGCCGTGCCTCGGCGGCCCGTTCGTCCAGCTCGGTCACGTCGAGCCGGGCCGCGTCACCGACGAAGCGGTACCAGCCCTTGCCGCTGCGGATCACCGACTCCGCGGGCCCGACGCTCGCGATGTCGAGTGCCCTGCGCAGCGGGAGGATGTGGCTCGGCAGAACCTTGTGGCCCGACCCCGGCGGCTGCCCGTCCCACAGGTCGTCCAGCAACTGCTCATGGCTCACCTGCCGGTCCGCACGCAGCACCAGCGCGGCGAGTACGGCCTGTCGCCGAACCGGCCCCACGTCCAGCGGTGTTCCGTCACGCCAGGCCCGAAGTGGCCCGAGTAAAGCGATCCGAAGCCGCTGCGGATCTCCCCCGTCCACCGCGAAGCCTCCGCTCCCGTACGTCACCGGAATTTCATCAGCATTGCAGCACCCCCGGACAGGGTGACGGACACGACATCGCACAACCCGCACAACTGAAGGGGGTCCCGGTGACCGAAGGGGAGTTGGTGGCCACCGCGCTGGCCACGGGTGCGGCACCCGCACTCACGAACACGGCACGCGGAACCGTCCACGACCTCTACATCGGGTTGAGGGAGGCGGTCCGCCGGCGGTTGGCCGGGGACGGGGGCTCCGGTGGCGGCGGCCGTGGTGGGGCGGGCGGCTACGGCGTACGGGTGCTGGACGCGTACGAGACGGACCCCGACGTGTGGCGGACGCGGCTGCTGCGGGTCCTGGCCGGAGCCGGGGTGGAGTCGGACGAGGAGATCCTCGCGGCGGCCCGCGCCGTGCTGCGTGCGGAGCGCCGGACGGGGCACCTCACCGGCACCCTCGAGAGGCTCTGACGCACAGCGCGGGAACGCCGTGGCGGCCCGCCGGACATCCGGCGGGCCGCCACGGCATTTCCCGGGCCGGGGCCTCACATGTGGACGACGGGTGCGGCGTCGGGGTCGGTGACCGGTGCGCCGCGCCGGTAGAGGAGGACGCTGATGACGAGGCCGGCGGCGAAGAAGGCGGCGGACCACCAGTAGGCGGTGGAGTAGGCCTTGAGGCCGGCGTGGGCGAGGACGGTGGGGTCCTTGGGGTTCTTGCCGACGAGGTAATCGGCGGCGGCGCTGGTGGAGAGGGTGTTGAGCAGGGCCGTGCCGAGGGAGCCGCCGACCTGCTGCATGGTGTTGACGGCGGCGGAGGCGACACCGGAGTCCTCGGCGCGCACGCCGGCGGTGGCCAGGCTCATGCCCGGGGCCATCACCAGGCCGAGGCCGAGTCCCGCCACGATGAGCGGCGGCAGGATGTCCGTGGCGTAGCCGCTGGTCAGGTCGAGGTTGGTCAGCCAGACCATGGCGGCCGCGGCGAGCCCCATGCCGAGGGGGACCACCGGCTTGGGGCCGAGGCGGGGGATCAGCACGGTGGAGGCGAGGGTGGAGGCGAGCATCAGTCCGGCGACCATGGGCAGGAAGGCGAGGCCGGTCTTGATGGGCGTGTAGCCGAGGCTCTGCTGCAGGTAGTAGGTGAGGAAGAGGAAGACCCCGAACATGCCGGCGCCGGTGATCAGGATGGAGAGGAAGGAGGCGCCGCGGTTGCGGTCGAGCAGGATCCGCAGGGGGAGCAGGGGGTGCGTGGAGCGGGTCTGCCACCAGGTGAACGTGGCGAGCAGGACGGTGCCGGCGAGCAGGAAGCCCCAGGTGGCCACGGAGCTCCAGTCGTGGCTCTCGGCGTTGGAGAAGCCGTAGACCAGGCAGAACAGGCCGCCGCCGACCAGGACGGCGCCGGGGATGTCGATGGTGGCGGACTTGTCGCGGGTGGTGCGCTGGAGCAGGACGACACCGCCGACGAAGGCGACGACCGCGAACGCGAGGTTGACGTACAGGGTCCAGCGCCAGTCGAGGTACTCGGTGAGCACACCGCCGAGCAGCAGGCCGATGGCACCGCCGGCGCCGGCGATGGCGCCGAACACGCCGAAGGCCTTCGCGCGTTCCCTGGCGTCGGTGAAGGTCACGGTGAGCAGGGACAGGGCGGCCGGTGCGAGCAGCGCGCCGAACAGGCCCTGCCCGGCACGCGCGACGATGAGCATCTCGAAGCTGGTGGCGGCGCCGCCGACGGCGGAGGCGCCGGCGAAGCCGACCAGGCCGACGAGGAAGGTGATCTTGCGGCCGAAGAGGTCGGCGATGCGGCCACCGAGCAGGAGCAGGCTGCCGAAGGCGAGCGCGTAGGCGGTGACGACCCACTGCCGGTCCCCGTCGGAGAAACCTAGGTCCTTCTGGGCCGAGGGCAGCGCGATGTTCACGATGGTCGCGTCCAGCACGACCATGAGCTGGGCCACCCCGATGACGGCGAGGATCCACCAGCGATGACGGGGCGACGCCTGGCCGGTCGGTAGGGACGTGACGTTCGCGTCGACAGGGGTGTCGGCGGATGTTTTGGACATGACGAAGCTCCGGGTGAAGTGGGAGGCGGGGCGTCGAGCTCAGGCCGCCGGAACTCCGGGAGGCGACTCTGACACCTGTCAGATTAGCTTGCGTCTGACAGGTGTCAAGTAAACTGTCGACGAGCCCCAGGCGACCCAGGGGCCATCAGTGAGGGAGGCAAGGGTGGGAGCAGACACCGAATCCGCTCGACGACCGGGACGTCCCGGCGCGGGCACTCCCGCGGTGCCCGACGAGGCGAACATCCTGCTGCGCGGGCTCGAAGCCTTCGCGGAGCTGGGCTACGACCACGCCTCCGCGCGCGAGCTGGCCCGCCGCCTGGGCGTCAGCCACAACTTCATCAACGACCGCTACGGCTCCAAGGCGGCGTTCTGGCGCGCGGTGGTCGACTCCGCCCTCGGGGCACAGCTGGCCCGCATGCCCCAGGTGGACCCCGCGCTCGACGACGCCGAGCAGCTACGGCAGATCATCACCAGCTTCTACCGCACCGCGGCGGACGCCCCGCTGGTCGCCCGGCTCTTCGTCGACGAACTCAACCGGGACACCGAGCGGTTGGAGTACCTCTACGAGCACTACATCGCCCCGACCCTGCAGACCATGGTCTCCAGCATCGAGCGACTCGTCGCCGCCGGACGCATGGCACCCGTCCCCCTGGACGTTCTGTTCTTCGCCGTCATCCCCCCGGTCGGGGGAATGGTGGACATCCCCCTGGCCCGCCGCCTCGGCAGACCCGAATCCGTCACCCCGCAGCAGCAGGCGGCCATCGCGGAGTCTCTGGCGGCACTGGTGATCAACGGCCTGCTGGCGACGGGAGGTTCGGGAGCCCGGTCCTGATCCCGCTGGTCGACCTGCTTCGTGTGGCCCCGCAGCGGGGGCGGAGCGCGGGGCGTCGCCGGGGCACTGGCGTCCGAGGCCGGTGCGGCCCGGCACGCTCACTCCGCGTCGGCGACGACGGAACCGACGCGCTCGGCCAGGCTCGGGTCGCGGCGGACCAGGAGGGTCGCGTAGGCGATGGCGGCGAGCAGGGTGGCCAGCGCCGCGTAGGGGAACCAGCTGTACGGCGCGGGCTGTCCGGGCTTGGCGAGGTAGTAGAGCGGGACCAGGATCGCCAGGGCGCCGATCGCGGGCAGCACGAGATGGCGGACGGTGCGGAATTCCTGGGGGCGGTATCGGCGGTAGTACAGCGGCAGGGCGATGTTGGACGCGAGGTAGACCAGCAGGATCAGGATGGAGCCCAGGCTGGAGGATTCCGTGAAGAAGACCACGGGGTTCATCGAGCCGCCGTCGGACCCGAGGAGATGCCCGAGCCCCCACCCTCCGATGATCAGCAGCGCGGTGGCGGTGAAGGTGACGATCGCGTTGGTCGGCGTACGGCGGGTGGGGTGCACGTACCCGAAGAAAGACGGGAGCAGCCCCTCGCGTCCCGCGTTGAACACCAGGCGGGCCTGGGAGTTGATGCCCGCGATCAGTACGCCGAGGGTGGAGGTCAGGCCCCCGATGTAGGCGACGAACGCGAGCGCGCCGAGGGTGTGGTGGGCGACGTCGATGAACGGGATGGGGGAGTCGCCGAGCCGGGCCACGTCGTAGTCGAAGCCGGTCACCGTGGCGTAGGAGAAGAGGATGTAGCTCACGGTCATGATCGCGACGGAGGAGAACACGGCACGGCCGACGTTGCGCCGCGGGTTCTCCGTCTCCTCCGCCAGCGCGGCCGAGTTCTCCCAGCCGATGAACAGGTACACCGCCAGGGGGAATCCCGCCGCCAGGCCGCTGAGGCCGTGGCTGATGTGGCCGGGCAGGAACGGGGCGGCGGAGAGGTTGCCGCGGTGTTCGACGAGCGTCGCGACGGAGACCACGACCAGTACGAGCATCTCCACGCCGAAGAAGTAGCCGGCCCACTTGGTGGAGATCACCACCCCGCGCAGCATCAGCACCACCGACAGTCCGGTCAGCAGCAGCGTCCAGATGATCCACGGCAGGTCGACGCCGGTGTAGTGGTGCAGGGTGATCTGTACGAACCCGCCCGAGATCGCGATGACGGAGGCCATGGCGATGATGTAGCCCAGTCCGGCGAGCAGGGCCGTGGTCACCGCGCTGACCGGCCCGAACGTCTTGCCGACGAAGGTGATGAAGCTGCCGGCCGAGGGGTGGGCCCGGGAGAACTCGGCGAGCGTGTTGCCGAGCAGCGCGACCGCGATGCCCGCGGCGGTGATGGTCAGCGGGGACGCGACACCCGCGGTGGTGGCGAGAAAGGCGAAGCCGAAGAAGAAGCTCATGGCCGGGCCGACGTTGGCCATCGTGGCCGCGGCGATGTCCGCCATGCCGAGGACGCCGCCGCGCAGGCGCTGGGGCGTGCCGCCGCCAGGGCCCGACGTCGACGACGGGCCGGCGGCTCCGGGGTCGGTCATGACGGCAGCTCCTTCTGCGGGTGGCGGGGCAAGGGGCGCGCGGTGTCGGTACTCGGATCGGCGCGACCGGACGTCAGCTCGGGCGGCCCTGCTGGTGTGCCTTCACCGCTCGTACGGCCGGGCACGCTGGTGTGCCTTCACCGCTCGCACGGCCGGGTCCATCGCGCCGCGGCCGAGCTCGGTGAGCAGTTCGGCGTGGCAGCGGTTCTGCGCCCGTACGACCGCGGGGTCCGGAGTGGGCAGCAGCAGGCACAGCCGGCCGAGCAGGTCGCCCGCGAACTCACGCACCCCGGGGCCGCCGAGCGTCTCCGCGAGGTCGAGATGGAAGCGTGTCTCCAGTTCGAGCAGCCGTGCCGGGTCGTCGGCCACGTCCATCTCGTCGACCAGTCCCCGCAGCCCTTCGAGTCGGCCGGCCGGGAGCTCGCCCGCACCGTGCGCCACGAGACCGCACTCGAGCAGCAGGTGGAACGCGTCCAGTGAGGCCGCCTCGTCGGCGTCGTGCATCAGGGCGACGACCTCGCCCCAGCCCGGCGCGACGAACGTCCCGCCCGCCCGGCCGCGTCGGCGGTCGAGCAGCCCGTCCTGGCACATCCCCTCCAGCGCGCGGCGCACGGTGATCTCACTGATCCCCAGCTCCTCGGCGAGGACACCGGCGTCGGGCAGCCGGTCGCCGGGCGACACGGACTTCAGACGCACCTGCAGGGCGATCCGTGATCGGACGAGTTCGGAGCCCGTCTGGCCCCTGCCGGACAGGACGTGGGCGCTCCGCATCCCGGCGACCGCGGCCGGTCGTGCCGGACCTGGCTGGTCGTAGGGCCCGAACTTGCCCGCTGGATTCACCACGACGTCACCCTAACGGCCTGCTGAGCGGGGTCACGGTGGGCCGCGACGCCGTCCGCGCCGACGGTTCTCGCGACCACGCCAGGGTGTGCTGTGCATCGGGGCTCCCTCCGCGCTGCACGAAAAATAGAGCACGGTGAACACTTAAACAAGTCTTGTTCTTTTGGATCGTCCTGAACTAATTTCCCGGTCACCCCCCAGCGCCCCCCCAGGCCTTCCGCTCTCCTCACTTCCCTCCCTGGATGCCGAGATGACCACACGTCCCCCCGTCCCCTCCACGGCCCCCGTGACCAGCACGGATAGCGATCCGAACGCATCAGGCTCCTCCGGCCTGCAGGCCGGACTGAAGAACCGCCACCTGTCGATGATCGCGATCGGTGGTGTCATCGGCGCCGGCCTCTTCGTCGGCTCCGGCTCCGGCATCGCCGCCGCGGGCCCCGGCATCCTCGTCTCGTACGCGCTCGTCGGCGTCCTCGTCGTCCTCGTCATGCGCATGCTTGGCGAGATGGCCGCGGCCAACCCCACGTCCGGCTCGTTCTCCGCCTACGCGGACCGCGCGCTGGGCCGCTGGGCCGGGTTCACCATCGGCTGGCTGTACTGGTTCTTCTGGGTCGTGGTGCTCGCGGTCGAGGCGACCGCCGGCGCCAAGATCCTCGCGGGCTGGATCCCGGGGGTCCCGCAGTGGGGCTGGGCCCTGATCGTCATGATCGTCCTCACCGCCAGCAACCTGGTCTCGGTCAGCTCCTACGGCGAGTTCGAGTTCTGGTTCGCCGGCATCAAGGTCGTCGCCATCGCCGCGTTCATCGTGCTGGGCGGCCTCGCGATCTTCGGTTTGCTGCCCGGCTCGGACCACCCGGCGTCCGGCTTCTCCAACCTGACCGCACACGGCGGCTTCCTGCCCAACGGCCCCGGGGCCATCCTCACCGGCGTCCTGATGGTGGTCTTCTCCTTCATGGGCAGCGAGATCGTCACGCTGGCGGCCGGCGAGTCCGAGGACCCGCAGGGCGCGGTCACCAAGGCCACCAACAGCGTGATCTGGCGGATCGCGGTGTTCTACCTGGGCTCGATCCTGATCGTGGTGTCGCTGCTGCGCTGGGACGACCCGGCGATCCTCAAGGACGGCTCCTACGTCGCCGCCCTGAGCTCCATCGGCATCCCGCACGCCGCCCAGATCATGAACGCGATCGTGCTGACCTCCGTCCTGTCCTGCCTCAACTCCGGCCTCTACACCGCCTCCCGCATGGCGTTCTCCCTCGGCCGGCGCAGCGACGCCCCGGCCGGCTTCGGCCTCACCACGAACCGCGGCGTACCCCGTACGGCCATCCTCGCCTCGGTCGTCTTCGGATTCGTCGCCGTCGCCTTCAACTACCTCTGGCCGGACACGGTCTTCCAGTTCCTCCTCAACTCCTCCGGCGCGATCGCCCTCTTCGTCTGGCTGGTGATCTGCTTCTCCCAGCTGCGCATGCGCAAGATCATCCAGCGGGAGTCACCGGAGAAGCTGGTCGTCAGGATGTGGCTCTACCCCTACCTGACCTGGGCCACCATCGCCCTCATCACCTTCGTCCTGGGCTACATGCTGACCGACACGGCCGACGGCGGCGGCCGCGAACAGGTGGTCCTGTCCACCCTGGTGGCAGTGGCCGTGGTGGCTGTGGCACTGACCCGCGACCGGCTGCGCCGCAACAGGGCACACAGCCCGGCCGACCCCTCGTAGGGGCCAGGACCTGAGGGGGCGGCAGCTCCGGTCTTCTTGCCGGCGGCCCGACCCGTGGGGCGGCTCCCGTACTCCCGTCGGCGGGGAGCACGGGGCCGCCCCGTCCTGCCTCTCAGTCCAGGAAATAGGACCAGAACGGGATCGTGGCGTACTGCTGGTCTTCGGGTGTCGGCACGGCGCCACCGAACTCGTGGCGGAAGTAGTCGACCAGGTCGGTGCCGTAGTAAACGATGTCCGTCTGGCGCATCGACAACACCGGTGTACCGGTCCGGTCCGGATCGGCCAACAGGTACCGGTGCGAGTAGACCGGCACCATCACCGGAACCTTGGCCAAGTACGAGCGGGCCACGTCCAGGGCGTCCTGCGTGCCCGCCGGCCGCGGATCCCAGTCCGGATGCCAGAAGGCGTTGTGCTCGACGTCGAACAGCACGCCGTCCACCGGCCGGGCCAGCCTTGCGGCCAGGTCCTCCGGGTCGCCGTCCCGCCAATCGGGCCAGTCCCGCCTCCCCGTCGGCAGTCCCGCACCCAGCAGCGTCCGGTGCTCCGGAGCGAAACGGAATCCCCAGCGCTCCTCGACACCGTCAAGTTCCCGCTCGCTCATCCCCCGCTTGATCTCCACTCGGGCAGAGAGCCTGGCGAGCAACGCCTGGGCGTCTTGTGAGGTCAGCGGGTTCTCGCGGCTGATCGGAGTCATGCGCGGAACGGTAGGACACCCGCGGGACGGTGCGCAGGGGGATTTCGCGAAGGCTTCGGCTCGGGACTACGGCACGGGGAAAGGGTGCGCCTGAGCGACCACCGCCCCGGCAACTCAGGGAACCAGGAAGCCGATCAACAGGGCGAGGGGCAAGAAGATCAAGGGGGCCGACATCACCCAGCCCATGCGCCAGGATGTTCTCGAACCGACAAGGATGCAGAACGGCGCCATGAGGAGCAGGTAGAGGAAGAACACTGCCAAGACGATGATGCCTGCGCCCGACCCCACAGTTCCTCCCCGCGACACCGGCCGCAATACCGGCGGCAGCTTCCGTACGGTCATCCGCACACCATTATTTGAACACGTTCAACTCCATCCTGGCCAGAGCGGGGTCGGGGCCGGCACATTGAGCAGGGGCCGCGTACCCCTCACGAGATGATCTGTCCTGTGACAGAGGCGGCAGGCTCGGGCAGGAGCGCCCGCGGCTCCCGCGCGTCACTGGGGTGTGGGGCCGGGCCAGATGGCCGAGGCGTCGTCACGGTGCGGATCTGGCAGCCGGATCGGGCGTACCGGGATGGTGTGTGCGCGTCCTTCGGTGACGGCTGTCCACGGGGCGGCGTGGCCGGAGTAGCAGAGCGTCGTCAACGCGAAGACGTCGTCGGCGTAGACCTCGACGTACTCACCGACGGTCAGGATGCGCAGGCCGGCGGCGGGTTCGGGCAGCACCGTCTCGTCGAGGCGGGCGCCGTCGGGGCCGGTGGCCCAGAGGTGTTTGCCGTCGCAGCCGACGGTGAGGGCGGGTCGGCCGCCACCCGGGGTCTCGGTGCGCAGGGTGACCTCGACGGGGCCGGACACGAGCAGGTCCCCGACCGCGTGCGGGGCGGGCTGCTCCGTCTCCTCGCCGAGCCACGCGTCCAGGCCGGGCCACCACTCCAGACGAGGTGCCGAATCCTCTGGAACGACAAGGGACTTGGGCTGCGCGAGCATGCCGCGGCAGCGCTCGCCCGCGTCGGTCAGGCCGACCCGGCGGGGCGTGGTGTGCAGGACGACGCGGGAGCCGTCGGGTGCCGGGACGACGCGCGGGGCGTAGGAGCCAGTGGGCCCGAGAGGACCGCGGCGGGTCCAGGGGCCTCTCAGGTGAGGAGCCGTCCAGGCCTCGAAGCCGCGCGTGGCGCCGATGGAGCCCAGCAGCAGCCAACTCCCGTCGTCCAGCTGCTCCAGCACCGGGCACTCCAACTCGTCGACATCCCCTGGGGAGATCAGCGGCGGGTGGACCGTCCAGTGCTCCAGGTCGTCGGAGGTGGCCAGGGCCACGCAGCCGCCGGCCTCGACCGGGAGCGAGGCGTCGCTGGCGCAGATCACCATCACCCAGCCGTCGGACTCGTCGTCGCGTACGACGAACGGGTCGCGCCAGCCCATGTGTTCGCCCGTGCGGTACCAGCGCGGGTCGGCCTCGACGACCGGGCCTGTGCCGTGGCGGCGCCACCCCGTGCCGTCGGTTCGGCCGGAGTACGCGAGGCCGATCGACTGCAGCGGCCAGCCGCTTGGCCGGCCTGGGGCATCGGCACCGACAGCAAGAACGCCAAGGCCGCCGGCGCCTTCATGGACTACCTCCTCAACGACAGCAACATCGCCGCGATGACGAAGGGCAACCTTCCTCACCCAGTGAGGCTCCTTCCTCTGGCCGGTGCTGATGGTCTCCGACCCCTCGGTACGCCCGCTGCCGCTGGAGATGAGCGTCTTCCAGGCGCAGCTACCGCCGGACTGGGGACAGATCCTCGCCTTCGGCGTCCTCCTGGTCCTGCCCGTACTGATCGTCTTCGCCTTCTTCCAGCGCTGGTTCGTCCAAGGCGTCGCCAGCTCCGCCGTGAAGGGCTGAGCCTCGGGGTCACTGACGCGCGTCGCGGATGCTGTCCCTTGCCACCGCCGTGAAACTTCGCAGCGCGTCCCAGAACGCCTGATAGGTCGTGTCGAAGTCGGGGCTGTACACGGCGAACGTTTCAGCCATGGCCTCGATGGCGACGTAGACGTCCTTGGAGGCTGTCTCCAGACGGCCGGCCGCCTGAGAGACATCGTCCGGGCCCTCCAGATTCGCCGTGTGGATCGCCAGGGTCATCTCCGCGTGGAGCCGAAGGTGCTGACGAAGTACCTCTCTCAGCGCTGCTGCTCGCGCCTCCGGCTCCGTCAGTTCCACCGCCGGCAGGACACCGAGGAACGAGTCGCCCACGAGATGTGATTTATGGACGACCTGGACGTAGGCGGACCGTCGCGACGCTCGCACGTTCTCAGCCTGCTGTGCGGCGCGGGCCGTCTCAGCCTGAATCTGTGCGGCTCGTGTGCTGCCCCGATTGCCCACCCAGCTCGCGAGGATCGCTGTGGCGCCGGTGAGCGCGGCAACGAGGAACCCTAAGTCCGGCATGAAGTGATGCTGCCAGGAGCCGAGTTGACGCAAACGCCGGAATCTCGCGCTCTCCGCTCGGAAGCTCGGTTGTCGCCTTGGCGGTGCAGCGGTTCATGTGAGTGCTCCGGCAAGCCAGTCGGTTGTGGTGGGCAACCAGTCGGGCCGGGCGTTGCCGAGGAGGTGGTCGCCGTGCGGGACGAGCAGGTACTCGCCGTGCGGCGCCAGGCGGGCCAGCGGCTCTCCGTTGGTCACGCCGGGGATGACGTCGCGGCCGCCGTCCACCACCAGGAGCGGGCAGGCGATACGTGGTGCCGGCGCGGACAGGTCGATGTGGCGGACGAAGTCGCGGGCCGCCTCGGGTCCTCCGGCGCGCCGGGTGAGGATGTCCTGCACGACGGACGGGGCGGTGTCCCAGTCGAGGCGGAAGGGTCCGCTCACGGTGGCGGCGGCGGCCACGCGAGGTTCGTGGGCGGCGCTCTCCGCAACGTAGTAGCCGCCCAGGCTGAGTCCGATGAGCCCGATCTGGTCGACACCGAGTGCGTCGATGACCTGGCCGATCACCCGGTGGTAGTCCGGCCGCACGGTGGTGGTGGCTGCGAGTGCGCCCTGGCCGGGTCCGTCCATCGTGAACACCGCCATGCCCCTGCGCAGCAGGGCCGAGGTGACGGTGTGGAACTCCTCCTTACCGGAGTCCAGGCCGGGGACGACGACCACCGTGGCCGGCGCGTCGGCGGGGCCGCGCAGCCAACCGGTGAAGGCCGGCCCTTCGATCCTGCGGGCACCGGGCTCCAGGAGGGCCAGCGCGCGGCCCATGGCACGGTCCGCCTCTGCCGCGGCCAGGGCCTGGTCCCCATCCGGTGCGAGCGTGGCGATGTGGAACCAGCGTGCTGCCACCTGGTAGTGCTCGCCTGCGGACACGGGTGGGACAGCCTGCTTCGCGCGGGCGACGTGCTGCCGTGCGGTACGGACGAATGCCTCACCCCAGCCGTCGACGGAAGCCAGTTCGCCGGTGACGCGCTGGTACTCGTGCGGGTCGAGCCCGGCTCCAGTGGCGCGCGTCATCTGGGCGGTGGCGAATTCGGCGGCGCTCATCGCGGTGTTCCCGTCGTGAGGACGGCCTTGCCTCGAATGCGGCGGTCCCGCAGGTCGACCAGGGTCTGTGCGGTCTGCCCCCAGTCGGCGACGCGGCCGATCTCCGGATGCAGCCGCCCGCCGTCCACCAGGCGCACCAGAGTCGTCAAGTCGGGGCCGTAGGGCGCACCGGCGTAGTGGAAGTGGCGGATAGTGGCCCCTTCGGGTCCGGCGAGGAGGTCGAAGAAGTCGAGAGTCACCGGAGTGCGGCCGGCCTGGCCGAACCAGATCAGCGTGCCGCCGGGTGCCAGCTTCGACAGAGCGGCCGGCAGATGGGGGCCGCCGGTGGATTCCAGCACCACGTCGAACGGCCCCTGCGCGTCGGTCACCTTGTGCACGACTGCTGCCGCCCCCAGCTCACACAGCCGCTCGCCGCGTGACGGCGTGGCGGTCACGACGGTGACCTCCGCTCCCGCGGCCGCCGCCAGCTCGGTGACGTAGTGACCGACGCCGCCCGAGGCACCGGTCAGCAGGACCCGCCTGCCCGTCACGCTGCCGGCCGTACGAAGCAGCCGAAGTGCGGTGATGCCGGCCAGCGGCAGGGCTGCGGCTTGGACGGCGCCGATGTCATCGGGCAGTACCGCGAGCGAGTGAGTGGGCACCGCCGCGTACTCGGCCCAGCCGCCCTGCGGCGGATGCCCCACCACTCGGGCGCCGATGTGCGGGCCGGAGCCGTCGGCCGCGGCCTGCACCACCAGGCCGGCGACGTCCTTGCCGGGAAGCAGCCCCGGCCTCGGCTGTTCCAGGAGGAACGTCTCCCCCCGGTTCGGCGCGAACGCCTCGACCCTGATCAATGCCTCGTCCGGCTCCGGGACGGGCTGGGCATCCTCCGCGAACGCGACCGGACGTGCCGGATTCCCTGTGGGGATCAGTCTCTGCATGCGGTTCATGAAACGAGCGGCGGTGCCGAGCAGGCCAACAAGGGAACGAAGGTGCCGACAACCATGTGTTGTCACCTATGGTGAAAGGCGTGGATCTCGACTTGGCGCACGTTCGCGCCTTTGTGCTCGCCGCACAGGAGCTGCACTTCGGGCGGGCGGCCGAGTCACTGTCGATCTCACAGCAGGGGCTGTCCAAGCGGATCGCGCGGCTGGAGTCCCGGCTCGGCACCGAGCTGTTTTGGCGCAGCGGCCAAGGAGTGCAGCTCACCGAGGCCGGGCGTCGCTTCCTGGGGCCGGCCCGGCAGACGCTGGCCGCCGCGGACCAGGCCCTGGCCGCGGTGCGGGACGAACGCCGACCGCTACGGGTCGACGTGTGGGGCCACCTGTACGCGCCGATGCGGGCACTTGCCCAGGTGGCGGCGCGGACCGGCGAGCCGTCTCTGGAGCTCGGACACGGCCGCGATCTGCCGTCGGTGGCGGCCGCACTGCTGCACGGTGACATCGACGCGGGCTTCGGGCGGGTCCATCCGCCACTGCCCGCCGGGCTGACGCACCGTCTGGTGCGCCTCGAACCGGTGGACGTCGTCCTCGGTGAGGATCATCCGCTGGCGGCCGAGCCCGCGCTGCGGCCGGAACAGCTGCAGGACAGTGTGCTGTGGACTCCCGGGGCGCTGGAGCGGCTCGACTTCCTGCACCGCTTCGCCGAGCAGTTCGGCATCCGGGACCACGCCGAGGGACCCAACCTGGGCCTCGACCACTTCCTCGCCGGCATGGTCGCTGACCCGCGTCGCTTCTCGCTGATCCCGGCCGACATGCCGCTTCCCCGGGTTCCCGGGGTCCGGTCCGTTCCGCTGGTGGATCCCACACCGCTGTACGCCTGGGCCCTGCTGTGGCGCGACAACGGCGGGCATCCGCTGCTGCGCGAACTGGTGGGCGCTTTCATGACGGAGGCCGGGCGCAGCCGCTGGCTGGAGTACGACCCGGCCCGCGATTGGCTGCCCGAGCCCCACGCCACCACTCCTGGCCGCCCCACGCGGAGATGACCGATGCCACGTCGGTCACGCTGCCCGGGGTGCTGTGCTGCATGCCACACCACCCCTCCAGTCGCCTTTGTCCGCATCTGTGAGGTCCCGGCAGGGCACCTGATCCGGCCGGCACCGCAGACGAGGATCCGGCCGCCGCACCCGAGACATTCGGAGGCGGCGGGAGTCCCGGTCGGCGCGCGGGCCCCTCTCAAGCGCTCAATCCGCAATCGCTGTCGAGGCGTCCTCGGCAGGCGCGTGATCCTCAAGTGGGGCACCACGCACAACGCCCCTGGACCGCAGCCGCGTAGAGGGCGTCTCGGGGAGGCGGTCAAGTCCCGCGGAGGCCTCGCGTCGAGGGGTGACACCGGCACCCGCCGGAGCAGCGCCCGATCCTGAGGTTCCAGCAGGTCATGGCTCCAGTCCAGCACCGCCGACCGGGCGCGGCATCGAGCTTGTGGCGCTCTGCGTGCGACCGGTCAACCCGGCGGACACCTTCCAGGGCCCGCGCGCAAGGTCTTGACCATCACCCCCACCTGCCCCTACGGTCTCGCCGACACTACGAACCGCGTTCGAAATACCGAATGGTGGGGTCGAGTTGAGAGGAGCACGCCCGGCGACCTGCCGGGCCGAAAGCCGAGCCGCTCGTGCCCGATCCGCGCCACGCCCATGCCATGCCGCGTCACGCCACGCCACGCCACACCACGTCATGCCACGGCGCGCCACGTACAGCGCCGTAGACGCCGACAGATGCCCATGCCCGCCCGCACTTGTCGGCCCGCCGCCGAGGAACTGACGCAGCCGCGCGCCGCGTTCCAGTACCCCTGACCGCCCCGCAACCCCTGACCGCCCGGTCGGCCCCCGCCAACCGGTAAGAGCCGCTACGGACGTTGTCGAACCGGTTCGACAACGTCCTGGAAGGACGCCACCATGCCATCCCCAGACGCAACCGCACGGCGCAGAGCCCCGGCCGCCGTGGCGCTGGCCGTCGGCGCGGGCCTGCTGGCCGTGCCGGCCGCCCCCGCGCAGGCGGCGGACACGCCCCAACCCACCGCCCGTTACACCTTCGACCAGGACGACCTGGCCTCCGGGAAGATCACCGACAGTTCCGGCAACGGCCTGACGGCAGACCTGGTGAACGGCTCCACCGCCCGGTCCGTCGAGGGCACGGGCGGCGGCAAGGCCCTCGCGCTGCCCGGCGGGTCGCCCGACTCCAACGGCGCGTACGTCCGCCTCCCCCGCGAGATCCTCGCCGACACGTCCGACCTGACGGTCTCCGCCCGCGTGAAGTGGGACGACGACGAGGCGTCCTGGCAGCGGATCTTCGATCTGGGCACCAACAACACCAAGTACCTCTTCACCACCCCGTCCAACAACGGCGGTGTGCTGCGCACGGCCGTGACCACCGGCGGAGGGGGCGCGGAAGCCCAGGTCAGCGGGTACGCCGAGCTTCCCGCGGACCAGTGGCGGACCGTCACCGTGACCCTCGACAGCTCCGCCCGCCGCGTCACCACCTACCTCGACGGCGTGGCGGTCTCCTCCGCCGCGACCGACGTCAAGGCCAGGGACCTGCTGGAGGATTCGGCCACGGCCGCCGGCTACATCGGCAAGTCCATGTGGCCGGACCCGCTGCTCAAGGGCGCGATCGACGACTTCACCGTGTGGCACGCGGCGCTCAGCGCCGAGCAGGTCGCCGGTACGGTCGGGAGCGTGCCCACCCTCCAGGAGCTCTCGAAGACGTCCTTCGAGGCACGCACCACGACCGGCACCGCCCCGTCCCTCCCCGCGGCCGTCCGCTCCTCCTTCTCCGACGGCTACGACCGTGACACGCCGATCACCTGGGACGCCGTACCGGCCGACAAGTACGCCCAGCCGGGGACGTTCACGGTGGCCGGAACCGCGGCCGGACGCGCGGTGAAGGCGACCGTCACCGTGGTCCGCGAGGGACAGCTCACCGTCGACCTGGGCTCGGACACCGGCGCGTTTCACGGCGGCGCCTCCGGCACCCTCTACGGCGTGTACGGACCGGACGTCCCCACCAACAACCTCATGGAGGGCATGGGCCTGCGCACGGTCTCCACGAAGGCGCAGGACGGCCCGCAGCATCCCGGTGCCGACGCACTCGACGTGGTCAAGCCGCTGGCCGACTCCACCGACGGTGACGTGTACATCTACATGACCGACATCCACCGCGGCTTCCCGTACCAGTGGCCGGGCGACACTCCCGAGGAGAAGCTCAAGCTCTACCGGGAGAAGGTCGCCAAGCAGGTCGACCAGGTCCTGCGACTGCCGAAGGAGTACCAGGACAACGTCGTCTTCGTGCCGTTCAACGAGCCCGAGGGCAACATGTTCGGCACCGGCGAGTGGAGCTACGACAAGGTCAGCTGGCTCAACGACCCCGACGACTACTTCGCCGCCTGGGACGACTTCTACAAGCTCATCAAGAGCAAGATGCCCGACGCCCGCATCGCCGGCCCCAACACCAGCGTCCTGTACGACCAGGTGAAGGGCTTCCTCACGCACGCCCTGGCCGCGGGCACCCTCCCGGACGTCATCACCTGGCACGAGCTGAGCCACCCGGAGGCGGTGCGCGCCAGCGTCGCCAAGTACCGGGCGTGGGAGAAGGACCTGTTCAAGGGCACCGACAAGGAGGGCACCGAACTCCCCATCAACATCAACGAGTACGCCTTCAACTACCACACCTCGGTGCCCGGCCAGATGATCCAGTGGGTGTCCGCGATCGAGGAGTCGAAGGTGGACGCCGACATCGCGTACTGGAACATCGACGGCAACCTCTCCGACTCCGCGGTGCAGTCCAACCGGGGCAACGGCCAGTGGTGGCTGCTGCACTCGTACGCCTCGATGAGCGGCCACACGGTGAACGTGACCCCGCCGTTCCCGGGCGAGAACTACACCATGCAGGGCATCGCCACGCTCGACGAGAAGAAGAAGCAGTCCCGGCTGATCTTCGGCGGCTCCACCGGCAAGGGCCACATCACCTTCGCGGGCGTCCCGAAGAAGGTCTTCGGGAGCCGTGTGCACGCCTGGGTGAAGGAGATCGACTGGAGCGGGCAGGTGGGCGACAACTCCGGCCCGAAGCTGCTCGCGGAGCAGAACCTGAAGGTCGCTGACGACGGCACGGTGGTCGTCGACTTCGGCGACGGCGCGCTGCCGGCGCTGAAGGAGTCCTCGGCGTACGAGATCGTCCTCAGCCCGGCCGGCAAGGCGGCGGGCACGCAGTCGCCGCCCGTGCGCTGGCAGAGCTCGTACGAGGCGGAGGACGCCGCCCACACCGGGTCCGGCTACTCCAAGAACGGCCCGGAGGGCTCGCCCCGCGACGTGTCGAAGTTCTACACCTCCGGCGGCTACGACGTGGGCGGCCTGCGCAGCGGCTCGGACGTCACGCTCGACTTCACCGTGGACGTACCGCAGGACGGCACCTACGACCTGAGCGTCTTCGCCAACTCACTCAACACCTTCGACCAGGTGAAGGAACAGGGCCCGACCAACGTCTTCCTGCGCGTGGACGGCAAGGCGGACGGCGAGCAGGAGCTGTATCTGCCGCTGGGCTACAAGTGGGTGGTCTGGGACCACACCGACACCAAGGTCCACCTCACCAAGGGCAAGCACACCCTGACGCTCGCCGCGAAGAGCGCCGACGGCAAGAGCGTCACGAAGGGCGACGCCATCGTCGACCGCCTCACCCTGTCCTTGCCGGAGGCTTCGGCGGGCACGCAGGTCTACGAGGGCGAACTGGCCTGGCTG
This sequence comes from Streptomyces sp. NPDC002888, assembly GCF_042888465.1. Classification (NCBI taxonomy): domain Bacteria; kingdom Bacillati; phylum Actinomycetota; class Actinomycetes; order Kitasatosporales; family Streptomycetaceae; genus Streptomyces; species Streptomyces sp. NPDC002888. The sequence continues at coordinate 25,502 of NZ_JBIAPU010000050.1, read as the reverse complement.
GGCGGCGGAGCGCAGCCGGTCTACGACCTGCCGAAGGGCACGAAGACCCCCGCCACCGGCTCGGGCGCGGTCAAGCTCCCGAAGAAGGGCACCGCCACGTTCTGGGTCTACTCGCCCGCCGACCGCGAGGCCACCCTCAAGGTCGGCGCCCTCAGCGGCTCGGGCGCCCAGGTCTCCGTCAACGACCAGGACGTCCTGCGCCTGGCCAAGGGCAGGAACAGCGTGGCGGTCTCCCTCTCCGGCGGCGTCAACAAGGTGACGCTGACCGGGGGTTCGTCCACCACCCTCGTCGACCGCCTCACGGTCACCCCGACCGAGGGCGCACTGCCGACGCGTACGTACGAGGCCGGCGACGCCAAGCTCGCGGGCTCGGCCACACTGTCTCCGCTCTCGCTGGCCACCGACGGCACGGCGATCACCGGTATCGGCGGCGATCCCGGCAACGGCAACACCGCGACGTTCACCGTCACCGCCGACCGCAGCGGCCTGTACGCGCTGCGCATCCGCTACTCCAACCCGGAGCAGTCCGAGGCCACCCACTACAACCCCGACCCGCTCGCCCGGCACGCCGACATCAGCGTCAACGGCGGCGAGGTGCGGCGCGTCGGCTTCCCGCACAGCTTCCATGAGAACAACTTCTGGGAGCTGACCGTCCCCGTCCAACTGAGGAAGGGGCAGAACACCATCGCGTTCCGCTCCGAGGAGCTGCCGAACTTCGACGGCACCACCTACGCCTCGGACACCTTCCCCGGCGTACTGCTCCGTTCCCGCTACGCGCCGCTGATCGACCGGATCGCCGTCGCCCCGTACGCACGGGAGGTGCGATGAGGCGATGACCGCGGGCGACGACTGGATCGGCTGCTCAGGACGGCCCCCGGAGGTCAGTGACCGCCCCGGTTGACGTCGGACGTGGTTGTCAAGGGCCCCGGATCGTGATCGGTCCGGGGCCCTCTCACGTGTTCACGGGGATTTCCCGTCGTAAGGGAGCATCAGTGCGGAGTCGGTGTGGAGCGTGATGCGGGTCGGCGTGAGGTCGACGGCGTCCACCGGAGGCTCTCCGGTGCCCGGGTTGCGGGCGTAGCGCGGATGGGCACCTCCACTGATCTGCCAGCGAATGCGGTGCCCGGCCGGGAAGCGGTAGGCGGTGGAGCTCATCCGTACCGTGACCTCCGAGGGCGCCTGCCCCACCGTCTCCAGCTGAGCCAGCCCGTCACAGACGTTGGTGGAGCGGCCTTGCGCGTCCACGTCGCACAGGCGGGTGAAGACGTCGGCGTACCCGGTGTCCGTGGAGATGCTCAGCCGCGCGGAGACCGGGCCGAGGATGTCCACGGGTTCGGCCAGTGGTGGACCGGTGAACGTCAGGACGTCTCCTCGGGCCTCCAGGGCGCTGTTGTCGCGGGGGCCGGCCGTGCGGGAGAGCAGGGGGCCACCGATGGACGGCGTGGGGTCGGCCGGGTCGTAGCGCAAGGACGTCACTGGAGCGGAGTCCGTGGGGGCGTGCTGGGTGAGATGCCCGTCCGGGGTGGGGAACCACGAGGTGGTGACGGGGGAGAGGGACTGCCAGTCGTCGAGGTCCCGCCACTCGTCCTCGCCGCCGACGTGCACGCGCACACGCGTGGGACGCAGACCGGAGGGCTCCGCACACAGGTGAGCGCGCAGCCAGGCGAGGCTCTCGGCGAAGACCTCGGGCCAGCCCTGCTGCATGGCGGAGGTATGAGTCCAGGGGCCGACGAGCAGGGCGGTGTCGCATCCGGCCTGACGCAGTCGGGCGTACTGCTCGAAGGTCTGGTCGACCAGGGCGTCGTGCCATCCGGTGACCAGACTCGTGGGGACGCTCAGCCGCTCGGCCGCCCGTGCCAGGGACGCGCCGTTCCAGTACGGGTCGTCGGCGTCCGGGTGCGTCATCACGTCGTCCAGCCACGGTATGTCTCCGAGGGCGGACGTGTACGCCCCGCGCAGCGGCCGCGCGGTGACGATGTCGCGCAGGCGGCGCTGCAGGCGCAGCGTCGTCCCGACGAAGGGCGTGATCCCCCGATGCTGGTACGCCATGCCCAGGCCGACGAGCAGGGCGTTCTCCAGTCGGAGGGCACCGTCCGCGTAGAACAAGGCGTAGGGGTCGTGCAGACCCACCTGCACCACCATCGCCTTCAGCTCCGGCGGCGGGTCCAGGGCGAGCGCCCACTGTACGTAGCCCAGGTAACTGGGGCCGATGGTCCCCAGCGTTCCGTTGAACCAGGGCTGCTCGCGCAGCCACGACACCGTGGCCCGGCCGTCGGCGGGCTCGTTGCGCCACAGCTCGAACCCACCGCCTGAGCCGCCGGTGCCGCGGCAGCTCTGCAGGACCACGTGGAAGCCCTGTTCGGCGAAGAGCATGCCGTACATGGGGGACCAGGGCAGGCCCCTGCCGTACGGCGAGCGGACCAGGAGGGTGGGGAAATCGCCCTCGGCACGGGGGAAGTAGTGGTCCGTGACCAACGGGCTGCCGTCGGCGGCCCGCACCACCAGTCCCGGCTCCCACCCGACGTCGTGCCGCTTGGCCGGGAGACCGCGCCAAATCGCCCGCATCATCCGTGAGGACAGCGGCGGCTTGCGCGCGGGCGGTGTCCAGGCCGGCCTCGGCGCAGCGTCGTGGGTGCGTGATGCCATGGTTCCCCTCCTCGATTTTCCGTACGTTGTACGAGAATAGAGGATGCTTGGATACCCTCCAAAGCGGCTTCAGTCATCGGGCCTCAGCGGGATCGGGTCTCGGCGATCGGGCCTCGTTGATCGGCAGAAGGAGTACGAAGACCGTGACGGGTGATGGCGGGTCCGGCGCCGCGAGCGTCGACCCTCAACAGCTGTGGCTGAACCCCAGCCAGTCCCGCAGGGGCCGCAGGCCCGCCTTCAGCCGCGAAGCGATCACGGCGGCCGCCGTAGCCCTGGCGGACGCGGAAGGGCTCGAAGCGGTCACCATGCGGAGGGTCGCCGCACAGGTCGGAGCCGGAGTCATGTCGCTCTACAGCTACGCCTCCGACAAGGAAACGCTGCTGGAACTGATGGTCGACCACGTCAGCGGCGAACTGCCGACGTCGGGTGCCCTCACCGGCGACTGGCGCGCCGACCTGAAGGCCATCGCCCACCTCCAGCGTGTCAACATGCTGCGCCACCCCTGGCTGCCCGCCGCCCTGTCCACCCGACGCAGCCTCGGCCCCAACACCCTGGCGTTCCTGGAACACGCACTGGCCGCCCTGCGACCCACTGGGCTGGACGGCGCGGCGAAGCTGGAGGTCTTCGCCCAGCTCACCGCATTCGTCGCCGGGCACGTCGGCCACGAGATCATGCAGGCGGCGGCCACCCAGTCACCCGACCGGGTCGCCGCCGAAGCCCGCTATCTCGCGACCGTCGCCGCGGACGGCCGCCACCCGGAACTCGCCGAAGCCCTCTCCGCCCCCGTACGCGCCCTCACGCCCGAAGCCACGTTCACCCGGTTCCTCAATCGCCTGATCGACGGCCTCGGCACCGACTGACCCCGCCGGGCAATGGCCGGCTGCGTCAATCGCAGTCGATCGCGGGGATGCCGGACCGTAGGACAGGATCAGTGCCGGTACCGCTGATCGTCAGGATGCCGCCGCCGCGACCCCAGTCCAATCTGTACGTATCCGAGCGGAAGGGGCGGTAGCCGTCGTCGGCCGTCCACGACCCGATCTGCCGGCCCAGGCCACTGGCTCCCACCTCGTAGACGTCACCGTTGCCTATGACCAGGACCGACGTCTCCCGCACCACAACTCGACAGCCCCCAGGGCCCTCGGGCTCGAGCACGTAGTACTCCGCTCCCCCCACTAGATCGCCGCCGACGCCGAACACGATGCTCAGTGCGGCTGCGGCAGTCGACAGGACAAGCAGCCAACGGGGAACGACCCGGTGTTTCCGCACCGCCTCATCGGCTTCCGAACGGTGCGCCGTGGTGCGGACCCGCATGAGCACCAGCGAAATGCACAGCAGTACGCAGCTCATCCCCCAACCGGGAACCACCTGCCCCGCCACGACCAGCAAAAGACCGCTCCAGCTCGCCACGACGGCGAGCACCGCACAACCGACGGCGATGGCCCTGCATATGAAAGGCCGTCTGGCACCGCGCTGTCTTGTCTTCACCGGCCCACACTATGGTCCCGCCATTGCAGGATCTTGGACGGCACGTCATGAGAACGGCGCGCTCGTACCTCTCTTGTGTGAACGGCCGCCGCGCCACCGCGCGCCAACGGCCCACACCACAAGGGAGGTTGGACGGTGGAGCTCGCTGCTGCACTCTTGTCCGTGGTTACCCCTCTGGCCCCTGCCATCAAGGGCTGGCTCGACAGCGTGGCACTTCGCAACCGGTCCTTGGCCCGGGCCGAGATCATCCGGGCCCGGCCGGCAGGTCCGAGGGACTCGTGGGACGCGCACCCGAAGCGAGAGGAAGACAATGGCTGACCGGGAGGCGGTGACCGCCGAGGCTCTGGGCGCCCTGTACACGAAGTACCGGGTCAGTCTGACGGCGACCGCTCAGCAGGCGCTCCTTGCTCGCGGGGTGCCGGAGTCGGTTGTCTCGGCCGAGGACATCGTGCAGAACGCCTTCGCCAAGGCCTTGCGCAATCCGGCATCCATCGAACATCCGATCAGCTACCTGCGTGTGGTGATCCGCACCGAGGTGGCCAATCGGGCCCGGCAGCGGGCTGATCAGAGTCGGTTGGAGGCCCGTCGTGCGGCTGATCCTCTGCGTTTCGACCCGTTGCAGTCGGCAGACATCGCCGCACTGGTGGCCAACCGCTGTGCCGTCGAGCAGGCCCTGGCCGGTCTGTCTCTCTCCCAGCGCACCGCCGTATGGGCGACGAAGGCGCTGGACTGTACCCAGGGCGAGGCTGCGACCCTGATGGACAAAGCCCCGGGCACGGTCGCCACTCACGTCTCCCGCGGCATGGTTCTGCTGCGTGCGAGCCTTGTCGCTGCTGTGGTCGCCGCCATCGTGTGTGTGGCGGGTCGTTTCATCGGCGGTCGGCCGCAACGCACTGATCCGGCGAGGGAACCCGCTGAGGGGGCCGGCGCAGCGCCTACTCGGTGGTGGCATGAGGGACGGGCCATGCTGGTTGTGCTGTACGAGCGTTGGCCAGCGGTCGCCTTCCTGTCACTCTTGGCTGCGTGCGGCATCCTCTGGTGGGTCTGGCGGCGCTGCATGACCAGTAGGTCGGGGGCGCTTCTCGGCAGGTGGCTGAGCGCTCGCAGGACGAGGCAGGTGTGGTCGAGCGCCACGAGCCGACTCGGAACGTCCGGCGAGCCTCCCCGTCGGCAGCACTCCACTTCCCACACCCGCCTGCAAGACCTGTTCCGCCTGTCCGGCTGGTCCAAGGGCGAACTCGCCAGACTGGTGAACCGGCAGGCGGCCGCCATGGGGCACCCGCAGGTGTCGGCCGACACTTCACGGGTGCGGCGTTGGATCGACGTGGGAGAGATCCCGCGCGATCCCGTACCGCGGGTGCTGGCAGCCCTGTTCACCGAGCGACTCGGCCGTGTCGTGACCATCGAGGACCTCGGACTGGTCAGGTACGGGCGCACGGGGAGACGGGAGAGCGGTGGGGAGCTGGGGAATCCCGATCAGCTGCCGTGGGCGCCGGAGCGGACTGCTGCGGTCCTCACCGAATTCACGGGAATGGACCTCATGCTCAACCGGCGGGGTTTGGTGGGCGCGGGCGCCGCGAAGACCGTACGCGGCAGCGCCGTGCACGGCTGGCTTCACACCGGCCCCGGACGCATTCGACCGTCTGAGGAGCAGTCCGCCAAGAGCATGGGCAAGCTGGACACGCAGGCACATCACGCAACCCGGGAAGCCCTGAAAATCCTGGACCTTGTCACACATGCACCGCATGGGGTGGTGTCCCGGGCACAGATCGCCCGCTCCCTCAGGGCGTTCGGCCCGGCCGAGGCAGCAGCCCTGTCGATGCTGATCCGCCAGGGCTACCTCCAACGACTCCCGGACAGCAAGTACACCGCCGGGCAGAACCTGGGCAGCCTGAGAGCGCGAGGTCAAGACGAGCCGCGTGGGGTCGTGCGCGTGCGCCGTCGTTGATGTCAGGTGTGGATGTCAGGTGGGCCGAGGCACGATGGACACCGCGCGGTAGTCGTACCCGTCCTGCTTGAAGCCGGGGGCTTCCCATGTGAGGTCCACCTGCTGTCCGGGCGACAGTGCGCGGAACCCGGCCATCTGGATGTCGGAGTAGTGGCCCCAGCACCCGCCAGGAGTCTCGGGCGAGTCGAGCACCCCCCACCCTTCCTCGTCGCGCCACTCGCGGACAGTCGCAGTCACCATGGGCAAGACGTTACGGGTTCCGCCTGACCCGTCGTCCGCCGACGCATGTCTGGAGGCCACGCTCAACCACTTGGCGATCGGGGGATTTCACCGTTCGCTTGAGCTTGGGAAGCTGCGTCCATCTGGGGCCTGTTGTTGCGCTGCCCTGCACCAGAGCGCTGTCGTTGCCTGGCTTGCCGTGACCCGGTGCTCCGGCGTTCCCGCTGGATCTGGCATACAGGTTGCCCAGCGGATCGCGTACCCGCCAAGTGGCCTCTAGGCCAGGTTCTGACCTAGAGGCCACCGATGGAGACGATGCTCAGCACGTGTGGGCGGTCTGCCGACGCGTGGGTCGGCAGACCGCCATGGACACAGTCGCTCAGGTCAGGGCGCGATGTCCCACTGCTGGCAGGTGTTGTCGAGCTGCTGCCACTGGCGTACCACGGTCCCGTTGGCCGTTCCGCAGTTCGTCACGTCCAGCACCATGCCGCTGTAGACGTTGGAGATGGTGTAGTGGCTGCCGACCCGGGTGACGTCCCACTGCTGGCAGAGGTTGCCGAGTGCGGCCCACAGGTCTATGGCCTGGCCGTTCTTCTGTCCGCAGTTCACGTTGTCGAGGGTCGTACCGCTGTGGACGTTGGTGATGGTGTAGTGGCCGTTGCCCGCGCTGGCGAACTTCCACTGCTGGCAGTTGTTGCCGAGCGAGGCCCACTGGTCGATCGAGGTTCCGTTGGCGGTGCCGCAGTTCACGGCGTCGAGGACCTTGCCGCTGTTGACGTTGGTCAGCCGGTAGGCGGTGCCGGCGACGGGGAAGGTGGCGGTGGGGGTCGTGTAGCCGACGGAGGTGATGTTGGCCTGCACGGCGTTGTCGGCGGCGTTGGTCGGGTAGCCGGAGGTCATGACGCCTTCGAAGAAGGAGCCGTCGGATCCGTTGCTGTTGTCACCGCCGGTGCCGAGGACGATGGCCCCCTCCATGTGCATGGGGGTGTAGCCGCCGAGGTTGGGTAGAGCTCCGTCGTACCAGGTGGTCAGTGAGCCCGATTGCGCGTTGCCGCCCTTGATCGCGTAGGTTGTCGTGCCGTTGTTCTTCTCCATGGCTGTGACGTATTCACTGGAGATGCCGGTGTTGCCCGAGTTGGCGCCGTTCCCTCCGAAGAACAGCCCGTTCTCCAGGTCCGCCTCGACCCAGGGTCCCGATCCGGCACCGGAACACGAGAACCAGCACTCCGTGCCGAAGTTGATCGCGTCCATGTGGCCGTTGCCGGTGTCGTTGCCGGACGTCTCGGCGTTGCCGTAGTCGAAGCAGCACCGGTTGTTGACGTGGTGGCCGCTGGTCACCATGTAGGCACCCTCCGGGGCGCTGCCGGTGGCGATGCCCCTGGTGCTGTTGTTGCGGTAGCCGACGCCGGCGGACACGAAGATCCCGTATGCCGCATGGCCGCCGACCGTGACCGGCAGGGCGTTCGCGATCGCGCCGACATCCTGTCCGCCGTTGCCGCCGGGCCCTTCGATGGTCAGGTCGTTGTGGTTCGAGCTCTGGTCGTAGACCTTGGTGATGACGCAGGTCGTGCCGGAGCAGAAGGAGTCCTGTGCCGCGGCGTTGGCGTAGCCGCCCGCGGTGAGCGTGTCGATGTTGGTGGTCGTGGCGTCCGAGGCGCGCTTGACCTGGTAAAGAGCGCCGCTGTAGGAGGCGTAGAGCGCCCGTGTCGTGCTGTGCGCCGCGGCACACGGCGTTCCGGCGGCGGCGTAGATGTCGCAGGGCAGGGACGAAGCCGCCTGGGCCGTGCCCGCGGTACCCACCACCCCGACCAGGACGCCGGCGAGAAGCGTGAGAACCGCGCCCACTGACAGTAGGAGCCCTCTCAGGTGTCTACGTATCACTGTGAACCTCTTCCGTCTTGCGTTCTTCTCGAGCCCGGAGTTGGAGTTCGGCGCGGCCTCGGCATCGTTCAGCAGGCATTTGTTAGCGCTCACATTTTTGGCACTCGAATGACACCGCTCATCCAGAGCTCCGGGGAATCGGGTACGGGTGGCCGGTGGGCGCTCTGTTCGAGCGCGGCAGCCGAATGCGAATGCGTCACCGCCGCAGCGGTGACCGTTCATGAAACGGAACGTCGTGCATGCGCCGTTCTGGCGCAGTGGGTCATGATCGTCCGTTCTTACGAGCCCTGCCTTTTGTACGCTGGGCTGGAAGGACGGTCAACACTGCGGGACAGTCAAGACTGTGGAAACAAATCGGGTCCGCTTCCTCCCCGAGGCGTACGACAAAGCGACAAAGCGGGGATGCCCGGACCGCCCCTGACGGCGGCCGTGGAGTTGGAAACCCGAGTTCCACAGCTGTGCCGGTGGAAGAGTTTGCGATCTATGGGGATCAACGTGCCTTGACCTCCTCCAAATGTGTGCGCTAACAATTCTTCACGGCACGCGGACTCCCACCGGAGAACGCAAGTTGACTCCCCTTCGGAGATCGCACCCGACCTGTCAAGCGTGATGGGGCATCAGAAGAGGTGAAGCATGGATCGCGCACCGGTGCTGGCGGATGTGGCCCGGAGAGCGGGCATCTCGCACCAGCCCGCCTCGCGTGTGCTCACCGCCATCCGAACGTGCGGCCCGCCACCCGGGACCGCGTTCTCTACCGCCTCACGCGAACTCGGCTACCGCCCCAACTCGGCACCGCCCCAACTCCGCCGCTCGCAACCTGGCCACCCGTCGCACCCGCACCCTGGATGCGGACAGCTTCAGCACCAAGCTCAACGGCCCGGCGTTGTGCCAACGACCACCACGGGCAGCGGACTGTGCCTCGCCGGCAGACCCGGTCAGTGTGCTCACCCGATTCCAGAGTCGGGGCACCCGAATGGATCAGGCGGCCTGTGTGGTCGCGCGCCTGGAGGCTCTCGGTGCGACGCCCGCCCACGGCCAGGGCACAGTGCCGTGGACGGTCCTCGCCGACCCGGAGGGCAACGAGTTCTGCGTGGTCACGCCGGGTCGGAAAACACTCCAGCCGAGCGCCTCCGCCCAGAACCGGCCGACCGCCAAGCCATCAAGAGCCTTTATGTTCACCTGAACAGGTCGCAGTGCCGTGCCGGCGATCCTGTGCACCCGCTCCGCAACGACATCCGCACAGGCAGGCTGCTTCTGGAGGAACCGGCGCCCGTGGTACCAGGAGTAGCGTGGGAGGGCGGGGCGAGTCCCGTGATCGCACCGATTCCCGAAGACGGGTGATCCTCATGACCGGCTCCGATGCGCTCCCGGTTTCCCGGCATCTGCCCAGTGGCGTTCACGAGGCCGTACGGCCCGGGTGTGCGCTGCTCCGGCTGGAGACCACGGCGTCGCGCGAAGGCGTTCTCGATGGTGCGTGGTGGCCGCGGTCGCGCGACATCGGTGTCGAGCTGCCCGCGCTGCTGAGCGCCCTCACCGGCCACCTCGGCCCCGTCACGCGCGTCGGGCTGGACACTGCCGCCTGGGAAGGGCTCCCGACGCGGATCGTCGTCGACGACCGGGTGGTGCGCATCGACTCCTTCCCGGTGGGCGACGACACCGTCCTGATCACCTGCGGCGACCAGGACGTGTTCTCGCTACTCGTGATCCCGCCGCACGCGACCCCCGCGGCCGCGCACGCCGCGATGGCCCAGGCCGTGCGGGCCGACAACATCACCCAGGCGGAACAGATCCTCATCGACACCCAAAGCGCGCAGGTGCCGCCGGACTGACGAGCGAGCCGTGCCCGGCGGAGCCGTACCGCACGACAACGGTGAGGTCAGCCGCGCCACTCCACCAGGAGCAGAGTCGCGTCATCCGAGGTGCGGCCGTCCCGCGCCCGCTCGAGCGCGTGGGACAGGGAGCGCGCCACCGCCGGATCCCCGGCCGGTCACGTGGGCCCGACCGCATCGGGCCTCTCACCTGAGCCCGGAGCCTCCTTCTGACTCCCATGTGTCTTGTCCGTCGAGGCCGCTCTCGACGAGTGTCAGCAGGCGCGGAGCCGACAGCGGGTTCCCTGGGTCGGCGGCAGCGGTCAGCAGGCGGGTAGCCGCTCCGGCCGGCTCGTCCGGTGGGATCACCAGCAGTTCCCAGCGTCCCACGGTGCCGCAGTCCACAGTGATGGCATGCGCCTCGGCTGCGAGGTCGGTCAGGGCCACCTCGATCACATGGCCGGGCGCCATCACCTTCTGCGGGGCATCGGGCCAAGAGGCGGTCCCCACGGTGACGCGGGTGACGGTGTCGGCGCTCGGTTCCAATGCGCCGACCAGCGCGGGCAGCTCCAGTTCCAGTGCGTCGCAGCGCGGCCACCACGCTCCGTCCAGCGGGCCGTGGCTGACGTCCGGCGTGAGGCTCAGCCGGGGCAACGGCATCCGGTAGGTGTGTGGGTCACCCGAGGTCGTACCTTCGGCGGGCTTGGTGATGGCGTCCATCGTGCGATCCCGTCCCGGGCGGCTTCGGGCTGCCTGTGTCTGTCACTCGCCGGGAACGGCGCCGCCGTGGTCGTGCGCCCGAATGGCTCTCGGTACGTGCCAGGCTACTCCCGGCCGTGGGCGGACGGCGCGGCGCGCAGCCATCGCGCGGAGACACGTCCGTACGGCAGACCACAGACAGAACGGCGTGACCGCACCGGCCGGTACGGCCGCCGGCTCATCGCTCTCCTCTGCTTGATCATCGGCCTGCCGGGGACAGCCCTTCCCTGAGGATCAACACGCAGGGGGCGACAGGACCGGGCAGCCCGACGACCTCTCCCATGTTCTGCCAGCCCCAGGCCGAGAAGGCGGCTTGTCCCTCCCGGTCGGCAGGGTGGAGCAGGGCGACTCCAAGGGAGGAGTGCAGGTCGGTGAGCAGACGCTGTTGCAGGCGGCGGGCGATGTCGCGGTGCTGAGCGTGCGGATGGGCCACGACCTGACTGAGGACGACGAACCGCGGCCGGGAGGTGAGCCGTTGGATGCTTTCCTGGAGTGTTCCGTCGAAACCCCGGCGCCCGGCACTGTCAGGGCCCACCGGAAAACCGAAGGCGCAACCGACCAGCACCGTCGTCTCAGCGACCAGCAGCGCGAAGCCGGGGCGATGGGCACCGCCCGCCAGGCGGCGCAGGAAGTCTCCACGGTCGTGGTACGCCTCGCCGGGGGTACCCGCGACAGACTCCGCGGCCAGGTCAGCGATGTCCTCGCGCATGCCCTCGGCCTGCCAACGGGTCAGCCGGCGAAGGCGGATCCCGTCTTTGAGGGCCAGCTGATCCGACCGACGAGCGGGGTCCTCGGGCGCCCGCGTTCCGGTACTCGTGAGGTCGCCGAGTACGGCGGGCGGTACGGGGCTCACGGGGGCCCCAAGGAGCAGCGAAGCAGATCCGGTGACAGCGAGAAGCTGGGTGATCTGCGAGCACGGGTGGTGCAGGAGCAGGGAGGCGTGTACCCGGCCGGCGCGCCGCGACGCCGACAGGAAGACGTCCAGGCCGATGGCGTCGCAGGACCCGACCGTGGTCAGGTCGATGTCAATGACGGTGACGCCGTCCAGCAGACACTGCTCCAATGCGGCCCGCAGCAGTGGTGTCGTGGCCGGTCCGATGTCACCGGCAAGCGTGACGAGCGTCCGCTCCCCTCGGTTCCGCCGATGGATGTCCAGCCGGGAAAGGACCATCACGCCTCCCCTCGGCAGGGGCCCGGGCCGGTACGGGTACGCGGTGCCGGCGCAGCCATGCAGAGCTTGCGCGGATTTGCTTCGACCGTGGCGGACACGATGCCGACCCGTCTCCGCGCCGACCACTGGGGCGGCCCGGATTCGTCTCTCGCCGAGGACGACCCGGCGTGGCGGCCGGAGTGCGTGATGCCCTCGGTACTTCAACCGTACGCCGCCCGCAATCGGAAGGGGCTGCGCCGAGGGTGCCAGGAGTACGGTGTGGAGGGTCGAGGGTACTTCGTATCACCGGTGACAGGGCCGGCTCGTCCTCGGCGCGCGGCGCTGTAGAGGCCGCGTGACACCTTACGGGCCGTTCCCACGGCCCGGGACAGGTTCCGCACGATGACCACCGAACCCCTGCACCCACCGCACTCGTCCCTGACCGTGGACGTACCGGATGACCCTCCCGCCGAAGGCAGGGTCGAGGTCCGCATCGTCTCCCTGGATGCCGAAGCGGCCCGGCGCGTCGCGGACGCTCTCCGGCTGCTGTTCGCCGGGGGCGAGCAACGCAGCTATCCGGCGCTCCCGTCGGGCATGGGGACGCGTCTGCATCTCACGCTCGACCCCGAGCGGGGCGTTGGCCGGCTCCGCTCCTGGCTGGAGGCCAGCAGGCCGCCGGTCGACCGGACGCATCCGGGCGAGACCGCGTGATGCGTGTGGTCACCGGGCAGGCCGGCGTCCGCCGAACCCCCTTGGACGAGGCCGTAGCCCAAGTCGAATCGCAGTCGTTCCGCCCAAACCACTTCACCACACCGCTCGGCACAGGCACCCCCCGGCTCTCGCCGACTCGGACGGGAACACCCGGCGTCCGCCGGCACACGACCGGCGACAACCAGCGCGGGCCCTGGCGCGCGAGGCAGGCACCCAGCGCCCGCGCCACGCGGCACCACCCCAGCCCACCGCAACGCCAGAACGCCTCTCCTGAGCCGTCGCTCCAGGGGGCGGCGGCCCCCAACGGCAGGCCGCCTTCCACCTTCCCGGCCGGTGCTCCAAGTCCCGGTTGAGCACACGGACTTCATCCGACAGATCGGCGACGAGCGGATCCTGCAGGTGATCGGCAGTCTGCATGACGGGACCGGCACGGGTGCGCGCTGTTCCGGCTGGAGACGACAGGGTTGCGAAGGCGTCCTCGACGGGGTGTGGTGGCCACGGTCCCGTGACAACGGCAGTCCGGCAGTCCGGCAGTCCGGCAGTCCGGCGGTCCGGCGGTCCGGCGGTCCGGCGGTCCGGCGGTCCGGCTGCTGCCCGGCTGCCCGGTCTCCTGAGCGTCCCGCGCACGCCGTGTCGGCACCGGCCGTCCGCGACGGCAACGTCACCCCGGCCGGACGGATACTCATCGGCACCGCTGAAACGGCAGGGGCCCATCCGCCGGCCTGACACGTCGGCTGCCGACCGAGGCCGGGGGCGCCGAGGAGGCCGCGCTTCCCGGGCGGGGACGCTAGAGGCGGGCGTACTGCTCCGTCTGTTCGGCGAACTCCTGGGCCACGGTGGCGCTGACCGTGGGCTGGGTGTCGCGGATCGTGTCCAGGTAGTCGTCCGTGGTGGGGAGGATGCGGGTTCCGGTGTCGAAGGTGCGCTCGAACCCGGCCTGGGAGACGGTTCGCGCCACGTGGGCGATGTCGGCCGGTGTGAAACCTTCGCTGGCGGACGCGAGTGCCGCGCTGTCGGCCTTCGCGCCCGCTCGTGCCAGGTAGCTCTCCCAGAGCGCGGTCCTGGCGCGGTGATCGGGAGGGCCGATCGGCAGTACGTAGTCGAAGCGGCCGTGCCGCAGGAACGCGGAGTCGAGCGTGGTCACGTTGTTCGTGGCGCAGACGAGCAGCCGCCCGTCCTGGCTGCGGAACCGGACGATCGCCTTGAGCAGCTCGTTGACGACGCCGACCGCGGTCGCGTCCGCGCCGCTGCGTGCGCCGGCGACCTCCTCGACCTCGTCGATGAACACCAGGACGTGGTCGAGCCGGGAGATCTCGTCGAAGCGCCGGCTCAGCCCGCTCGCCAGGCCGTACTCGGCGGCCAGACGCGCGGGGAACAGCTCGAGGAAGGGCCATCCCAGGCGGCTGGCGATCGCGTGCGCGAAGGTGCTCTTGCCGGTCCCGGGCGGACCGAACAGCATCACCGCGCGCGGCAGCTCCACACCGTGCTCCGCGGCCAGTCCGGGATGGGCCAGTGGCAGGACCAGACGGCGCTCGATGAGCTGTTTCTCCTTCTGCATGCCCGCGACCTTCTGCCACAGTCCGCCGGGTGGCAGCTCCGCTCCGAGGGAGGAGAGCATGGCGGCCGCCTGTGGGGGCAGCGGTCTGCGCTTCTCGAAGACGATCAGGCCCGATCGGGCGCCGAAGTCGCAGTGGCGCAGTGCGGTGGCACCGGTCTCGCCCGCGGGCAGGGCGGCGTGCACCGCGCGGACACCGTCGGTGAAGAGCCGTCGCTCAAGGGCCGTGATCAGGGCGCTGCCCAGCCCCTGGTGCCGCCAGGCAGGTGCCATGCAGATGCGCAGGATCCACGCCCGCTCACCCTCCACCCTGCTCACCGCGGCGCCGACGATCACGTCGTTCGCCGTGGCCACCACAGCGGGGTGGAGGGCCTGGAGGGCCGTCACGGCGTCCGAGAGCGGGAAGAGGGCCGGCTCTTCGGTCGTGCCGCTCTCCATGTCGACACGGAGGACTCCCTCGAGATCGTCCGGGGAGTAGTCCCGGACCCGCCAACCCGTCATGACCAGCTCCGCGTGTTCGGCCGTGTTCCCATCATCGGCCGCCGCGTGGGGTACGCGCGCGGCAAGCCCCGGCCCGGTCAAGCGGGACCGCGCCACTCGATCAGCAGGAGGGTCGCGTCGTCCGTCGTGACGCCGCCCCGCGCCAGCTTGAGCGCGTGGGAGAGGGACCGGGCCACGGCCGGGACCTTCTGCGCCGTACGTTCGACGCGTTCCACCCAGCGGATGAGCTGTTCCTCGCCGAACTCCACACCGCCGGCCAGGTGCTCCTCCACCAGTCCGTCCGTGAAGCACATGATCCGGTCCCCGCGGTCGAGGTCCAGCTCACTGATCAGGGGTTCGTGACCGCCGAAGCCGACGGGGAGCGTCGTCGGGCCGTGCAGCTGCCGCACGACGCGGCGTCCGCGGATCAGCAGCGGAGCCGGATGCCCCGCGTTGACCCACTGGAAGCGGCCCGTCGCCGTGTCGAGCCGCATCATCTGAGCGGTCACGAAGTGATCGGGGCCGAACTGCTCGGCGACGGCCCGGTCCATGAACGCGTAGATCTCCGACAGCCCGACACTGATCCGCCGGGCATGCCGATAGGCGCCGATGGCCACCGTGGCCATCGTGGCGGCGTCCAGACCGTGGCCCATCGCGTCGACCATGGCCACGTGCAGCAGATCCCCGTTGAGGGCGTAGTCGAAGCTGTCGCCGGCCACGTCGTAGGCGGGCTCCAGCACTCCGGCCAGCCTGACCCGGGGCGAGGACATCGCCAGCGGTGGCAGCAGCGCCCACTGGATCTCCGCGGCCACAGTCATCGGCTCGCTGCGCCGGGCCCGGAAGAAGAGATCGGTGTACCCGTCCTTGGCCATCAGCATGTCGGCCACCAGAGCGGCGATCCGGCACAGCAGCCGCCGGTCGTCCTCCACCACCTCGTCCAGGGTGACGGCCATGACGCCCAGCTGGTCTCCGCCGTCCTGCAGAGGCAGATAGACGCGGACGCCGTCCGTCCGCGGCACTTCGAGGGGACGCGCGGCCTGGAAGGCATGGCCGGCGTCGGAGCTTTCGATCGGCTGCGGATCGCCGGCCGTCAGCCCGTCGAGCGGCAAGGGCACCAGCCACACCTGGCCGTAGTCCTGCAGGAAGACCGAGGTCTCCCGGCCACCGAGCCTGCCCACAGCCCGGGCGACGAGCGGGCCGAGGAGATGGGGCGGCACTTCGTGGCCCTGGTCCAGCAGAGCCCCCAGGAGCTCCTCACCGACTCCCCCCGACCGGCCCGTCCCAGCAGAGCCGTGCGGTCCCGGAGCGCGGCGGCGCCCAGGACGGATGCGCCGGTGGATCCTCAGGAAAGGTCTGTGCACACGGACTCCCGACGCAGCCGCCCGGCCGATTCAGCGTTGCAGCGGCCTCTGCCGCCCACCCCACAGGATCTCTCACGACGACGACCTGAGGGGATCGGCGGCTCACCTCACGCGGCCTTCACCCCCTTCGGACTCCTCCTCTTCGTCGGGAAGGCGGACGTCGTCGACGGCGATGTTGACCTCGACGACCTCCAGGCCCGCCATCCGCTCCACGGCGCTGATGACGTTGGAGCGCACGTCACCGGCCACGTCGACGATGGAGACGCCGTACTCGACGACGACGTTCAGGTCGACGGCGGCCTGGCGCTCCCCGACCTCGACCTTCACTCCTCGTGTGACGCCGCCGCCTCCGCCTCCGCCGGGGACGCGTTCCCGCATGGCGCCGAAAGCGCGGGCCATGCCCCCGCCGAGGTTGTGGATGCCCGGTACCTCACGGGCGGCCATGCCCGCGATCTTGGCCACCACGCCGTCCGCGACGGTGGTCTTCCCCCGGGTCTCCGCCGGAGCCCCGGCCCCGGTACGGCCCTTCAGTGTGCTCACGCCCGCGCCGGTCCGGCCCGCAGATCCGGTGCTGATTGTGGTGTCCGTCATGGCGATCGCCTCGGCCCATGTCCGATGTGATGTGCAAACCCCGGGTACCCGCTCCTCCCGAGCCGCGAACGGGATCGGCATGAGCGAAAGGACCGGTTCTCCGCCGTCGGCCCGCGTGGTCTGCACCGAAGAGACAACAAAGCGCTTGGTCACACGTGCGTGCCTGGGGCGTGGGCGGAGTAGCGTGAACACACCGGGAGTTCTTCGTGCACCGCTCAAGCAGGACGCCCACGAACTGGTCCTCCTCTCCGCCACCGGCGTCCGGCGTGACCTGCTGGTGGTCTCACCGGAGACCGGCGCGGTGGCCGCCGGTCGGCTGATGGCTGCCGCGGGTACCACGGGCGGCCTTCGCTGTGACGACGGGCGGCCTTCGCTGTGACGACGGGCTGACGGCGGAGAACGAAGCGATCCGTCATGGCAGCGGCTCCTGAAACCGGGAGGACGCCGACAGCGCCGATGCGCGAAGCCGGGAGCACGACGAACGCATCGCTGCCTTCCTCTACGGAGATGCCCTGGCGGGGGATCGGCCGCCGGCCCCGGAGACGCCGCAATGGTGCGGATGACGACGGCCCCAACACGAGGTGCCGGAGCGGGCCGTCGTCATGGACCCGCGTCGTTCTGGGACTCGGGGGAGTAAGTTGGCGACGCGAGGATCCTTCGTACACCGGCGCTCAGGCCGGTCTCGTCCTCCTGGTTCGACCACACCGGGTGCTTCGCGCTCGAGGCAGGTTCCGCCTTATGGCCGCCGAAGTCGCTCACTTGTCCGATCGTGCCTCGGCCGCGCCAAGGGTGTCTTCGTACCCGGCAGTCGCCCGACAGGTCGCCGACGCGCTCCGCCGGTTCTTCGCGTGCGACCAAGTCGGCAGCTCTCCCACGGGACCCGAATGCGGCGGCTCGCGCGGGCAGCGGATCGCGTCCGGCAGGAGCAGCTGACCGCCGCCCCCGCGGCACACCCGTCGCCCACGCAGGGGCAGCGCGTGCCCCCGGCCGCGCCCTCGCCGGAGCGGCTCACCCCCACCGAGGCCAAGGAGCCCGGCATGTCGCTCACCTCTCCCACCACGCCGGCTGGGCTGCCGTCGAACACCGCCGTGTCGCCCCAGGGTTACGACGGCACCTCCCCCTTCCCGCCGGACGGCCCGGCCCGTCAGTCGAGGGCGGCGAGATGATCGGCGTCGCCGCCTCGCCACTCGACGAGGAAGATGGTCGCGTCGTCGCTCGTGGTGCCGCCACGTTGGTGTTTCAGCGCGTGGGAGAGCGCTCGCACCACCGCCCGTACCTCGGTGCGCTCGCGGAGGATCCGGTTGGTCCACTCGATGAGCTGCTCCTCACCGAACTGTTCCCCGCCCGCCTGGTGCTCCTCGATCAGGCCGTCGGTGAAGCACAGCAACCGGTCGCCGGGTTGCAGCATCCGCTCGCTGACCACCGGCTCCTCACCACCGAAGCCGACCGGCAACGTGGTCGGGCTCTCCAGCCGGTCCACCACGGCGCGGTCGCGGATCAGGAACGGAGCCGGGTGGCCGGCGTTGACCCATTGCAGCCGGCCTGTGCTGATGTTCAGAATCATGATCTGCGCGGTGACGAAGTGATCGTGGCCGAACTGCTCATTGATGGCCCTGTCCATGAACGCGTACACCTGGGACAGATCGGTATGGGCTCGTCGCGTGTGGCGATAGGCGCCGACGGCCACCGTCGCCATGGTCGCCGCGTCCAGCCCGTGGCCCATCGCGTCGAGCATGGCCACGTGAAGGATGTCGCCGTTGAGGGCGTAGTCGAAGCTGTCGCCGGCCACGTCGTAGGCGGGCTCCAGGATTCCGGCCACCTCGACCTGCGGAACGGTCATCGACAGCGGGGGCAGCAACGACCACTGGATCTCCGCGGCCACGCTCATCGGGGCGCTGCGGCGGGCCTGGAAGAACTGGTCGGTGTAGGCGTCCTTGGTGACGATCATGTCCGCGACCAGACCGGCGAGTCTGCGCAGCAACCGCCGGTCGTCGTCGTCGACGCTGTCCAGGGTGACGGCCATCGCCCCGATCTGGTCGCTGCCGTCCAGCAGCGGCAGGTACATCCGCACACTGCCGCCCTCCGGCACCTCCACCGTTCTGAGGCTCAGGAACGCCTCGCCGGCGGGGGAGTCGTCGACCGGCTCGGGGCCGCCGAGCTTCAGCCTCCGGCCTGGCAGCGGCACCAGAAGCACCTGTTCGTAGTCCTGCAGGAGGATGGAGACGTCCCGGCCGCCGACCCTGGCCACCTCCTCCGCGATGAGTGGGGCGATCAACTCCGCCGGCATCTCGTGGGCCCGGTCCAGCAGCACACCCAGCAGTCGTTCGCCAAACCCCTCCGACCGGTCCACCCCAGTCCTGTCCGGCTTCCGCCCACCATCCGTCATCGCTGTTTGCTTCCCTTCGTCCCGGGAGGCATGGAACCCATCGGGCGGCTGTGTCCACGCAGTCTTCGCCAGGTGGCCCTGCGGCCCGGCCTGGTCGAACCGCAGCCGGTGCGGGGCGGTGCCGGCCGGAACGGCGTCGGCGCCTTCAACACTCCGATCACGTATCCCGACTCCGGTGCCCCGAGGCAGCGCACACCCCGACCCTCTCGGATCCATCCCGCAGTCAACGTCGATCGGCGTGGCACGACGCTGTAGACCGGCACAGGCTTGCATCGCCGACCGGTGCAACGAGCCGATTACGCCACAGGCGGCATGTCGCTTCCCAACGCCCGTCGCCACAGGAGGCTTGGGCCGACGCGGACATGGGCACGCCGCCGGTGAGCGGGCCAAGCTCGGGGTACCGGTCTGATCGACCGGGCCGGGTGGCCGGGGCACCTCCTTGGGAGCCGGTGTGCAACGGCCCCGGCGCATGCACACCGGGGCCGCCCTTCCGGGCCGTGGCACGTGAGAGTGCACTGGCCCGCTTATCATCATATGTCTGATACGCACGAAATACACTCGGAGTGTCAGGCATTCTCAGGCGCTACGGCCCCTCTTCCCGGCCTCCGCAAGCGGCGGCCCCGGCGCCCTGGTGGGGTCGGCGGGCTTCGCCGGATCGCCCGTGTTTCTTCGTGGACACCGCGTTGGGGTCGCGGGTTGGGGTCTTTGGCGTTGATCTCGGTGAGCCAGGTGGTGAGCGCGTCACGGTCGACAGCTTCCAGGACGGCGAGGAGGGCCGCGAGCGACTGTCGGTGAACCGCAGGGTCACGGCGGGCCCGTCTGCATGTGGTCACGCCGGGCACCAATTGCGGCAAGTACTTCCGTAACTCGTTGGTGCTGTTGATATTCCGCCTCTGCTCGCCTCAGGTGTCATCACCGCCCGGTTCGGAAGGTGAGGGGAAGTTGGGAGGCGGTCGGTGATGCGAACAGTGCCTGGACGGTTTCGGTGGCCAGGTCGCGCAGCCAGGTGTGGGCGCGGTCGTCGTCGTAGTGCTGGTGCCACAGCGGGTACAGCGGGATGGCGGGCATCTGGAGGGGCAGGGGCAGTGTGATCAGGCCGAGTTGGTCCCGGGCCGCGCGGGTGGCCGCGTCGGGAAGGGTGAGCACCAGGTCGGTGCCGGGGGCGAGTTGCAGCGCGAAGGCGACGGTGGGGCAGGCGGCGACGACGCGGCGTTCGTGCCCGTACGTGGTCAGGGCGTCGTCGATCGGGTCGCGCAGGCGTCCGCGCCGCGAGACGGTGAGGTGTTCGGCGGCCGCGTAGCGCTCGAGGTTCAGCGGGCCTTCGGTGAGTGGGTGGCCGGGCCGGACGGCGACAACGAGCTGATCGCGGCCGACGAGGCGGTGTCGGATGTCGGGGAGCGTCGGCCGGCTGGAGCTGGATTCGAGGTCGACCTCACCCCGTCGTAGCTCGGGGGTCTCCGTGCCGGATTCGGCGGGCAGGCGCAGCTGGACGCCGGGGGCTTGGCGGTGGATGGCGGCGATCAGGGCCGTGCCGCAGGCGGCGGTCAGGGCGTCGTGCCAGCGCACGGTGAACACCCGCTCCAGAGCTGCCAGGTCGAGTTCCTGCTGTGCGGACAGAAGTTGGTGGGCCTGCTGCACGAGGGCGTGGACCTGGGAGCGGAGGGCCAGCGCGCGGGGGGTGGGGACCACATACTGCGGCCGGTGCGTACCAGGATCTGGTCACCGGTGGCCTTGCGGATGCGGCCCAGGGAGCGGCTCATCGCCGGTGCGGTGACGTGGAGGCGGGCCGCAGCGCCGGCGACACTGCCCTCTTCGAGGAGTGGGCAAAGGATCAGTCGGAACCCGTCACGTCTGCAACTGCCGGGGGATGCTGCCTGGCATGGGTTGCCTGGGGGAGCCGGCGAGTGGTCGGCGTGAGGTGCGGGCGGCTTCTCGTCAGACCTTTTCGACTCGCACGGAGTGTCCCGTGAGGAGTTGATTCATGTCGTCGGCGTCGGAGGTGAAGACGGTTGCCTGAGCTCCCTGCGCGGCTTCTCGCCCGGCCACAGCCGCCAGAATGGCATCGATGGCGTATTTGTGCCCATGCAGGCCGGCTGCTTTCAGCATGTCGCGCGCCATGGCGATCACCTGCTCGTCCGTGTGTACGATGCGGATCCGGGACAGTGTCCAGTTCCACAGCGCCTGCCTCGACGTTTCGCGAGGGTCCCATGCCTCCAAGGTCGTGAGCGCCGAGGTGACGATCGGGATGTCGAGCCGCGGGGCCGCCTTGATCAGCGCAGCCATCTCCCGATCGCCCTGAACCGCCTTGGAGAGAGCCTCGGAGTCGAACACGAAGACGCGCTGTCGCGGCCGGTGCAGCTTCGCTGGGGCGGTGCGGCTCACGCGGCCTCGTCCGAGTGTGATCGCTGCTCGTCATGCCAGCCGTCGATGGCGGCGATGCGGTCCAGTGCTGTTTGCTGCTCGTCGTCCGTCACGGCGCCGTGTTCTTCTTCGAGACGCTCGGCCAACTCGCGCAGTCGGTCCATGGCGTCCTGATGAGCGGCGGCGGCAGCGATGTAGCCGGACACCCCGCGTGCGTCGACGCGCTCCTTGATCGATTCCACCAGCTCTTCCGGCACGGTGATGGTGATCTTCCGGGTTGCCATACTGCAAGTATGCCATGCACTGTGTGGCGTGGCCTGCTCCTCGTGGAGAAGTCGCGTCCGCGGCGGGAGTGCCCGAGACGCCGTCGTTCGCCCATGTTGGTGTCAGGCATGGATGCCAAAAATCCCAAGGCCGTGGGTGCATCCAGGGGTCGCCTGCTCGGGCCGTCCTCCCGCCATGCACCGTGCAGATCTGCGAGCGGCGCAGCTGGTGCCCCGCAGGTCGCAGACGTCCGCCGCTTTCTCGTCCGTCTGGAGAGGGGGGCCACCGCTGCAACCGCCAAAGAGTCGAACCGAGTTCTGCGCTCGGCGCTGACCTCCGCCTGTCGCGAGGAGCTCATCATGCGCAACGTCGCCAAGCTCGTCGAGCCGCCCCGCACGGACACACCCGAGTTGCACCCCTGGACCCGTTCTGCCCGACACTTGTCCGGCGTGGCACCGCGTCTGAGCGTTCGGCGGGGGCCGGGAATCATCCGCCGGCCGCGCGGTCCGTTCGGTTCGTCCGAGGAGTACGCTGAAGACACCGAGGATATTTCGCGCACCGGCTTCCATGCTTGTGTCGTTTTCGGCGATTGAATATGCCGGGTCGGTTGCGGCCGGCCCGGGGCAGGGTTCGCGTCATGACCGCGACCATTTCCCCCTCGCCGACACTCGACGAAGACCGCTCCTCCTCGTCTTCTCTCCGTCTGTCGCTTGCTCCCGCCGGTCCCGCCCCGGCTCTGCTGGACGGCGCATGGTGGCCCCGTTCCCGCGATCTGGTGGCGGAACTCCCCTCCCTGACAGCCGTACTGGATCCGCTGTGGGGGCGGATCACCCGGGTCACGGTGAATCCCACCCACTGGCCGGTCGTCCCGCGTAAGGTGCCCGTCGCCGGGCATGTGGTGAACGTGGGCTGGTTCCTGCCCGAGCAGGACCCGCACGAACTGCTGCTGCTCTCGTACCACATGGGTCGCTGGAACCTTCTGGTGGTCCCGCCGCAGACGGCGCCCGTCTCGGCCGCCTGGCTGATGGCCGCCGCGAGCGACCCACTGGGCACATCGACCGCGAGCCGGTTGATGGAGGAGGCGGCGCGCCTGCGCACGGTGGCCGAGACCGACCGGGCCGTGGAAGCGGTCTGGGACTCCGAAGGAGGACATGAGGCCCGCGGTCCGGACGCACGTCCACGGATCCCGGCCGTCACCGCCGCGCTGCCGTATCAGCCGATGGGGAGATGAGAACCGTGGAGACATTCGTGACTGTGGCTGTGATCCTGGGAATGATCGCTCTGGGCGTGCTTCTCATCCATCTGCTCAACTCGCAGCACGATGAACGCATCGCCGCCTTCCGCTACGGCCGTCCCCGGTCGGCGGTCTCGGGACCGGCGCCCTCGGTTCCGCAAAAAGGCACGTGGGCGGGCCGGAGCGAGCGACATGGGTGACCGCCGTGACCATCGCGACGGGGGACGCGGGTGGCTGCGGCCCCGGCGTCGCCCCCGGAAGGGAGTGGTGGTGAGTCTCCACCGGTAGAACCGCGGTGCCGGAGAGTTCCGGCTCACTACTGGTGTTGGCCAGAAGCCTGACGGGGGACCGGCGGAGCCGTCCGCCGGTGCGCACGCGCCGCGATGGCCGTGGCCGTACGGGCCGTGGCCCTGGCCGTACGTGACGACAACGACGCTTCGACCGGACGGATTTCGCCGTCACCGGCGTCACGCCCGCCGACCGGACGGGTGTACCGGCAAGGCGCTCCGGGGCCCGCCGCCGAACTGATCGCTGTACAGCTTCCCAGCCCGGAACGGAGCCCCGTAGCCCGGGACACAGCCCCCTGGCCCCGAACCCGGGCCGCAGCATCACACAAGACGGACCGGAGCTTTCCCGACTCGATGCCGGCCGGGCTCGGACCTTCCGTTCCGAGCCCTCGGCGCATCCCCGAACAACCGTCCGGCCACCGCTGAAAATGTGAAACCGGGCTACCGGACCGGCAGTTCAACCCGTCACCGCGCACATCCCGTATCGGCCGTACGCCCGCCGCCAGGCCCGACCAGGCCCGGCCAGGCGGCGCTCTCCGACCGGTCGTCCGAACCGAGGAGCCATGGCCCTTCCCCAGCTGAGCGTTTACCGACACGACCACGACACCCGTGCACTGATCACCCTCGCCGGAGAGATAGACCTGGTCACGGCCCCGCTGGTGCGCGCCGCTCTGGCCGAGTGCCTGCGCGACGGCATCCGCACCGTCGACGTCGACCTCACAGCGGTCACCTTCTGCGACGCCAGCGGACTCAACGCCTTCCTCGCGGCAGCCCGGCTCGCCACCGATGCCGGAACGACCCTGCAACTGCACTATCCGCCCCGGACCATGGCCCGTGTCCTCGAGATCACCGGCTCCGGCTTCCTGCTCCGCCCGATCCTGGCCGCTCGAGCTCCGTCGCGTGGGATCCCCGCTGCCGCGGGCGGTGCGCTGTGACGGCCCCGCCCCGGCGGGAACATCCGCCGCAGGCGAGGGAAACACGCCGTTCCCGAGGAACGCGGTACGCCTTCGCCGGCTGAACCGCTGGCAGGCCGAGACCCTGCGGGAGGACCTGGCCGATCTGGACGTGGTGTCCTCCCGGGCGCTGCCCGGCTAGAAGTACCGGGGCCGGGAGGCGCTTCTGCGGCGGCTCACCGCCGGTTGCTCTGATTGCTATTGCGGCCTTCTTCCTCATCCGGAGAGCGCTGAGGCGCCGAAGAAATGGGACCGGTTCAGGCCGGCGCGTCGATCTGCCGTTGACGTCCGTCGGCTAGGACCGCGGTTTCTGTGATGAGGACGGCGACGGTGACCGGGCCCGGGGCGTCCGTGGTGGCCGCGTCGGCTACCGCGGCCCGGACGGCGCGGGCGACTTCCAGTGGGTGGTGTCCGGGGGCGACCGCGAGGTGGACCTCGATGTGGCGGCCGGGTGGATCGTCATGGTGCTCCACCTTGACCGGGCGGCTTCCCAGCACGGTGGTGAGGCGGGCGACGCCCGGAACGGCCGCCGCGACGTCGGCGAGCTCCCCGGTGGATCCCGGCTTGGGTCCTGTTCCGGTCGTCGGGGGCGAGGTTCGCGTGGTGGCGACCTCCGGTGGGGGCCTCATGGCCCTCTGTGTGGCCACCGACCTGACGTCTGGCTCCGGGCCCTCATGGAGATCCGTCACGCGCAAGTCGGCTGTCATCGTGGCCAGGCCGAGCCGTTCAGCGGCCGCGTTGAGCAGTGTGCTCCTCAACTGTTCGGCGGTGTGAGGCAGTGGCTGCCCGAGGGATGTCGTGAAGGCGGCCTCGATCCTGAGCGGGCCAGGTGGTAGCGCGCTGGCCGGCGGACGGACGGCTGGCTCGGACACGGGCTCCAGCGGTGCCGCCCCGATGCGCAGGGTTTCCAGCCGGACACCGGGAATCCCAGCGGCCGCGAGCCCGAGGTCCCGGACGGCCGCTTGCTCGGTAATCCATGTCCCGTCGTCGGGCCCGCCCAGCGGGAGCAGTCGGCCCAGGTCGAGCTGGTGCCGTACTGCCTGCGTCAACGCCTCGGTTGTCACCGGCCCTCACCCTCTTTCTTCTACGACCGCGGTTCTCTTCCTTCCGCCCCCTGCCCGGAATCCGCGAGGGCTACGGGCAGGGGTGCTCGGAGCTCTCGTCTGACCACCCCGCCTCAAGATCCACATATGGTGCGAAAGGTCATTATATGAATATAATCGGAATAAAGAGCTTCAGGTGTGCTTCTTAAGGGAGGAATATCCCGATGACGGAGAACGCCGGCGTAAGGCACGGCGGCGAGCCAGGTTCTCGCGGCCGGACGACCATCGCCGATGTGGTGGTGGAGAAGATCGCCGGAATGGCGGCACAGGACGTGCTGGGCGTCTATGCCCTGGGCAGCGGGTTCGCCCGCTCGATGGGA
>NZ_JBIAPU010000049.1:0-50996 GCF_042888465.1 Streptomyces sp. NPDC002888 | reverse complement strand
GCGCGCTCGGCGCGCCCCGGGGGGGGGGGGCGGCGGGGGGGGGCGCGCCCCCCGCCCCCCCCCCCCCCCCCCCCCCCCCCCCCCCCCCCCCCCCCCCCCCCCCCCCCCCCCCCCCCCGCCGTGCGTTACGTATCCTGTGGCCTCGAACTGCTTCACGGGGGAAGGGGGTTCGGGCCGTGCCGTTGCACAGGGACGATCCGAGGTCGCTCGGCGGGTACAAGCTGGTCGACCGGCTGGGAGCCGGGGGCATGGGAGTCGTCTACCGGGCCAGATCGCGGTCGGGACGGGACGTCGCCGTCAAGGTGGTGCACGCCCAGTACGCGGAGGACGCCGTCTTCCGCACCCGGTTCCGGCAGGAGATCGAAGCCGTCCGCAAGGTGAGCGGCGCCTTCACCGCGCCGGTGATCGACGCCGACCCGGAGGCCGCGCGGCCCTGGATGGCCACGCAGTACGTGCCCGGGCGCTCCCTCGCCCAGCAGCTGCGCGACCGCGGCCCGCTGAAGGGCCCCGAACTGCGCCGCCTCGCGCTGGGCCTGGTGGAGGCGCTGCGGGACATCCACCGGGCCGGGGTGGTGCACCGGGACCTGAAACCGGCGAACGTCCTGATGGCCGAGGACGGCCCCCGCGTCATCGACTTCGGCATCTCCCGCGCGGCGGAGAACAACACCCTGACCGAGACCGGCCAGATGATCGGCACCCCGCCCTTCATGTCCCCGGAGCAGTTCACCGACGCCCGCTCCGTCGGCCCCGCCTCGGACGTCTTCTCGCTCGGCGCGCTACTGGTGTTCGCCACGACGGGCCGAGGCCCCTTCGACGCCGACAGCCCCTATCTGACGGCCTACCGGGTGGTCCACGACGAACCCGTGCTGGACGGTGTGGGGCAGCCGCTGCGGGAGATCCTGGAGCGCTGCCTGGCGAAGGAGGCCGCTGAGCGGCCCGGACTCGACGAGCTGGCACAGGACTTCGCGGCCGCTCTGCCCGAACCGGCCGCGGGCGAACTGCCGACCGTGACGCTGCGCCCGGACGCGTCGGACGAGCCGGATGCGACCGCCTCCCGCCTCGGGGCCGTGGCCGACCCGCCACCCGCCACTCGCCCCGGCCGTACCCGCCGCTCCCTGCTGGCCACGACCGGCACGGTCGGCGCGCTCGTCCTCGGCCTGACGGCCTACCTGCTCCTCGGACCGGGACTGTCGGACAGCCGGAGCGCGTCGACGTCCGAGTCCGCCCGGTGGGGCACGCTGCCCGAGGGCTGGCAACCCTGGCGGACGACGGTGTACGGGACCGCCGCGAGCGGTGTGAAGAAGGCGCTGGGCGGCGGACCCGGCGGGGCGTCCTACGGTGGGCTGTCCTGCGCCATGGGCGAGGGCTCCCTCTACTGCGGGGGAGGCGGCACCCTCCCGGTCCGCGTGGAAGGCCGGACGGGCAGGATCGCCTGGCGTTCGGACCCGCAGCTCTCGGGGGTGGAGCTGGAGACCTACGGCAGCCGGATTCTCGGCGTGCTCGACGGTGTGCTGCTGTACAGCCAAGCGGTCACGGACGACGAGCGTGGCGACGACACGGCCGGTGTCGTCGCCCTCGACGCCGACAACGGCAAGCGGCTGTGGTCGCGCACGGAGGAGTCGGACACCTTGGATGCGGCCGTGGTCGGCGATCTGCTCCTGACCCCGGACGGCAACCGAGTCACCGCCCGGTCGCCGCGCGACGGCACGGCACGCTGGAGTGCGACCCTCCCGTCCGGCTACGGCTGCGAGTTCCACGAGGTCGAGGGCCGCCCCTACGCCGCATGCACCGACACGGGGGAGAAGTCCACCGACAACGTGCTCGTCGCCATCGACCCGGCCGACGGCTCGACGCGGCGTGTGGGAATCCCGGACGTCGACGGTCACATCCTCGGCACCTTCGACGGCGACCTGGTCTTCGTGGAGTACGCCGACCGGGAATCCATGAGCGCCGCGGAGACGGAGTACACCACCGTCCTGCTGATCGACCCGGACACCGGGACCGTGCGGAAGAAGAAGCTTTCGGGCAGCCCGCGCGGTGAGGCGGCCCTGGTCCACGGCGTGCTGCTGTTCGCCTCCTCCAGCGGTCGGCTGGCCGCTGTCTCGCCCGAGACGGGCAAGCTGCTGTGGCGGACCTCGACGACCCTGCAGCAGCCCGGCGCTCCGGTCGCCGACGGACAGGGGCGCACGGTGTACGTGTCCAGCCCGAGCGGGCGCGCCGCCGCCCTCGACGCCCGCGAGGGCACCCTGCTGTGGGAGTCCTCCCCGCGGGCCGACCAGGTCGTAGGCGTCCCCTTCGCGTCGAAGGTCTTCCTCGACGAGGGCGCCCTGGTGGTGCTGGCCCCCGACGGCACGGTCTTCAGCCTCGACCCCGCTCACCCCGAGCGCAGGACAGTCTCGGGGTGAGGGAGGGGGAAAGCCGGGGCTACGGCAGCGCCAGCATCCGCTCCAGCGCCAGCTTCGCGAACGCCTCGGTCTCCTGGTCGACCTGGATGCGGTTGACGAGGTTGCCCTCGGCCAGGGACTCCAGGGTCCAGACCAGGTGGGGCAGGTCGATGCGGTTCATCGTGGAGCAGAAGCAGACGGTCTTGTCGAGGAAGACGATCTCCTTGCCCTCGGGAGCGAAACGGTTCGCCAGGCGGCGGACCAGGTTCAGCTCCGTGCCGATGGCCCACTTGGAGCCGGCCGGGGCCGCCTCCAGCGCCTTGATGATGTACT
The DNA here is from genome assembly GCF_042888465.1 of Streptomyces sp. NPDC002888. Classification (NCBI taxonomy): domain Bacteria; kingdom Bacillati; phylum Actinomycetota; class Actinomycetes; order Kitasatosporales; family Streptomycetaceae; genus Streptomyces; species Streptomyces sp. NPDC002888. The sequence continues at coordinate 48,279 of NZ_JBIAPU010000049.1, read as the reverse complement.
CCGTCGAACCGACGTAGTCCGCGGCGGCGACCACCTCGTGCTTGCACTCCGGGTGGACCAGGACGTTCACGCCCGGGATGCGCTCGCGCACGTCCCGCACGGAGTCCAGGCTGAAGCGGCCGTGCACCGAGCAGTGACCCCGCCACAGGATCATCTTCGCGTTGCGCAGCTCGTCCGCCGTGAGTCCGCCGTTCGGCTTGTGCGGGTTGTAGAGGACACAGTCCTCCAGGGACATGCCCATGTCCCGCACGGCGGTGTTGCGGCCGAGGTGCTGGTCGGGCAGGAACAGGACCTTCTCGCCCTGCTCGAAGGCCCACTCCAGGGCCCGCTTGGCGTTCGACGACGTGCAGATCGTGCCGCCGTGCTTGCCCGTGAACGCCTTGATGTCCGCGGACGAGTTCATGTACGACACGGGCACGACCTGCTCGGCTGTGCCGGCCTCGGTCAGCACGTCCCAGCACTCGGCGACCTGCTCGGCCGTCGCCATGTCGGCCATGGAGCAGCCGGCGGCCAGGTCGGGCAGGACGACCTTCTGGTCGTCGCCGGTCAGGATGTCGGCGGACTCCGCCATGAAGTGCACACCGCAGAAGACGATGTACTCGGCCTCCGGCCGTGCGGCCGCGTCCCGGGCCAGCTTGAAGGAGTCACCCGTCACGTCGGCGAACTGGATGACCTCGTCGCGCTGGTAGTGGTGGCCGAGCACGAAGACCTTGTCCCCGAGCTTCTCCTTGGCCGCGCGGGCGCGCTCGACCAGGTCCGGGTCGGACGGGGAGGGGAGGTCGCCGGGGCACTCCACACCCCGCTCGCTCTTCGGGTCGGCCTCACGGCCGAGAAGCAGCAGGGCGAGGGGCGTCGGCTGTACGTCGAGCTCCTGGGTGGGGGCGGTGGTCACGACACGCACCCTTTCTACTTTTCGTCGAATTGACGTTATCTATCATAACCGCTTCACGTCACGTTGACGATGCCCATAGCGTCGATGTGACATGAATCCCGACGGCACTTTTGACTCCCCCGCGCGTGTGCGAGCATGAAAGGGCAAAAAGGGGAAGACAAGTCCTCGGCCCGGAATGAATCCGCGGCCCCGACGGTTGCAACCGTCGGCAAGCAGTCCGTACAACCCGGGAGAGATGTAGATGTCCGTATCGGACGAGACCAGCACCGTCACCGACGACGGCATCATCCTGTCCGACGCCGCAGCGGCGAAGGTCAAGGCCCTGCTCGACCAGGAAGGCCGTGAGGATCTGGCGCTGCGCGTCGCCGTTCAGCCCGGCGGTTGCTCCGGCCTGCGTTACCAGCTCTTCTTCGACGAGCGTTCCCTCGACGGCGACGTGGTCAAGGACTTCGGTGGCGTCAAGGTCGTCACCGACCGGATGAGCGCCCCGTACCTGGGCGGCGCCTCCATCGACTTCGTGGACACCATCGAGAAGCAGGGCTTCACGATCGACAACCCGAACGCGACGGGCTCCTGCGCCTGCGGCGACTCCTTCAACTGAGCCCGACCGCTCCGGCCGGCCCCACGCGAAGGCGGCGGCCCCTTTCGAGGGGCCGCCGCCTTCGGTCGTGTTTCAGGGACTACCGCGCCGACGTCTCCGGCAGCCGCGCCCCGGGCTTCTCCAGCGGGACCGCCTTGCCGTCCGTCCCGACCACCTTCCGGTCGCCGAGCGGCGCGTCCAGCTGCACGGTCTGGTGGAAGACCTTGGCGATCATGATGCAGACCTTGTCCCGGTGCGGCGTCTCGGTCACGGTGACGGTCACCTCGTCCCCGCTCTCCTTCGCCGTCGTCTTGTAGTCCGAGCACACCCCGCCGGTGAAGCTCACGGTCAGCTCCCTGCCCTCGGCCGTGTAACCGTCCACCTGGACGTCACGCGGCGCCGCCGTCGCGTCGTCGCCGGGGCCGCTCGGCCGCGGGCTGGGCTGCCCGGACGGCTCACTCGTGATGGTCGAGGTCAGGTACTTCGGGTCGACCGCCGGATACGTCATCGTGGAGACGTCGTCCGTCCCCGGCGTGCGTACCTCGAACAGCCACGACGGCACCAGCGTCTGCTGCCCTCGCGCGGTGTGCGACGCCAGCCCGAACACCGCGTCCGTGACCGTGGCCGACTCCGATCCCGACTCCGTCGCCGGAGCGTCGGCCGACGACCCGCACGGGGCCTCCAGCCGGTCCTTCAGCGGTACGGGGCTGGCGCAGCCGCCGATGCCCATGCGGTGGTCGCCCCCCGGCGCCGTGTTCAGCAGGTCGAGCGTCTGCTGCGCGCCCAGCACCGGATACGTGTCCCCCTTCACCGGCGCGTCCAGCTGGCCGCTGCCGCCGACGACCTCACCCTGTACGCCGACGGTCAGCCCGGTCGTCCAGCCGTAGGTGGGCAGTTCGTCGACCAGGGGATCGGCGTTGACGACCCGCTGGGCGCCCATGACCTGGCTCGCGTCCACCTTCGCGTCGTCCTGGCCCAGCGCCTTGAGGATCGGCGCGGCCGCCTTCTTCGCGGCCTCCACGCTCACCGGGTCGGCGGCCGGGGACACGGGATCGTGCGTGCAGACGGCGGCGCCGCCCTTGCAGTTGTCCGTGCCCGGCGCGTACCGCGTGAACGTCCAGGCGCCCGGCGCCTGCCGGTCCACCTGCAGACTCGGTCCCTCGCCGGCCTTCCCCGGACCGACCTTCCAGACCTCACCCTCGGCCACCGGCGTCCCGTCGACACCGAGCGCCTCGGCGAGATCCGCCACCTGGTCCTTGGTGACCTCGCCCTTCGCCCAGTACACGGGCGCGGAGTCAGGGCCGTCCGGGAGCTTGCCGTCCGCCTTGTACGTCTGGCCGTACGGGTTGGGCTCACCCGGCGCGATGCCGTTGCTGCCACCGCTCGGGCTCGTCTCCGAGTAGCCGTCCAGCGCGAGCGTCGGCGGAGTGCCGTCCCCGCCGGGCGCCCCCGACTCCGTACGGCCTCCGGACCCACTGGACGCGTTCGCCGCGAGATACGCCCCACCGCCCCCGACGAGCAGCACAGCGGCGGCGACGGAGGCGATGATCGCGGGGGAGCGACGACGGGCGTGCAGGTCTGCGGGGTGTTCGCCGTGGGTGACGGAGGGCGCGTCGGACTCGCTCGGACCGACGGCGGGCTCGTCACCGGGCGCGGCGGCAGCGGCGGCGGCAACAGCTTTCTCGGCGCCGGGCGCGGCGGCGGTGGCCTCGGCAGCGGCGGCAGCGGCGACGTCTTCTTCGGCGCCGGGTGCGTCCTTGGCCTCTGCGGCGGCGGCCGCGTCCCCGACCTCTTCGGTGCCGGGTGCGTCCTCGGCCTCTGCGGCGGCGGGTGCGGCAGCCGCTTCCTCGGCTTCGGAGGCGTCCTGGGCCTCTTCGGCCTCGGGGGCGGCACCGGTCTGCTCAGGGGGGTCCTCGGCCGTGGGGGCGGCGTCGGATTCCTCTGCCCCGGAGGCGTCCTCGGTCTCGGCGGCCGCGTCGGTCTTCTCAGCCCCGGAAACCGCCTCGGCGCCTGCCTCGGTCTCCGCCCCGGCCTCGACCTTGCCCTCTCCCGAGCCGACAGCCCCCTTCTCCTCCCGGGCATCCTCCGGAACCAGGCCGGAGGCGCCCGTGGAGTCGTCGTTCTCGGGTCGCTCGGTGTTCACCGCATCGCTCCTTCGGCTGCACTGCTGTCGTATCCCGCATCCTCTTTACGGGGGACAGCGATGGGACGCAGCGGGGGAGCGCACGGTTCCCTCACCAAGCGCCCGTGCCCTCGAAGGGGTCGGTTCAGTCCCCGTAGTCCGCCATCGCGTCCAGCAGCCGTGCCGACGACGGCGGCACGGTCACACCATGGATGAGTGAGGGGGAGACCGGAGCGGACACGATCCGGTCGGGAGCCGTCCAGTGCGGCACCATCCGGGCGCAGTCACCGAGCAGCGACGCCAGGTCGACCTCGATGTCGGCCGGGGCGGGGGCATGGACCGTAAGGTTCATCATGACGGCACCGTATGCACACGGAAGCGTGCGAAGAAAGATCTACTATCGGGTAGTTTTGCCTGCTTCAGAGCCTGGCGCGGACCCGGTAGCGTGAACTGTCAATCCGTCTCCCCGCAGGAGAGTCCACGCCGTGCGCATCGCAGTCACCGGCTCCATCGCCACCGACCACCTCATGACCTTCCCCGGCCGCTTCGCCGACCAGTTCGTCGCGGACCAGCTGCACACGGTCTCGCTGTCGTTCCTGGTCGACCAGCTCGACGTACGCCGGGGTGGAGTGGGCGCGAACATCGCCTTCGGCATGGGCCAACTGGGCACACGGCCGATCCTGGTGGGAGCCGCGGGCTCCGACTTCGACGAGTACCGCGCCTGGCTGGACCGGCACGGCGTCGACACCGAGTCGGTCCGCATCTCCGAGACGCTGCACACCGCCCGCTTCGTCTGCACCACCGACTCCGACCACAACCAGATCGGCTCGTTCTACACGGGCGCGATGAGCGAGGCCCGCCTCATCGAGCTGAAGACCGTCGCGGACCGCGTCGGCGGTCTCGACCTGGTCCTCATCGGCGCGGACGACCCGGAGGCCATGCTCCGCCACACCGAGGAGTGCCGCTCCCGCTCCATCGCGTTCGCCGCCGACTTCTCCCAGCAGATCGCCCGGATGAACGGCGAGGAGATCCGCATACTGCTGGACGGGGCGACGTATCTCTTCTCCAACGAGTACGAGAAGGGCCTCATCGAGTCCAAGACGGGCTGGACGGACGAGGAGATCCTCGCCCGCGTCGGTCATCGGGTGACCACCCTCGGCTCGCGCGGCGTCCGCATCGAGCAGGTCGGCGAGGACCCGATCGAGGTCGGCGTCCCCGACGAGGAGCGCAAGGCCGACCCCACCGGCGTCGGCGACGCCTTCCGCGCCGGCTTCCTCTCCGGTCTGGCCTGGGGCGTCTCCCTGGAGCGCGCCGCCCAGGTCGGCTGCATGCTGGCCACTCTCGTCATCGAGACGGTCGGCACCCAGGAGTACCAGCTGCGCCGCGGCCACTTCATGGACCGCTTCACCAAGGCCTACGGCGACGACGCCGCCTCCGAGGTCCGCACGCACCTGGCCTAGTCGGTCAGGAGACCCGGCGGACCACGTAGGCCGAGCCCTGGTCCGCCGGTTCCTCACCCACGTACTCCTGTCCCCGCATCTCGCACCACGCGGGGATGTCGAGCCGGGCCGCCTCGTCGTCGGACAGGACCCGTACCGTGGCCCCCACCGGCACATCGCCGATGACCTTCGCCAGCTCGATCACCGGGATCGGGCAGCGCTTGCCCAGCGCGTCCACGACGAGCAAGTCCTCCCGCACGACCGTGGCCGACGTCGGCGCGCCGAGCTTCTCCCGCACCGTCGTCACCGTCTCCGGGAGGACCGAGAGGAACCGCTCGACGTCCTCCGCGGGCGTTCCCGGCGGCAGCGACACCCGTACGTTCCCCTCGCTCAGCACCCCCATCGCCCGCAGCACATGGCTCGGCGTCAGAGTGCTGCTCGTGCAGGACGACCCGGACGAGACGGAGAAGCCCGCCCGGTCCAACTCGTGCAGCAGGGTCTCCCCGTCGACGTAGAGACAGGAGAAAGTCACGACGCCGGGCAGTCGGCGCACCGGGTCGCCGACCACCTCGACGTCCGGGACGAGCTCCGGCACCCGTGCCCGGATCCGGTCCGTCAGCTCACGCAGCCGTACCGCCTCGGCGGCGGCCTCCGCACGCAGGGCCCGCAGCGAGGCCGCCGCGGCCACGATCGCCGGGATGTTCTCGAACCCGGCGGCCCGCCCCGACTCCCGCTCGTCCACCGGCCCTTGGGCCGCGAACCGGACACCCTTGCGCACGACGAGCAGCCCCACACCCGACGGACCGCCCCATTTGTGGGCGCTCCCCGTCAACACCGACCACTCACCCGCCACCGGCCCCCACCCCAGCGACTGCGCCGCGTCCACCAGCAACGGCACCCCCGCCTCCCGGCACACGGCGGCCACCTCCGCCACCGGCTGCTCCGTCCCCACCTCGTGGTTGGCCGACTGAAGGCACGCCAGAGCCGTGTCCGGCGCAAGCGCCTCCCGGTACGCCTCCACGGTCGCCGCCCCCGTCCGCAGCACCGGCACCCGCGTCACCGCTCCGCCGTCCGCCTCGAACACCTCCGCCGAATGCAGCACCGAAGAGTGTTCGACCGCTGACACGATCAGGTGGCGTCCCACGCGCCGCCGCCCCGCCAACACCCCAGCGATCCCGGAGTGCACAGCCCGCGTCCCCGAGGACGTGAACACCAGCTCGTCCGCCCGGCACCCCACCGCCTCGGCAGCGGCCTCCCGCGCGGCGTCAAGCAGCATCCGCGCCCGCCGCCCCTCCCGGTACAACCGCGCCGGATCGGCCCACCCCTCGTCGAGCGAAGCCTGAAGAGCCTGCCGGGCAACGGGATGAAGAGGAGCAGAAGAAGCAGCATCGAAGTAGGACACACAGCAACGCTAAGCGCCCTCAAGGGGCGCGGGGAACCGCGCGAGCAACCATGAACCACTGCAACTCGCCACACAGTCCGCACCTCCGAGCTATTGGGCGCCGCACCTCCGGGCTATTGGGCGCCCCTTCTCACCCCGTCAGAGTGACCGGCCACGCGTATGCCCCCCTCCCCGCGAACCCCCGGAGGGCGTCGGCTAGGGTTTGGTCCGCATAAACATCCAAACCCCTGCCCGACGCAGGGCGGCGACCGACCAGCGAGAAGGCAGGCCGCAGCCAATACGCGCGGGCGAGACTCTCGGGAAGGCGCTACGTGAGTCCCAACGGCTCCGACCGCTCGCCGCGGCGCCCGATGCGGCGGAAGCTGCTGCAGGCACTGACCGCGGGCCTGGTCCTGGCGACCGCTACCGGTTGCACATACGAGGACTTCCCCCGCCTTGGTATGCCCACCCCCACCACGGAAGAGGCTCCGCGGATCCTCTCCCTGTGGCAAGGATCCTGGGCTGCCGCGCTCGCCGTCGGCGTGCTGGTGTGGGGCTTGATCCTGTGGAGTGCGATCTTCCACCGGCGAAGCCGCACCAAGGTCGAGGTTCCTCCGCAGACTCGGTACAACATGCCGATCGAGGCCCTCTACACGGTCGTTCCGATCATCATCGTCTCGGTGCTGTTCTACTTCACGGCCCGCGACGAGTCGAAGCTCCTGAGCCTCGAAAAGAAGCCCGACGTCACGGTCAACGTGGTCGGCTTCCAGTGGAGCTGGTGCTTCAACTACATCGAGAACGTCGACGGTTCCACCGGTGACGCGAAGACCGACAAGAACCTGGCCGCGATTCCGGACCGGTACAAGAAGGACTTCCCGGCCGACGCGGGCGGTGTCTACACCTGCGGCACCCCCGGTGAGCGGAACCCGCAGACCCACAACCCCGGCCCGACCCTCTGGCTCCCCGAGGGCAAGACGGTCCGCTTCGTCCTCACCTCGCGTGACGTCATCCACTCCTTCTGGGTGGTGCCGTTCCTGATGAAGATGGACGTCATCCCGGGCCACACCAATGCCTTCCAGGTGACCCCGAACAAGCAGGGCACCTTCCTGGGCAAGTGCGCCGAGCTCTGCGGCGTCGACCACTCCCGGATGCTGTTCAACGTGAAGGTCGTCTCCCCCGAGCGCTACGAGCAGCACCTCAAGGACCTCGCCAAGAAGGGGCAGACCGGTTACGTTCCCGCGGGCATCGAGCAGACGAGCCACGAGAAGAACCGGGAGACGAACAACCTGTGAGCATCCTCAACGAACCCCAGGGTGCCGCGGCAGCAGGGTCCCACTACCAGGACGAGCTGCCGGTCCGGCGCCAACGCCGCGGTGAAGTCGTCGTCAAGTGGCTGACGACCACGGACCACAAGACGATCGGCACGCTCTACCTCGTCACGTCGTTCGCGTTCTTCGTGATCGGCGGCGTGATGGCGCTCTTCATGCGCGCCGAGCTGGCCCGTCCGGGTCTGCAGATCATGTCGAACGAGCAGTTCAACCAGGCGTTCACGATGCACGGCACGATCATGCTGCTGATGTTCGCGACGCCGCTGTTCGCCGGCTTCACCAACTGGATCATGCCGCTGCAGATCGGCGCGCCCGACGTCGCCTTCCCGCGGCTGAACATGTTCGCCTACTGGCTCTACCTGTTCGGCTCGCTCATCGCCGTCGGTGGCTTCCTCACCCCGCAGGGCGCTGCCGACTTCGGCTGGTTCGCCTACTCCCCGCTGTCGGACGCGGTCCGCTCGCCGGGCATCGGCGCCGACCTGTGGATCATGGGTCTGGCCTTCTCCGGCTTCGGCACCATCCTCGGCTCGGTCAACTTCATCACCACGATCATCTGCATGCGCGCACCGGGCATGACCATGTTCCGCATGCCGATCTTCGTGTGGAACGTGCTGCTGACCGCCGTCCTGGTGCTGCTGGCCTTCCCGGTCCTCGCGGCCGCGCTGTTCGCCCTGGAGGCGGACCGCAAGTTCGGTGCCCACATCTTCGACGCGGCCAACGGCGGAGCCTTGCTATGGCAACACCTCTTCTGGTTCTTCGGCCATCCAGAGGTGTACATCATCGCGCTACCGTTCTTCGGCATCATCAGTGAGATCATTCCGGTCTTCTCCCGCAAGCCGATGTTCGGCTACATGGGCCTGATCGCCGCGACGATCTCGATCGCCGGCCTGTCCGTGACGGTGTGGGCGCACCACATGTACGTCACCGGCGGTGTGCTGCTGCCGTTCTTCTCCTTCATGACGTTCCTCATCGCCGTACCGACCGGCGTGAAGTTCTTCAACTGGATCGGCACGATGTGGAAGGGCTCGCTGTCCTTCGAGACACCGATGCTCTGGGCCACCGGCTTCCTGATCACCTTCACCTTCGGTGGTCTGACCGGCGTCATCCTCGCCTCGCCGCCGATGGACTTCCACGTCTCCGACTCGTACTTCGTGGTGGCGCACTTCCACTACGTCGTCTTCGGAACCGTCGTCTTCGCGATGTTCGCCGGCTTCCACTTCTGGTGGCCGAAGATGACCGGCAAGATGCTCGACGAGCGCCTCGGCAAGATCACCTTCTGGACGCTGTTCATCGGCTTCCACGGGACCTTCCTGGTCCAGCACTGGCTGGGTGCCGAGGGCATGCCGCGTCGTTACGCCGACTACCTGGCGCAGGACGGCTTCACCGCCCTGAACACGATCTCGACGATCAGCTCGTTCGTCCTCGGTCTGTCGATCCTGCCGTTCTTCTACAACGTGTGGAAGACGGCCAAGTACGGCAAGCCGGTCGGCGTCGACGACCCGTGGGGCTACGGCCGTTCGCTCGAGTGGGCGACCGCCTGCCCGCCGCCGCGGCACAACTTCCTCACCCTGCCGAGGATCCGCAGCGAATCCCCGGCGTTCGACCTGCACCACCCTGAGATCGCCGCGCTCGAGCAGCTGGAGCACAGCGGTCACGGTGCGAGCGCCATCGCGGGCGGCAAGGAGGCCGGCAAGTGAAGATCCAGGGCAAGATGTTCATCTGGCTCGCCGTCTTCATCCTCGTCATGGCGATCGTCTATGGCGTCTGGTCGAAGGAGCCTGCCGGTACGACGGCCCTCTTCCTGGCCTTCGGTCTGTCCATCATGATCGGCTTCTACCTGGGCTTCACGGCCCGGCGGGTCGACACGGGTGCGCAGGACAACAAGGAGGCGGACGTCGCGGACGACGCCGGCGAGCTGGGCTTCTTCAGCCCGCACAGCTGGCAGCCGCTGTCGCTGGGCATCGGCGGCGCGGCCGCCTTCCTCGGTGTCGCGGTCGGCTGGTGGCTGCTGTACTTCGCCGCCCCGATCATCCTGATCGGCATCTGGGGCTGGGTCTTCGAGTACTACCGCGGTGAGAGCCGCACCCAGTAGCACGCGCCGAGCGCTTCGGGAGCCCGGACACTCCGTGAGGAGGGTCCGGGCTCCTGCGTTTGCCGCAATAGTGATCCCTCGTATGGGTTACCCGGCGCGCCGCCGTTGACGAACGTTCCTAGCGTCGAACCATGAGCCACACACCTCGCTCCCGCACCGCCGTCGGCTGCACCCTCCTGGCGGTCGCCCTCACCACGGCGGTCCCCGGATGCAGCAGTGACGGCAACCCGCTGTCGGCCACGCCGTACGACGCGTCGGACCAGATCGCCTTCAACGCGCCCTCAGGCGAAGGGAAGAAGGCGGACCCGGACAAACCCCTGGAGGTCACCTCCGAGGGCTCCGACGGGCGCATCACGGACGTCACAGCCATAGATGCCACGGGCCGCTACGTGGCGGGCGAACTCTCCGCCGACGGCGCCCGTTGGCACAGCACCGAGCCGCTCGCCGCCGACGCCCACTACACGGTGCGCGTGAGCACGGAGGACGAGGACGGCGCCCCCGGCCGCCGCGTCCTCACCTTCCACACCGGCAAGCCCACCACCAAGAAGACCCTGGACGTCACCTTCGGCCCCAAGACCGGCACGTACGGCGTCGGCCAGCCCATCACGGCCGAGCTGAACAAGCCCGTCAAGGACGCCGCCCAGCGCGCCGTCGTCGAACGCGCCCTGAAGGTCACCTCGAAGCCCGCGGCACAGGGCGCCTGGCACTGGGTGGACGACAAGAAGCTCCACTACCGCCCCAAGGAGTACTGGCCCGCCAACGCCACGATCCAGGTGCGCAGCAACCTGGAGAACATAAAGATCGGCGACCGGCTGTGGGGCGGCAAGGCCAAGTCACTGAAGATCACCACCGGCGACAGCGTCATCGCCGTCACGGACGCCGCGGCGCACTCCATGACCGTCTACAAGGACGGCGAGGAGATCAAGCAGATCCCGGTCACCACCGGCAAACCCGGCTTCGACACCCGTAACGGTGTCAAGGTCGTCCTCGGCAAGGAGTACTTCGTACGTATGCGCAGCGCCACCGTCGGCATCTCCGAGGGCTCCTCGGACTCGTACGACCTGCCCGTCTACTACGCGACCCGGGTCACCTGGAGCGGTGAGTACGTCCACGCCGCCCCCTGGTCCGTGGGCTCCCAGGGCTCCGCCAACGTCAGCCACGGCTGCACCGGCATGAGCACCGACAACGCCCAGTGGTTCTTCGAGAACATCCGCGAGGGCGACCTCGTCCAGGTGGTCAACAGCGCGGGTCAGTCGATGGAGCCGTTCGGCAACGGCTTCGGCGACTGGAACCTGGCCTGGGAGAACTGGCGCACCGGAAGCGCCCTGGTGGCCGGCAAGCCGGACGCCTCGGACCCGGCGGACCGGGCCCGGCTGCGGCCCCAGAGCGTCTGAGGGCCCCGGGGACGAGCCGAAGCCCCCAGAGCCCGCCTCAGGCGCTCGCCAGCCTCTTCCGGCGCAGCAGGGAGGCCAGGGCGGCCGCGAACTCCACCGGGTCCACCGGAAGCGTCACAGCGGCGTCCGCACGGCTCCAGGTGGCCAGCCACGCGTCCTGCGGGCGCGCGATCAGCAGCAGCACCGGCGGGCAGTTGAAGACCTCGTCCTTGATCTGGCGGCAGACGCCCATGCCCCCCATGGGCACGGCCTCGCCGTCCAGCACACAGACGTCGATCCCGCCCCTGTCCAGCTCCCGGACCACGGCTGCGGGCGTGGCGCACTCCAGGAACTCCACCACGGGTACGTCCGGAGCGGGCCTGCGCCCCGTCGCCAGCCGCACCTGTTCGCGGGTGTTGGAGTTGTCGCTGTAGACCAGCACCGTGGCGGTCGGCTGCATTGTTCCTCCGAGACGTCAGCGTCGTACGGACGGGACCGATGCGGCGGATGCTACCCCCTTGAACACCGCGTCAACACCTGTCGGCGCAGTGCTTCGATGGGCCATACGGGCAGTACACACGGTACGGACACTCCGAACGGGACCCCCCGGGGTGAGGGCTAGATAAGCGACCGACATAATGTCGGTCGTGGCGACAGCAACGACAGTAGAAACCGGGCACGCGCACCCGTCGGTCAACCGGCCGAACCTCACCAGCGTCGGAACCATCATCTGGTTGAGTTCCGAGCTGATGTTCTTCGCGGCCCTCTTCGCGATGTACTTCACCCTGCGATCGGTGACGGGACCCGATCACTGGAAGGAAATGGCCGGGGCCCTGAACTTCCCGTTCTCGGCCACGAACACCACGATCCTGGTGCTTTCCTCCCTCACCTGCCAGCTCGGCGTCTTCGCCGCGGAGCGCGGTGATGTGAAGAAGCTCCGGGGCTGGTTCATCGTCACCTTCATCATGGGCGCGATCTTCGTCGGCGGTCAGATCTACGAGTACACCGAGCTGGTGAAGAAGGACGGGCTCTCGCTCTCCTCCGATCCGTACGGCTCGGCCTTCTACCTGACCACCGGCTTCCACGGCCTGCACGTGACGGGCGGTCTCATCGCCTTCCTGCTGGTCCTCGGGCGTACGTACGCGGCCAAGAGGTTCACCCACGAGCAGGCGACCGCTGCGATCGTCGTGTCCTACTACTGGCACTTCGTCGATGTCGTCTGGATCGGCCTCTTCGCCACGATCTACATGATCAAGTAACAGGGCCCGTTCCCAAGCGCGGTCACGCGCACATTCCCGAAGCATCGACGCAGAAGATCCTGACACCGGGGTAATCCGTGAAAAAGCTCTCCGCACGACGACGCCATCCGCTGGCGGCGCTCGTCGTCCTACTCCTGGCGCTGGTATGCACTGGGTGGCTGTACACCGCGTTCGCGCCCGCGAGCAAGGCGACGGCCGATGACACAGCCCAGTCCCTAGCCATCGACGAGGGCAAGAAGCTCTATGCCGTCGGCTGCGCCAGTTGCCACGGCACCGGCGGTCAGGGCTCGTCCGACGGTCCGAGCCTGGTCGGCGTCGGCGCCGCGGCGGTCGACTTCCAGGTCGGCACCGGTCGAATGCCGGCGGCGACCTCCCAGGGCGCCCAGGTCCCGAAGAAGAAGGTCGTCTACTCGCAGGCCGAGATCGACCAGCTCGCGGCGTACATCTCGTCGCTGGGCGCGGGCCCCTCCGTCCCGACCAAGACCGAGTACGGCCCGGAGGGCGCGGACATCGCCAAGGGCGGCGAGCTCTTCCGCACCAACTGCGCGCAGTGCCACAACTTCACCGGCAAGGGCGGCGCCCTGACCAAGGGCAAGTTCGCGCCGACGATCGAGGGCGTGGATCCGAAGCACATCTACGAGGCCATGCAGACCGGCCCGCAGAACATGCCCTCGTTCCCCGACACCACGCTGTCGGAGCAGAACAAGAAGGACATCATCGCGTACCTGAACGCGGTCAACGGCGAAGAGACGGAGAGCCCCGGCGGTCTCGAGCTGGGCGGCCTCGGGCCGGTCAGTGAGGGTCTGTTCGGCTGGATCTTCGGTCTCGGCGGGCTGATCGCCGTCGCCGTGTGGGTTGCCGCCCGGACCGCAAAGGCCAAGAAGTCATGAGTAGCCAAGACATTCCAGAAGAGAACCTGCCCACTGAGCAGGACAACGCCCAGGGCGGCGTAGGGGTCGTGGACGAGAAGCACCCGTTCGCCGACCCGGGCCTGCCGCCCCACGAGCACCGCATCCAGGACATCGACGAGCGTGCCGCGAAGCGGTCCGAGCGTGCCGTCGCCTTCCTGTTCACGGTGTCGATGCTGGCCACGATCGGCTTCATCGCCTCGTACGTCGCGATCCCGGCCGACAAGTCGATCTTCGTCTTCCCGATCGGGCACATCAGCGCGCTGAACTTCGCGCTGGGCCTGACGCTCGGCGCGGCGCTGTTCTGCATCGGCGCGGGCGCGGTCCACTGGGCCCGCACCCTGATGTCCGACGTGGAGGTCGCCGACGACCGTCACGCGATCCAGGCGTCCCCCGAGGTCCGCGAGAAGGTCTTCGCGGACTTCCGGGAGGGTGCCAAGGAGTCGGCGATCGGCCGTCGCAAGCTGATTCGCACCACCCTGCTCGGCGCGCTCACGCTGGTGCCGCTCTCCGGCGTCGTCCTGCTGCGCGACCTGGGGCCGCTGCCCGAGGACAAGCTGCGCCACACGCTGTGGGCCAAGGGCAAGCTGCTCGTCAACATGAACACGAACGAGCCGCTGCGTCCCTCGGACGTGGCCGTCGGTTCGCTCACCTTCGTCAAGCCCGAGGGCCTGGAGGAGCACGACGAGGATTTCCAGAACGAGATCGCCAAGTCGGCCCTGATGATCGTCCGCATCCAGCCGGACAACATCAAGGACAAGCGCGAGCTCGAGTGGTCGCACGAGGGCATCGTCGCGTACTCGAAGATCTGCACCCACGTCGGTTGCCCGATCTCCCTGTACGAGCAGCAGACGCACCACGTGCTGTGCCCCTGCCACCAGTCCACCTTCGACCTCTCCGACGGTGCCCGAGTGATCTTCGGCCCCGCCGGGCACGCCCTGCCGCAGCTGCGCATCGGCGTGAACGACGAGGGCTACCTCGAGGCGCTCGGCGACTTCGAAGAGCCCGTCGGTCCTGCTTTCTGGGAGCGCGGATGAGTACGAACGAGAACACTGCACCCCGCTCGCGCGGGAAGGCACCGGCCGGCGAGCGCGTCGCCGACTGGGCGGACGGCCGGCTCGGGATCTACTCCCTGGCCAAGGCCAACATGCGCAAGATCTTCCCGGACCACTGGTCCTTCATGCTGGGTGAGATCTGCCTCTACAGCTTCATCATCATCATCCTCACGGGTGTGTACCTGACGCTGTTCTTCCACCCGTCGATGAACGAGGTGGAGTACCACGGCAGCTACGTCCCGCTGCAGGGTCAGCTGATGTCGGAGGCGTTCAGCTCCACGCTGCACATCTCCTTCGACGTCCGCGGTGGTCTGCTCATCCGGCAGATCCACCACTGGGCGGCGGTCATCTTCCTGGCCGGCATGTTCGTGCACATGATGCGCGTCTTCTTCACCGGCGCGTTCCGCAAGCCGCGTGAGGTCAACTGGCTGTTCGGCTTCCTGCTGTTCGTCCTCGGCATGTTCACCGGTTTCACCGGCTACTCGCTCCCGGACGACCTGCTCTCCGGCACCGGTGTCCGCTTCACCCAGGGCGCGATCCTGTCCGTGCCGATCGTCGGCACGTACATCTCGATGTTCCTGTTCGGCGGCGAGTTCCCCGGCCACGACTTCGTGGCCCGGTTCTACTCGATCCACATCCTGCTGCTGCCGGGCATCATGCTCGGTCTCGTGGTCGGCCACCTGATCCTGGTCTTCTACCACAAGCACACGCAGTTCGCGGGTGCCGGACGCACCAACAAGAACGTCGTCGGCATGCCGCTGCTGCCGGTCTACATGGCCAAGGCCGGAGGCTTCTTCTTCCTGGTCTTCGGCGGCATCGCGGCCCTCGCCGGCATCGCGTCCATCAACCCGATCTGGGCGATGGGTCCCTACCGTCCGGACCAGGTGTCCACGGGCGCCCAGCCCGACTGGTACATGGGCTTCGCCGAGGGTCTGATCCGCGCCATGCCGGGCTGGGAGATCAACCTCTGGGGTCACACGCTCGTCCTGGGCGTGTTCATCCCGCTGGTGCTCTTCGGCCTGTTCCTCGGCGTGATCGCGCTCTACCCGTTCATCGAGTCCTGGATCACCGGGGACAAGCGCGAGCACCACATCCTGGACCGGCCGCGCAACGCCCCGACCCGGACGGCCTTCGGCGTCGCCTGGGTCACCGGCTACATGATCATGCTGGTCGGTGGTGGCAACGACATCATCGCCACCCACTTCCATCTGTCGATCAACGCGGTCACCTGGTTCGTCCGGATCGGCTTCTTCGCCGGACCGGTCCTGGCCTTCATCGTCACCAAGCGGATCTGCATGGGCCTCCAGCGCCGCGACAAGGACAAGATCCTGCACGGTCGCGAGACCGGCACCATCAAGCGCCTGCCGCACGGTGAGTACATCGAGGTCCACGAGCCGCTCAGCCAGGAGGCCCTGCACACCCTCACGGCGCACGAGCAGTACAAGCCGGTCGAGATCGGCCCCACGGTCGACGAGAACGGCGTCGAGCGCAAGGTGAAGGGCTCCGAGAAGCTGCGCGCCAAGCTCAGCGAGGCGTACTTCGGCGAGGAGTCCCAGATCCCCAAGCCGACCGCCGAGGAGTACAGGGAGATCACGAGCGGCCACGGCCACCACTGATCGCTGCGGCGTCGCCACGCCACCCGCAAAGGGCCCCGTCCGGTCTTCGGACGGGGCCCTTCGCCATGCCTTCCGGCTGGATAGGGTGGGATCACACTCTTCTACGACACCCCGGAGCGGCCCCATGAGCGCTGTGACCCCCGCTGGAGGCGACACCGCGGCGGGCCGTTCCTGGCCCAGGCTGCTGAACGGCCTGCTGGACGGCCACGACCTCACCGCGGACGACACCGCCTGGGCGATGGACCTGATCATGCGCGGCGAGGCGACCGACGCGCAGATCGCCGGGTTCGCGGTGGCGCTGCGCGCCAAGGGCGAGACCGTCGAGGAGATCACCGGTCTGGTACGGACGATGTACGCGCACGCGAACGTGATCGAGGTGCCGGGCCGGACGGTCGACATCGTCGGTACGGGCGGCGACGGCGCGAAGACGGTGAACATCTCCACCATGTCGTCGATCGTCATCGCCGGCACGGGCGCGAAGGTCGTCAAGCACGGCAACCGGGCCGCGTCCTCCGCGTCCGGCGCCTCGGACGTCCTGGAGAAGCTCGGCGTCAACCTCGAACTGACCCCACAGCGGGTGGCCGAGGTGGCCGAGGTGGCCGGGATCACCTTCTGCTTCGCGATCAAGTTCCACCCGGCGCTGCGTCATGTGGCCGCGGCGCGCGGGCAGTTGGGCATCCGGACGACCTTCAACGCCCTGGGTCCGCTGACCAACCCGGCGAAGGTGAAGGCACAGGCGGTGGGCGTCGCCGACCCGCGCATGGCCCCGCTCATCGCCGGCGTCTTCGCCGAGCGCGGCAACTCCTCCCTCGTGTTCCGGGGCGACGACGGATTCGACGAACTGACGACCACGTCCACCTCCCGTGTGTGGGTCGTCCGTGACGGCAAGGTGACCGAGGAGACCTTCGACCCGCGGGACGTCGGCATCGAATTCGTCACCGTGGAGGCGCTGCGCGGCGGCGACCCGTCGTACAACGCGGAGGTCGCCAGACGGCTGCTGGAGGGCGAGACGGGCCCGGTCCGGGACGCCGTCCTGCTGAACTCGGCCGCGGCGCTCGTGGCCCTCGACCCGGGCGCCGGGACGCTGGCCGAGCAGATCGGCGCCGGAATGGCGAAGGCCGCGGAGTCGATCGACTCGGGATCGGCGAAGCGGGCGCTGGAGCGCTGGGTGGCCGCGAGCAACGCGTAGGGATCCGAGGTGCGGTCCCGCGATCCGGACACGAGTTGCGGGACCGCGATCACTTCACGTACGTTCCTGTTCAGGTCATGAGTGACAGTCATGAGGCCCCGGCCGACTGTCCGGCAACCCTCCGTCCGTGGCGGGGTGCCCCGGGTGAGGACCAGGTCGTAGGCAGCGAGGTCTACGGCAAGCGCGGACCCCTCGTACCACCAGGGGTCCTGGTCGTCGAGGAGCCTTCCGTGAGCAAGCGAATGCGATAGGGCCGCAGAGCCCCGCCTCCGCATCCCTCTTTTCACCCTTCCTGTGCCGTCGACGCGCTGTCCGGCACGGAGATTCCGCCTGCCTTCACGGGAGTTCCGCCATGTCCGTCTCCACCGCTGCCATCGACCAGACCATTTGCACCCCGCTGCCCGTTCTCGGCCGGGATGTCACCGTCCCGCTCGTCACGGGCGGCGAGGTCACCTACGCCGCGCTCGACTACGCGGCCAGCGCCCCCGCCCTGCAGCGCGTCTGGGACGACGTGGCGGCCTACGCCCCGTACTACGGCAGCGTCCACCGCGGCGCCGGCTACCTCTCCCAGCTGTCCACGGACCTCTTCGAGAACGCCCGCAGGACGGTCACGGAGTTCCTGGACTGCCGCGCCGACGACCAGCTGGTCTTCACCCGCTCCACCACCGACTCCCTCAACCTCCTCGCCGCCGCCCTGCCCGCCGACTGCCAGGTCTTCGTCTTCGAGACCGAGCACCACGCCTCCCTGCTGCCGTGGCAGGACGCCCGGGTCACGTACCTCGACGCCCCGCGCACCCCGCGGCAGGCGGTGGCGACCCTGGAGCGCGCCCTCGCCGACCGCGCTGTGTCCATTGAAGGGGGCCACGGCCCGGCCCTGGTCTGCGTCACCGGCGCCTCCAACGTCACCGGCGAGCTGTGGCCCGTACGGGAGCTCGCGGCGGCCGCCCACGCGCATGGCGCCCGCATCGTCCTGGACGCCGCCCAGCTGGCCCCCCACCACCCGGTGTCCATCAGGGACCTCGACGTCGACTGGGTCGCCTTCTCCGGCCACAAGCTGTACGCCCCGTTCGGCTCCGGCGTCCTGGCCGGCCGCGCCGACTGGCTGCGCGAGGCCGCCCCGTACCTCGCGGGCGGCGGCGCCAGCCGCAAGGTCACCCGGCGCGAGGACGGGGGAGTGGACGTGGAGTGGCACGACAGCGCCGCCCGCCACGAGGCCGGCTCGCCCAACGTCATCGGCGCCTACTCCATCGCCTCCGCCTGCAAGGCCCTCACCGAGGCCGGCTTCGACACCCTGGTCGCCCGCGAGCAGCACCTGATCGAGAAGGTCCGCACGGGCCTCGCAGAGGTCCCCGAGGTCAGGATCCTGTCCCTCTTCGGCGACGACGCGCCCCGCGTCGGCGTGATCTCCTTCGTCGTCGAGGGCTGGAACAGCTCCCACTTCGCCGCCGCCCTCTCCGCCGAGTACGGCATCGGCGTCCGCGACGGCCTCTTCTGCGCCCACCCCCTCGTCCGCACCCTCCTGGGCAGCGACCCCCAGACCCAGGGCGAGTGCGGCGCCCCGGAGGCGGCGCCGGGCGAGAAGTCCCTGAACGCCATCCGCGTCAGCTTCGGCGCCGGCACCCCGGACGAGCACGTCGACCGTTTCGTGAGCGCAGTCCGGGAACTGGTGGCCAACGGCGCGCAGTGGACGTACAGGACGGAAGAGGGCCGCTGCGTTCCGGCGGTGTGATCAGCGCCCTGAAGGAGCGCGGGGCTGTATCGATACGCGGCTCCGCCGCGTGGGCGCGACAAGCCACGAACAACCGGCACTCGCGCACCCACAGCGCTCCGCAGGCGTCTAGGCGAACAACCTCAGGAGTCCAGCCCGATCGCAAACGCAGCCTCAAGATCATGCTGCGAGTACGTCCGAAACGCCACGTGCGTATCCGTAGCCTCCACCCCGGGAATCTTGCTGATCCGCCCCGGGATGATCTCCGCCAGATCCTCGTGCTGCCCGACCCGCACCATCGCGATCAGGTCATACGTACCCGTGACGGAAAAGACCTCACTCACGCTGTCCAGCGAAGCGATCGACTCGGCGATCTCGGGGATCCGGTCCACGCTGGTCTTGATGAGGACGATCGCGGTGATCACGGCTGGTTCTCTCCCTCGGGGGCCGGAGCTGGGGCGGCCCTCACTCTAGTCGCCCACCCGAAACGGGCCCACGCGTAGAGGAAGCCCAGCCCGAACCCCACCAGATGCGCCAGGTACGCCACCCCGGGCCCCTGGCCGGCCCGCCCCGCCGCCAGCCATTGCAGGGCCACCCAGAAGGGCAGCACGACCCACGCCGGGAAGCGCAGGGGCAGGAAGAACAGGAACGGCAGGAGACTGGTCACCCGCGCCCGGGGAAAGAGGTACAGGAACGCACCGAGGACGGCGGAGACCGCCCCGGACGCGCCGACCAGCGACTGTTCGGACCCGGCGTTGGCGACCGCGTACCCCAGCAGGGCCAGGGAGCCGCAGCCGACGTGGAACAGGGCGAAGTGGACGCGGCCCATCCGTTCCTCGGTCATCGCCCCGAAGACGTAGAGGAAGAGCATGTTGCCCAGCAGGTGCACCCAGCTGCCGTGGACGAAGAGGGCCGTGGCGGGGGTCAGGGCGGCTCGGGGGGAACCGTCGAACAGTTCTGCGGGGATCACGCCCCAGCGCCGGAAATAGGCCTGCTGTGCCAGGAGCAGTTCCTCGCCGGAGCCGTACGCCGGGTTGAGCCCCGAGGCCGGGCCGGCCAGGAAGACCAGGCAGCACAGGACGATCAGGGCGTATGTCACCGGCGCCGATGTCCGGCGAACCGCCCTGACCGCCTCGACCATGCTGCCGAGCGTGACGCTCCAGTTGCTGATCATGACCACAGAGCATGGCGTAACGGGACGCACACGCACAGATCGCCTCGCCGCCGTGGACGCCCGAGCGGCGAGTACCCGCCAGGCCGTAGGGTTACGAGCCACGCACACCGGGGAGCCTTGGGCGCGACCCGACACTGGAAGAACGACGACACTAGAAGGAAGCGGACAGTCACGATGACGGTTCCCCTGCCGACCGCCACCACGCGGTGGCGCTGCACCCTCTGCGGCAACCTCACCCGGTTCGACGTGACGCGCTCGTCGAAGGTCGTCGAGTACGTCCACCTCGATCTCGCGGGCGAGCCGAAGGTCGAGGAGCGCGATGTGGTCAGTGAGACCATCGAGTCGGTGCGGTGCCGCTGGTGCAACGCGGTGGACCAGGTGGAACTCGTGGACAGGCCGGGCGCCGGCTCCTGACAGGGAGCGGCCCCGCACAGGCATTGGGGTGTGACGGATGGCGGAGACCACGGGCGGGGGGCCGGGCGACGGCGCCGCCGAGGTGCTCGACCGTCCGCTGCCCGACGGCGTGCGGCGCAGGGTCGTACAGATCGTCTCGGACGGTTTCGGCGGGCTGACGGTCGCCGAACTGCCCGCGCAGCTGCGGCAGTACGCCCGGTTCGCGCCGAACCGGCGGGCCAAGTTCGCGGGCAACGCGATGGCGTCCGCGCTGGAGACCGACCCGCTGTTCCGGCAGCGCATCGGGGAGAAGCTCAGAGAGGCCCAGCCGGAGCTCGCCGGCGCCCTGGACTCCGGCTCGCCGCCCCCGGCCGCGGACCCGCTCGATGTGGCGGCCGCGGCCTACGTACTGCGGCCGACCGGCTGGGTGAAGCTGGTGGCCGCGGCCGGTGAGGAGGCGCAGCGGGCGGACGCCGAGCGCGCCGACGAGGAGAGCCGGGCCGAGCTGGAGCGGCTGCGCGAGCAGCTCGCCCAGGCCCGTGAGCAGACCCGCACGGAGACCGAGGGCCTGCGCGTCGAGCTGGAGGCGGTCAAGAAGGAAGCGGAATCGCTTCACCGCAAGCTGCGCGCGGCCCTCAGCGACGTCAAGCGCGGCGAGGCGGCGCTGCGCAAGGCCCACGGCGAGATCGAGGCCGTACGCGCCGAGGCGCATGCCCAGGTGTCCGTTGCCGAGAGCGAGAGCCGGCGGCTCAAGGCGCGGCTCGGGGAGGCCGAGGCCGCCCTGGAGGCCACGCGCAGGGCGGCGCGTGAGGGGCGCAGCGTCGAGGACATGCGGGTACGGCTGCTGCTCGACACCGTGCTGGACGCGGCCCAGGGGCTGCGCAGGGAGCTGGCGCTGCCGCCGGTCTCCGTCCGGCCCGCGGAGACCGTGGACGCGGTCGAACCGGGACGTATGACCCCGAAGGACATCGCCGCCCGGGCTTTGTCCGAAAATGATCCCGCGATCCTCGACCAACTGCTCGCGCTGCCGCAGGCGCATCTCGTCGTCGACGGCTACAACGTCACCAAGACCGGCTATCCGCAGATGCCGCTGGAGAAGCAGCGGCTGCGGCTGCTCGGGCAGCTCTCGCAGCTCGCCGCGCAGACCGGCGCCGAGGTCACCTGTGTCTTCGACGGCGCCGAACTGGTCGCTCCGGTGCTGCTCGCGCCGCCGCGCGGGGTGCGGGTGCTGTTCTCCAAGCCGGGGGTCACCGCGGACGAGTTGATCCGGCAGCTGGTGCGCGCCGAGCCGCCGGGCCGGCCGGTCATCGTCGCCTCGACCGACCGCGAGGTGGCCGACGGAGTGGCCCGGGCGGGGGCGCGGCCGGTGGCGTCGGCGGTGCTCCTGAAGCGGCTGTCCTGAGCGGCTGCTTTGAGCGGCTGTCCCGAAGGTCAACCTACAGATGCATTGCCCGAATTGAGAGAACTGTGACGCAACGTAGCGTCAACCGCGCATTACGGCAGGTGAGTTCCGGGCAAAGAATGCGGTGCGTCACGTATATTTTCGACGCGAGCATTTGAACTGATCACGAGTAGGTCACTAGGGTCTCCCATCGAACCTCAGAGCGGGTGATCACTCACAAGAAGGAGTTCACCTCCGTGGCGTCCCACCGTCGACCCAAGCAGCCGAGCCGAGCGCGCGTGACCGTGCTCACCACCGCGGCCGCTGCCGCCGTAGCCCTGAGCTCGCAGGCCGCCAACGCCGCGCCGAGCGAGAAGCCGAGCAAGGACGAGGTCAAGGCGAAGGTCGACAAGCTCTACGAGGAGGCCGAGCAGGCCACCGAGAAGTACAACGGGGCCAAGGAGAAGCAGGAGAAGCTCCAGAAGGAGATCTCCACCATCCAGGACAACGTCGCCCGCGGCCAGGACGAGCTCAACGGGCTGCGCGACAGCATCGGCCTGGCGGCCGCCGCCCAGTACCGCACCGGCACCATCGACTCCTCGGTCCAGCTCTTCCTGTCGTCGAACCCGGACGACTACCTGGACAAGGCGTCCACCATGGACCAGCTCAGCGCCCAGCAGGTCGAGGCGCTGAAGAAGATCCAGGACAAGCAGCGCGAGCTCGCCCAGGACCGCTCCGAGGCCTCCGCCAAGCTCAAGGACCTCGCCTCCACGCGTACCGAGCTGGGCAAGAAGAAGAAGGAAGTCCAGGGCAAGCTCGCCGAGGCGCAGAAGCTGCTCAACTCCCTGACGGCCAAGGAGAAGGCGGCGCTCGCCGCCGAGCAGGCCCGCTCCAGCCGCGACAGCGAGCGCGACGTCCTCGGCTCCTCCACCGCTGCCTCCGGCCGGGCGGGCGCGGCCTATGCCTGGGCCCAGAGCCAGCTCGGCAAGCCGTACGTCTACGGCGCCACCGGTCTCAGCTCCTACGACTGCTCCGGCCTCACCTCCCGGGCCTACGCCGCGGCCGGCGTGCAGATCCCGCGCACCTCCGAGGCGCAGTCCCAGATCGGCACCCGCATCTCCTCGGTGAGCCAGCTCCAGGTCGGCGACCTCGTCTTCTTCTTCAACGACCTGCACCACGTGGGCCTCTACGCCGGCAACGGCCAGATCATCCACGCCCCGCGCACCGGCACGGTCGTGCGCTACGAGTCGATGGACACCATCGGCGGCCCGTTCATGTTCGGCGTCCGGGTCTGACCGACCCCCGGAGAACCGGGACGCCTCAAGATCAAGTCGGCGTACCGCCCGAACGGGCGAATTGCGATGACTCCGAATGACCCCACGCCCCGCCGGTGACCTGCGTCAGCGGCGGGGCGTTACGTTGCGTATCCACGGAGGTCGTTGGTCGGCGCCCCGTCGCGCGGCTACTGTCTGGCGCGTTTCCTCGTCCGCAAGTGGAAGGAGCGCGGCTTTCGTGGGGTCCCATCGCCGACTTGTACCGTCCGGGTTCGACCGGGGGGCCGCCGCCCTGTGTGTGCTGTCCGCAGCGGCCGCGGCCCTGGGCACCGTACCGGCGGTGGCCGCACCGCACGACGACACCCGCTCCCGGGTGGACCGCCTCTACGAGGAGGCCGAGAAGGCCACCGAGGCCTACAACAAGGCCGACGAGCGCGCCGACGTCCTGCGGGGACAGGTCGGTGACGCCCAGGACCGGATCGCCCGGCAGCAGGAACGCGTCAACTCCATGCGGGGGCAGCTGGGTTCGCTGGCCGGCGCGCAGTACCGCTCGGGCGGGCTCGATCCGACGCTCGCCCTGCTGTTCTCCGACGACCCGGACGACTATCTCGCCAAGGCCTCCGTCCTCGACCGGATCAGCAGCCACCAGGCCGGTGAGCTCAAGGACCTCCAGGACGTGATGCGCGAACTCGCCCAGGAGCGCGCGGAGGCGGCGAAGAAGCTGGGCGAACTGGAGAAGAGCCGCAAGACGGTCGCCTCCCACAAGCGGACGGTGGAGAAGAAGCTCGCCAAGGCGCGGCAGCTGCTCAACTCACTGCCGGACGAGGAGCGCGCGGCCTACGACCGGGCCTCCCGCTCGGGCCGCGACGGCATGCCCGATTTCGGGGGCGCCGTCCCGGCCTCCGGTCGCGCCGCCGCCGCGGTCGCCGCCGCCCGCTCCGCGCTCGGCAAGCCGTACGTGTGGGGCGCCAACGGGCCCTCCGGCTTCGACTGTTCGGGCCTGATGCAGTGGTCGTACGCGCAGGCCGGCGCCTCCCTGCCCCGCACCTCCCAGGCCCAGCGGTACGCCGGCCGACAGGTCCCGCTCTCCCAGGCGCAGCCCGGCGACCTGGTCACCTACCGCTCCGACGCCAGCCACGTCGGCATGTACGCCGGCAACGGACAGGTCATCCACGCCCCCTACCCGGGCGCCCCCGTCCGCTACGACCCGGTGGGCATGATGCCGGGCGCGACGGTCACGAGGGTCTGACCAAGGAACCGTCGCCCCCGTACGATCGGCCGGGTGGCTGGTCGAAGGCGGGTGTCGGGTTCCTCGGTGGTGGTGCTCTGTCTGCTGCTCGTCTCACTGGTGGCGTGCGGCGGCCGGCCGGCCGGCGACGGTGTTCGGGCCGATGTGCAGCGGGTGCTGGACCGGCGGGCCGCGGCGGTCCTCGACCACGACGAGAGCGCCTACCGCGCCACCGGCACCGCCACGCAGTACGCCCGGCTGCGCGCGGTGCCGTTCGCGGACTGGTCGTACCGGGTCACCGCCGTGCACGACGACGGCGACACCGCGACCGCCGACGCCGAACTGCGCTACCGCGTCCGGGGCTACGACAAGGCCCCGGTCACCGTGGGTCGCACGCTGCGCCTGACCCGTGACGGGAGCGGGCCGTGGCGGGTGGCGTCCGACCGGCCCGCCCAGAAGGCCGGCGACCAGCTGTGGGACCAGGGCGCGGTGGCGGTCGTCCGGGGCGAACACAGCATCGTGATGGGCGTCGGGCAGTCCACCGAGCGGCTGCGCTCCTTCGCCGGCCTCGCGGACCGCGCCGTACCCGCGGTGTCCCAGGCCTGGGGCACGGACTGGGCGCGGCACGTCGTGGTGCTCGTACCGAAGTCGCTGGACGGGATGGCGGAGCTGCTCGGCTCGCCCGCCTCCTCCTACCGGGGCATCGCCGCGGTCACCACCGGCGAGACCGGCGCCCCGGCGAAGGCACCCGCGGACCGGGTCATCGTCAACCCCGACGCGTACAGCATGCTCGGCCCGCTCGGGAAGCAGGTCGTGCTCACCCACGAGACCACCCACGTCGCCACCCGCGCCCATACCAACGCCGCCACCCCGCTGTGGCTGTCCGAGGGGTACGCCGACTGGATCGGCTACCTGGGCAGCGGCCGCACCCCGGCCCAGGCCGCGCCGGAGCTGGGGCGCGCCGTGGCCCAGGGGGATCCGCCGGCCGCGCTGCCGACCGACCGGGACTTCGGCTTCGGCGGCGACGCGACCCGGCTCGCCAAGGCGTACGAGGGCGGCTGGATGGCCTGCCGGATGATCGCCGACCGCTGGGGCGAGGTCCGACTCCGCGAGTTCTACCGGGCCGTGGGCGCGCACAAGGAGCGGGCCGGGGCGGTCGAGGGCGCCCTGAAGGACGTCCTCCAGACGACGCCGGCGGACTTCACCGCGCAGTGGCGGGCGTACGTGCGGGCTCAGCTCGGCTGATCCAACCGTGTGACGGCCTCCTTGAGCCACTCCCGCTCCGCCGCGCCCGTCGCCCGCGCGACCCGCAGCATGCCCTGCCGGAACAGGTCGTCCGTCTCCTCCGCCCGTACGGGCTCGCCGTCCCGGTAGAAGAAGCTCGCCGGGGTCTGAAGGAACTCCAGGCGGCGCCGCAGCACCGCGGCCTGCTCGTGCCGGTCCGGCAGGTGCCGCAGGAAGGCCAGGACGGTGTTGAAGCGCACCTGGTCGGTGATCTCGGCCTGCTTGGGGTGGCGCAGCCGCTCCAGGAGGTCCTCGCGGCCCCGGTCGGTGAGGGACAGCATGCGGCGCGGGGCGGCGCCCGAGCCGGGCTCGGTGTGCTGGTCGAGGCTCCCGGCTGTCACGAGACGGGTGATCGCCGGGTAGAGGGCGCCGTCGCTGACCGGGCGGACATGGCCGCTCAGCGCTTTGATGCGTTCCTTCAACTCGTAGCCGTGCAGCGGTTGTTCGGCGAGGAAACCGAGGATCGACAGCTCCAGCACCAGGCCCTGTCCCTTCTTGCGGTCGTCGTATCCGAATGATACCTCTTATCGAGTTATCTCGAATCGAGGTAGCTCGACGAAGGGGGACCCAGTGAACGTCCATCGGAAACAGCTCGTCTCGCTCGCCCACCCCGTCTACTTCTCGCTGCTCGCCTCCGTGGCCGCCGGGATCATCAACACGGTCTGGGTGTCACGGCTCGGCGGACCCGCCGTGGCCGCCGTGGCGGTGGCGACCAACACCGAGAACGTGCTGCTCGGGGTCGCCCTGGTCTTCGCCTCCGGGACCACGGTGCTGGTCGCGCACGCCAGGGGCGCGCGGGATCCGGCGGCGGTGCGGGCGGCCGTGCGCGGCGGCTGGGCGCTGTGTGCGGTGATCACGCCCGTGGTCGTGGTGGGCGGGTTCCTGCTGCGCGAACCGCTGGCCCGGCTGGTCCTCGGCACCGCCGAGGGCCCCGCGCTGCCGCTCGCGGTGGGCTACTTCGCGATCTCGATGCCGGGCCTGGCCGTCTTCTTCGCGCAGAACCTCGTCGACGGCATCCTCAAGGGCACGGGCGACACCAGAACCCCGATGCGCCTCGCCCTCCTCGCCAACGGCCTGATCCTCGTCGGCGACCCGTTCTTCATCCACCTCTACGGTGTGCGGGGCGCCGCCGCCTCGACCGCGCTGTGCCGGTGCGTGGCCCTCGCGACGGGCCTGCTCGCCCTGCGCCGCAACGCGCTGCTCAGGGCCGCCTCGGGGGCCCGTCCGGCGTGCGGGACCGGGTCCGCGCTGCGCCGGACGCTGGCGACCGGGCTGCCGATGTCCGCCGACTTCACCGTGCGGCAGGCCGGGGCGCTGGCACTGGTCGCGATCGTGGCGCGGCTCGGGGTGACGGCGGTGGCGGCGTACTCCATCGCCTACAAGGTCATGTACATCGCGACGATGGCCTTCTACGCGGTGCGCCAGGCCGCCTCCATCCACACCGCGCACACACGCGGGGCGGGCGAGGACGCGCGGCGGGCGATCGGGCGGCAGGCCGTGCTCGTCTCCGGGACCGTCGGCCTCGCGGCGAGTGTCCTGCTGACCGCCACGGCCCCCTGGATCATGGCCGCCTTCGGCGCGGGTCCTGACGTGGCCCGCGAGGGCGTGCTGTTCCTGCGCTGTGTCGGGCCCTACCTGTTGCTGATGGCCTGCTTCATCGCGCTCGGCGGGGTTTTCGAGGGCAGCGGCGGGGCGCCGGCGCTGCTGCGCGTGACCCTGCTCGGCACGGCCGTCCAGCTGCCGCTCGCCCTCGCGCTGTCCGGGCTCGGCCTGCCGGGCGTGTGCCTGGCGCTGGCGCTGGCCATGGTCGTGCAGTGCGCCGCGGTGGGGGTGCTCCTCCATCGGGCCCGGCGTCAGGAGGAGACCGGGGTCTCCTGGGCGGGGGCGGTCTGAGGCGGCAGGGGCGGCACGCTCGCGATCGGCGGCACCGTCGCCCGCCAGAGCCGTACGGCGCCCGTCACCGCGGCGACGACCAGCAGCCCGTTGCGGATGAAGAGCAGGGTGATGCCGAGTCCGTCACTCGCGACGACGTTCGCGAAGTAGACCGGGAACTCCAGCACCGTCGCGAAGCAGGCCGCCAGGACCAGGAGGGCGGGCAGCCCCATCCGGCTCGTGCGGAAGCACAGGCACACGGCGGCGAGACCCACCAGCCACACCAGGTACTGCGGGCTGATCACCCGGCTGGTCACCGTGAACATCAGCACCGCCACGAGGGCCGCGTCCGCCAGGGTGTGCGTCATGAACCGTTTCGCCAGCAGCCGCCACAGCACCAGCCAGCCGAGGGCGGTGCCGGTGAGGAACAGCGCCCCCGTGCTCACCCAGTCCACGTACGGGCCGAGGAACTCCACCGAGCCGTAGTTCAGCAGCACCTTGCCGTCCCAGCCGAACTGCCGGGCCACGTGGAAGACGAGCGAGCCCAGCGACTCCACCTCGGTGCCGCGGTCGCGCTGGAAGGTGAGGAACGCGAACGCGCCGGGCATGGCGAGCGCGAACAGCCCCGCGATCACACCGGCGGACACCACCGCGGCGCCCCACGCCCGCCGCCGTACCGCGCCCAGCAGCAGCATCGCCGGCCACACCTTCAACATGGCCCCGAAGCCCACCAGCGCGCCCATCACCCGCGGATGCCGGGCGCCCGCGAGCAGCGCGGCCACCGCGACGGCGGTCACCATCACGTCGTAGCGCGCGTACACCGTCGGGCCGAGCAGGGGCACGCCCACCACCCACACCCAGGCGCCGCGCAGCGACTTCGACGGGCGCAGACCCGCGTACAGCAGCAGGCACAGCGCGACGAGGTCGGCGACGAAGGCCAGGACGAAGAACGCCGACGCGTAGTCCAGGAAGGGCAGCAGGCCGGGGGAGAGGATCGCGAGCGCAGCGGCGGGCGGGTACTGCCAGGTGACGTCCTTCTGAGGGAACGTTCCGCTGCTCAGAACGTCGTACCAGCCGTGATAGATGACGGAGACGTCGCTGGTGACGTCCGGGCCCGGGAAGACGTACACCTTGAAGACGAAGAGCAGCAGCAGCAACCTGGTCACGCCCCAGGTCCCCAGCAGCCACGGCAGTGACCGCCTCGCGCCCGTCGTCTTCACGTGATCCCCTGCCATCCGCTGTTCGTGTTGAGGGGAACATGATGTCCTGCCCTGCTGTGAGCGTGCCATAAAGCCGCTGGGCAGGTTCGATAAGGTCTGCGGCGATGCATAAGACCCTGATCGTGACCAACGACTTTCCGCCACGGCCCGGCGGTATCCAGGCGTTCCTGCACAACATGGCGCTGCGCCTCGACCCCGAGCGGCTCGTCGTCTACGCGTCGACGTGGAAGCGGAGCCGGGAGGGCGTCGAGGCGACGGCCGCCTTCGACGCCGAGCAGCCCTTCACCGTCGTCCGCGACCGTAGGCCGATGCTGCTGCCGACGCCGGGCACGACCCGGCGGGCCGTGGGCCTGCTGCGGGAGCACGGGTGTACGTCGGTGTGGTTCGGGGCGGCGGCGCCGCTCGCGCTGATGGCACCGGCGCTGCGGAAGGCGGGCGCGACCCGGCTGGTGGCGACGACCCACGGGCACGAGGCCGGATGGGCCCAGCTGCCCGCCGCGCGGCACCTGCTGCGCCGGATCGGGGAGTCCACGGACACGATCACCTACCTCGGCGACTACACGCGCTCGCGGATCGCGGGCTCCCTGACGCCTCAGGCCGCGCGCCGGATGGTGCAGCTGCCGCCGGGCGTGGACGAGAAGACCTTCCACCCGGGCTCCGGCGGCGACCAGGTGCGGGCGCGGCTCGGCCTCACCGACCGGCCGGTGGTCGTGTGCGTCTCCCGGCTGGTCCCGCGCAAGGGGCAGGACACGCTGATCCAGGCCATGCCCAGGATCCTGGCCGCCGAGCCGGACACGGTCCTGCTGATCGTCGGGGGCGGCCCCTACGAGGGCGACCTGCGACGGCTCGCGCACGAGAGGGGCGTCGCCGACTCCGTCCGCTTCACCGGCCCGGTGCCCTGGGCGGAGCTGCCCGCGCACTACGGCGCCGGCGACGTGTTCGCCATGCCGTGCCGCACCCGGCGCGGCGGCCTCGACGTGGAGGGGCTCGGCATCGTCTACCTGGAGGCGTCCGCGACCGGCCTGCCCGTCGTCGCCGGCGACTCCGGCGGCGCCCCCGACGCCGTACTCGACGGCGAGACCGGCTGGGTCGTGCGCGGGGGCTCGCCGGAGGACGCCGCCGACCGCATCGTCACCCTCCTCGGGGACCCCGAACTGTGCCGGAGGATGGGGGAGCGAGGGCGGCAGTGGGTCGAGGAGAAGTGGCGCTGGGACCTGCTGGCGGAACACTTGAAGGCACTGCTGTAGAGCAGCACCGCCACCGGGGCTGTATCGATATGCGGCTCCGCCGCGTGGACGCGACAAGCCACACACAACCCGCAGCCGCCCGCGACGAGCACCCGGCACTTGGGAAGGCGCCCACCCCCTAGCCGGAACCGAAAAATCCGCCCATGCTGCGAAAATGACAGCAAACCTGATGCAGCATCAGCTGACACGACGTCAGATCCTCGGTATGGCCGCCCTCCAGACCGCGGCCACCCTCGGCTTCACCCGCATCGGCCTCCAGTCCGCCCACGCGGCCGAGCCCGCCGCCGTCGAACAGGCACCGGCCATCGTCATCGGCTCGGGCTACGGCGGCGCCGTCGCCGCCCTCCGCCTCGGCCAGGCCGGCATCCGCACCCTCGTCCTGGAGATGGGCCGCCTGTGGAACACCCCCGGCGCCGACGGCAAGGTCTTCTGCTCCACCAACGCCCCCGACGAACGGTCCATGTGGTTCCGCACCCGCACCGAGGCCCCGCTCGCCACCTTCCTCTGGCTGGACGTCGTCAACCGGGACATCGGCTCCTACCCCGGCGTCCTCGACCGCGTCCATTTCGACCACATGTCCGTCTTCGTCGGTCGCGGGGTCGGCGGCGGCTCCCTGGTCAACGGCGGCATGGCCGTCACCCCGCTCCGGTCCTACTTCGCCGAGCAGTTCCCCACCGTCGACGCAGACGAGATGTACGGCACGTACTTCCCGCGCGCCCGTTCCATGCTCGGCGTCAACACCGTCGACCCGGCCTGGTTCGAGTCCACGGACTGGTACCGCTTCGCCCGGACCTCCCGCAAGCACGCAGAGAAGGCCGGCCTGAAGACCACCTTCGTGCCCAGCGTCTACGACTTCGGGTACATGCAGCGCGAAGCCGCCGGTACGGCCACGAAGTCCGCGCTCGCCGGCGAGGTCATCTACGGCAACAACCAGGGCAAGCGCAGCCTCGACAAGACGTACCTCGCCTCCGCCCTCGGCACCGGCAACGTCACCATCCACACCCTGGAGCGGGTCAGGGCGATCAGCCGGGCCGCCGACGGCACGTACGTGCTGACCGCCGACCGGATCGACGCCACCGGCAAGGTCGTCGAGACCCGGCAGTACGGCTGCACCTACCTCTTCCTCGGCGGCGGCAGCCTCGGCACCACCGAACTCCTCGTCCGCGCCCGGGAGACCGGCACCCTGCCCGCCCTGGACGCGAACGTCGGCGCCGGCTGGGGGACCAACGGCAACGTGATGCTCGGGCGGGCCAACCACCTGTGGGACACCGTCGGGGCCAACCAGTCGACCATGCCGGTCATGGGCATCGACGACTGGGCCAATACCGCCAACCCCGTCTTCGCCGAGATCGCCCCGCTGCCGACGGGGCTCGAGCACTGGGTCAGCCTCTATCTGGCGATCACCAAGAACCCGGAACGTGCGGCCTTCTCGTACGCGGGCGGCTCCTTGGCGCTCGGCTGGACCGCTGCCCAGAGCGCCGTCTCCGTGAGCATGGCGAAGAAGCTGTTCGACCGGATCAACGCCGCCAACTCCACCATCTACCGGTACGACCTCTTCGGCTCGTCCAACAAGGTCTTCGCGGACGACTTCACGTACCACCCGCTGGGCGGCTGCGTGCTGGGGAGGGCGACCGACGACTACGGCCGGGTGAAGGGCTACCCACGGCTGTACGTCACCGACGGCTCGCTCGTGCCGGGGTCGATCGGCGTGAACCCGTTCGTGACGATCACCGCGCTCGCCGAACGGACGATGGCGCGGGTCCTCGCCGAGGACACCGCGCCATGAGCCGTCGTGGGACCGACCGGTCCCCTACTTCTGGTAGATCGCCTCGATGTCGGCCGCGTAGTCCTTCGCCACCACGTTGCGCTTGAGCTTCAGCGACGGCGTGAGATAGCCCGTCTCCTCCGTGAACTGGGAGTCCAGAATGCGGAACTTCCGCACCGATTCCGCCTTCGACACCGCGGCGTTGCCGTCGTCGATCGCCGTCTGGATCGCGGCCAGCAGGTCCGCGTCCTCGCGCAGCGACGCCGCGGTGGAGCCCGCCGGCTTGCCGTGGTCTGCGGCCCAGCGGCCCAGGAACTCCTCGTCGATGGTGACCAGCGCGCCCACGAACGGCCGCCCGTCGCCCACCACCATGCACTCCGCGACCAGCGCGTGCGCCCGGATGCGGTCCTCGATCACGGCCGGGGCGACGTTCTTGCCGCCCGCGGTGACGATGATCTCCTTCTTGCGGCCGGTGATCTTCAGGTAGCCGTCCTCGTCGAGGGTGCCGATGTCACCGGTGTGGAACCAGCCGTCGGCCAGCGCCTCCGCGGTCGCGGCCTCGTTGTTCCAGTAGCCCTTGAACAGGTGCTCGCCGTGCAGCAGCACCTCGCCGTCGTCGGCGATGCGGACCACCGAGCCGGGCAGCGGCTGGCCGACCGTGCCGATCTTCTGCCGGTCCCAGGGGTTGAACGCGGTCGCGGCGCAGGACTCGGTCAGGCCGTAGCCCTCCAGGACCGTGAAGCCGATGCCGCGGAAGAAGTGACCCAGCCGCTCGCCCAGCGGGGCGCCGCCGGAGATGGCCGCCTCGCCGCGGCCGCCCAGGACCGTGCGCAGCTTGCTGTAGACGAGCCTGTCGAAGACCTTGTACTTGACCTTGAGGCCGATGGACGGGCCCGACGGGGTGTCCAGCGCCTTGCTGTACGCGATCGCCGTGTCCGCGGCCTTGTCGAAGATCGCGCCCTTGCCGTCCGCCTGCGCCTTGGCACGCGCCGAGTTGTAGACCTTCTCGAAGACCCGCGGCACGCCCAGGATCAGCGTCGGGCGGAACGCGGCCAGCTCGTCGGTGAGGTTCTTGATGTCCGGGACGTTGCCCAGCTTGATCGGCGCCAGCATCGGCGCGACCTGCACGAGCCGCCCGAAGACGTGCGCCAGCGGCAGGAAGAGCAGCACCGAGCAGTCGCCCGTGCGGAACAGGGGCCGCAGTCGCTCCACGACGTTCCCGCACTCGGCGAAGAAGTTGCGGTGCGTGAGCACACAGCCCTTGGGCCGGCCGGTCGTACCGGAGGTGTAGACGATGGTCGCCGGGTCGTCGGCCTTGGCGATCGAGCTTCGCTCCTCGACGGTCGCGTCGGACACGTCTTTGCCGAGCCGCCCGAGCTCCTCCACGCCCCCGGCCTCGATCTGCCAGACGTGCTTGAGGGCGGGCAGCGTCTCGCGCACCGACTCGACGGCGGCCGCGTGGTTGTCGAGCTCGACGACGGCGGCCGTGGCGCCCGAGTCGGACAGGATCCACTGCACCTGCTCCGCCGAACTGGTCTCGTACACCGGCACGGTGACCGCGCCCGCGCACCAGATCGCGAAGTCGAGGAGCGTCCACTCGTAGCGGGTACGGGACATCAGGGCGACCCGGTCGCCGGGCTGGACGCCGGAGGCGATGAGGCCCTTGGCGGCGGCGTGCACCTCGGTCAGGAAGGCGGCGGCCGACACGTCCTGCCAGGCACCGTCCGCCTTGCGCGCGATCACGGCGACGTCGGGATGCTGCGCGGCGTTTCTGCGGACGATGTCGGTCAGGTTGCCGTCCGCAGGGACCTCGTACAAAGCCGGAAGGCTGAACTCGCGCAAGACTGCTGCTCCTCATAGGGCGCCGGCGCCACGACGTTGTGTGATGCGACGGTGGTCGGTCCAAGGCTCGGGCAGGTGCTCGGGGGGTTCCCCAGGGGCCGTTGGGCCGCTGGTTGAAATCCTGAGCACGACTGGACTGCCCGGACGTTACCCGCCGGTATGGCTTCTTCGACAGGGGGCCCGGCGAGATGTTCGCTGCGTCACACAGATTGGTGTTTCTTTACCGCACAGTAGTCGACGCACTTACTGACGAGCCAGTAACCGCAGGTCCCGCCGCCACTGTTCACGTATGCCGCACACCTCTACTCTTGATCACCATGGCAGTGAGACCGCCCGGTAACCGCAGAACACGCGTCCACGTGGTCAGTGACGTGCACGGGAACGCCCGTGACCTGGCCAAAGCCGGCGATGGCGCCGACGCGCTGATCTGTCTCGGCGACCTGGTGCTGTTCCTGGACTACGCCGACCACTCCCGCGGGATCTTCCCCGACCTGTTCGGAGTCGAGAATGCCGATCGCATTGTGGAACTGCGAACGGCCCGCCGTTTCGAGGAGGCGCGGGAACTCGGAGCGCGGCTGTGGGCCGGAGTCGGCAGCGACCGGGCGGCGGTGATCGAGCGGGCGGTGCGCAAGCAGTACGCCGAAATGTTCGCCGCGTTCCCGACGCCGACGTACGCGACCTACGGCAATGTCGACATGCCGCCACTGTGGCGTGAGTACGCCGGGCCGGGCACGACGGTGCTGGACGGAGAGCGGGTGGAGATCGGCGGCCGGGTCTTCGGCTTCGTGGGCGGGGGCCTGCGGACCCCCATGCGCACGCCCTACGAGATCAGCGACGAGGAGTACGCGGCGAAGATCGAGGCGGTCGGCGAGGTGGACGTGCTGTGCACACACATCCCGCCGGAGGTGCCGGAGCTCGTCTACGACACGGTGGCGCGCCGCTTCGAACGGGGCAGCCGGGCGCTGCTGGACGCGATCCGCCGTACCCGGCCCCGGTACGCGCTGTTCGGTCACGTCCACCAGCCGTTCGCGCGGCGGATGCGGATCGGGGCGACCGAATGCGTGAACGTGGGGCACTTCGCGGGGACGGGGCGGCCGTGGGCGCTGGAGTGGTGAGAGCGGGCGGTGCGACCCGCGCGCCGGTACGACGCAGGTAGCGGTGACGTCGGGCCGAGCTGTGCGCGGTAGCCTTCACGCTGCACACACGTGCGCACGAGGATCAACTGGCGGCCCGCATCTGGAGGAGCCACAGCGATGGCGGAATACACCAGCTCGAGCATCACGATCGAGGCGGCACCGGCCGACGTGATGGGAGTGATCTCCGACTTCGCCCGCTACCCGGACTGGACGGGCGAGGTGAAGGAGGCGGAGGTCCTCAAGAGCGACGACCAGGGGCGCGCCGAGCAGGTCCGGCTCGTCATGGACGCGGGGGCGATCAAGGACGACCAGACGCTGGCGTACACGTGGACCGGGGAGAACGAGGTCTCCTGGACGCTGGTGAAGTCGCAGATGCTGCGGTCGCTCGACGGCTCGTACATCTTGAAGTCGGCGGGCGTGGGGGCCACGGAGGTCACGTACCAGCTGACCGTCGACGTCAAGATCCCCATGCTCGGCATGATCAAGCGCAAGGCGGAGAAGGTCATCATCGACCGGGCGCTGGCGGGCCTGAAGAAGCGGGTCGAGTCGGACCGGTAGCTGTTCGGCTGCGGGTGGGTGGGGGCGCGCGCCCCCACCCACCCACGGGCATGCGTGCCGCCTGGGGCGATGGGGGTCCCCCCGCTCGAGCGAAGTCGAGAGTGGGGGAGGGTGGGCGCGGGCGGCAACCCGTCAGCGCCGGGCTGCGCGACCAACCTCCGTCCGCTCCAGCGCCGGAGCACCAGGCAACCCGCGTTCACCGCAACCTCCGTTACCGTTCACCCCCATGCGCACCATCCTGATCACGGGCCCGGGCGGCAGTGGTCGTACGACTGTTGCCGCGGCGACTGCTCTGCGGGCCGCCCGTGAGGGCACTCGCACGCTTGTTCTTAGCGCCGACCGCACCGACACCCTGGGCGCGGCGCTCGGTGCCGGGACAGGGGCCACCCCGACCCGAGTCACCGATCACCTCACCGCCTGGCGCCCCGACGCCGCCGCCGCGTTCCGCGAGGACCTCACCGCGTTCCAGGAGCGCGCGACCTCCGTCCTCGACCTGCTCGGTGCCTCCCGCCTCGACCCGGAGGAGGTCACGCCCCTCCCCGGCGCCGAGGAACTCGCCCTGCTGCGGGCCATCAGGGACGCCGCGCTGTCGGACACCCACGATCTCCTCGTCGTCGACCTGCCGCCCACCCCCCACGCCCTCACCCTCCTCTCCCTCCCCGAGGAACTCCGCCGCTACCTGCGCCGCCTGCTCCCGGCCGAGCGACAGGCGGCCCGCGCCCTGCGCCCGGTCCTGGGACGCCTCGCCGGTGTCCCCATGCCCTCGGAGTGGCTGTACGAGACCGCGGCCCGCTGGGACCTGGAACTGGCCGCCGTGGAAGCCGTCGTCGCCGACCGGAACACCGTCGTACGGCTGGTCGCCGAACCCGGCCCGGCGGGCGCCGACGCCGTACGCACCGCAGCCCTCGGCCTCGCCCTGCGCGGCCTGCGCACCGAGGCCCTCGTCGCCAACCGCGTCCTGCCCGAGGACGAGACCGGGACCTGGCTCGCCGGACTCGTCGCCCAGCAGCGCAAGGCCCTGGCGGAGTGGCAGGAGGAGTACGACGACGTCCGTACCGTCGCCCACCTCGGCCGCGACCCCCGAGGCGCCGACGACCTCGCCGCGCTCACCGTCCCCGGCGTCAACCCGGACGCCTCCCCGGTCGAGTGGCCGATCACCGACCGGATCGCCCAGGACGGCGTGCTCGTCTGGCACGTCCCGCTGCCCGGCGCCCGACGCGACGAACTGGACCTCGTCCGGCGCGGCGACGAGCTCGTCGTCACCACCGGCCAGTTCCGCCGCATCGTCGCGCTGCCGTCCGCCCTGCGCCGCTGCACCGTCGACGGCGCCGCCCTGCGCGAAGGCGAGCTGCGCGTCCGGTTCGCACCGGACCCCGACCTGTGGCCGCGAGCCCGGTGAACCACGTACCCCCGTTCGGGTAACGTCGTAGAGACGAACCGTAGTCAGGAGTGCGTCATGAGCGAAGAGAGCCCCGAGCAGGACGCGGTCGACGAGGGAACTCGCGCCACCGACGCCGACGCCTGGGCCACCGCGTGTGCCGAGGACCTGGCGGAGGAGAAGGCCCGTCGCCGCGCCCAGTACGGCCCGCCCCCCGGCTCGGCCGCCGAGGAGTTGCGCAAGCTCGTCGACTCGGTCGCCGACAAGCTGTCCGGCCTGCAGTCCCCGCTCCTCGGGGCGGTCGCGGGACCGGCCGCACAGCAGGTGGTCCGCCAGGTCGTGGAGCAGGCCAAGGCCGCCGTCGAGCCCGTCATGGAACGCAACCCCGACGTCTTCGACCACCTCGCGGCGGCCGGCAACGAACTCCTCGCCGCCTACCGCTCCGCCGTCCAGGCCCAGGAACAACGCTGGACGACCGGGGCGAGCGACCTGCACCGACCCGACAAGGACGCCGACGACCCCCGGGACGACCGGGACAATGGCGAGGGCACCGGCCCGGGCCAGCGCATCGACTTGGACTGACGGTCCCTCTCCCGGGCCCGTCCGCCGGGCGGACGACGGGTCTTTGACGGCAGGGCCTCGGGTACGGTTGGCCGTAGCGGGGCTCGACCGAAACTGAGGGATTCATGGGACTCACCATCGGCGTCGACATCGGCGGCACGAAGATCGCGGCCGGCGTGGTCGATGAGGAAGGCAACATCCTCTCGACCTTCAAGGTGCCGACCCCGGGCACGCCCGAGGGCATCGTGGACGCCATCGCCTCCGCGGTGGAGGGCGCGCGCGCCGGGCACGAGATCGTCGGCGTGGGCATCGGCGCAGCCGGCTACGTCAACCGTCAGCGCTCCACGGTCTACTTCGCCCCCAACATCGACTGGCGCCAGGAGCCGCTGAAGGAGAAGGTCGAGGCCCGCGTGGGTCTCCCCGTGGTCGTGGAGAACGACGCCAACGCGGCCGCCTGGGGCGAGTACAAGTTCGGCGCGGGCAAGGGCCACCGCAACGTCATCTGCATCACGCTCGGCACCGGTCTCGGCGGCGGCATCATCATCGGCAACAAGCTGCGCCGCGGACACTTCGGCGTCGCCGCCGAGTTCGGTCACATCCGCATGGTCCCCGACGGCCTGCTCTGCGGCTGCGGCTCGCAGGGCTGCTGGGAGCAGTACGCCTCCGGCCGCGCCCTCGTCCGCTACGCCAAGCAGCGCGCCAACGCCACCCCCGAGCGCGCCGAGGTGCTGCTCGGCCTCGGTGACGGCACCCCCGACGGCATCGAGGGCAAGCACATCTCCATGGCCGCCCGCCAGGGCGACCCGGTCGCCGTCGACTCCTACCGCGAGCTCGCCCGCTGGGCCGGCGCCGGCCTCGCCGATCTCGCCTCCCTCTTCGACCCCTCCGCCTTCATCGTCGGCGGCGGCCTCTCCGACGAGGGCGACCTGGTCCTCGACCCGATCCGCACGTCGTACAAGCGCTGGCTGGTGGGCGGCAACTGGCGCCCGGTGGCGGACGTGATCGCCGCCCAGCTGGGCAACGAGGCGGGCCTGGTGGGCGCGGCGGACCTGGCCAGAGAGCCCGACCCGATCATGTGAGTGCCACCTCTTGAAGCAGGTTCCCCGCGCCCCCAAAGGGCGCGGGGAACTGCGCTCACCACTTATCGTGACGGTATGGTGACGCCCCCGCTTCCCACGTCCCACACGGAACCCGACGGCTCCGCCGTCCTCCGCGTCCTCAGCTACAACATCCGCTCCATGCGCGACGACACCACCGCCCTCGCCCGCGTGATCGCCGCCTGCACTCCCGACCTGGTCCTCGTCCAGGAAGCCCCCCGCTTCTTCCGCTGGCGCAAGAAACTCGCCCGCCTCGCCGCCGCCTCCGGCCAGGTGATCCTCTCCGGCGGCGCCCCGGCGGCCGGACCGGCGATCCTCTCCTCACTGCGCGCCACCGTCGAACGCACCGAGGACGTGCTGCTGCCCCTCACCCCCGGCCTGCACCGCCGCGGCTTCGCCACCGCCGTCGTCCGGTTCGGCGGCGCCCGGCTCGGCGTCCTGAGCTGTCACCTCAGCCTGGACACGCACGAGCGGTACGACCAGGGCGGCCTCCTCCTCGACCGGCTCGCCCACATGGGCGTGGAGCACGCGATCGCGGGCGGCGACCTCAACGAAGGCCCCGGCGGCCGCACCTTCCGACGGGTCGCCACCGGCCTCCAGGACGGCTGGGCCACCGCCCCCTGGGGCGGCGAACACACCTGGACGCGCAGCGCCCCCCACAACCGCATCGACGCGATCTTCGCGACGAAGGGCGTGGAGGTCCTGGGCTGCGGGGTGCCGCTGGACCAACCCGGTGTGACCAGGGCCGATCTTCAGGCGGCCACGGACCACCTTCCGGTCCTGGCCGCCCTCAAAATCCCCGCCTCGTAACGGGTCTCAGACCACCGCGCCCCGGCCCGGTTCGTCGCCGTCCTCGTCGTCCGTCCTCATCCGCACCACCAGCGTGGCGAAGCCGCCGAGGAAGCCGCCGATGCCGAGGGTCGCCAGCCACCACGTCATGTCCCAGCGGAGCAGCACCGCCAGCAGGAGCAGGAGCGGACCGCCGACCACACCGAGCCAGGCGAACTTGGCGGTGGTGTCGGCGGCGGGCAGCGGCGGCGGCTCGGGCGGTACGAAGTGGCCCTCGTCGTCCTCGTCGAAGTCGTCCTCGGTCGACTCCGGCGTGGTGTAGTCGCGGGGGCCGACCCCGGGCGCGAAGGCCACAGAGCTGCCCAGCGGCTTGGCGGGCTTGTCCTTCGGGTCCTTCGACTCCGTCGGCTCCTTCGGGGCCTCGTCGTTCGGCTCGACCTCCAGCAGCGCCAGGTCCTCCACGGACTTGAACGGCTTGGCGCCCGGCGGGTCCACCGGCTCCTCGCCGTACCCCGCGACGATCGCCGCCCAGGCGGCCTCCTCGTCGAAGGGCACGTGCTGCTCCTCCGGCTCGCCGTCGTCCCGGTGCTCGTCCTCGCGGTCCTCGCGGTCGGCGTCGTGCTCAGCCACCTGCCGTCGTCCCTTCTTTGCCGACACTGGGTGCGAGCCGGGCGATGAACGCGTAGCTCTCCTCGAAGATCCGGTCCGCGTCGTGGTCCAACGTCGCCACGTGGTAACTCTGTTCCAGCACGACCTCCCGTACGTCCGTCGACGACACCCGGCTCAGGACCCGGGCCGAGTCGGCCGCCGGCACGACATGGTCCCGCGCGCTGCGCAGGAGCAGCAGCGGCTGTGTGACCTGCGGCAACTCGCCGTCGACCTGACGGAAGAAGACACGCAGGGAGTGCGCCGCGTGCAGCGGCACCCGGTCGTACCCGATCTCCACACCGCCCTCCTTCGCGATGTCACTGGTGATGCCCTTCGCCGTCCGCACGACGTGGCGGGCCACCGGAAGGGCATACGCGGACAGGCCGTGCACCTTGTTCGCCGGGTTGACGACCATGACGCCGGCGACGGCACCCTGGTGCTTGGCCGCCAGCCGCAGCGCCAGCGCGCCGCCCATCGACAGCCCGGCCACGAACACCTGGGCGCAGGTCCGGCGCAGGGCGCGCAGTTCGCGGTCGACCTCCGCGTACCAGTCCTGCCAGCCGGTGAGCTGCATGTCCTCCCAGCGGGTCCCGTGCCCCGGCAGCAGCGGCAGCGAGACGGTCAGTTCGCGCGCCGCGAGATGCTCCGCCCAGGGGCGCAGCGACTGCGGGGAACTGGTGAAGCCATGACAGAGGAGGACCCCCACCTCCCCGCCGTCATGGCGGTACGGCTCGGCTCCAGGAATGACCGGCACCATCGGTCTCCTGTTCGTGAGAGTGGCATGAGAGGGACATGAACGAGTCCAGGTTGCTTCACCGTACGCGACCGCACGGACACCGACCAGGGCCGTCGGGCTCTTTGACAGTGCTCCGGGTTAAGGTCTGAACGACACACACAGGAGGCACTCGGTTGTTGTACGGCGCGATGAAGGTTTCCGTCGGGGGGACGCTGAAGGTCGTCTTCAGACCCTGGGTGGAAGGCCTGGAGAACGTTCCCGCCGAGGGCCCCGCGATCCTGGCGAGCAATCACCTCTCCTTCTCGGACTCGTTCTTCCTGCCCGCGGTCCTCGACCGCAAGGTCACCTTCATCGCGAAGGCCGAGTACTTCACCACGCCCGGGGTGAAGGGACGGCTGACGGCCGCCTTCTTCAAGGGCGTCGGACAGCTCCCGGTGGACCGCTCCGGCGCGCGCGGCGCGGGTGAGGCGGCCATCAAGAGCGGCATAGATGTTCTGGAACGCGGTGAGCTGTTCGGCATCTACCCGGAGGGCACGCGCTCGCCCGACGGCCGCCTCTACCGCGGCAAGCCCGGCGGCCTCGCACGCGTGGCGCTCGCCACCGGCGCGCCCGTGATCCCGGTCGCCATGATCGACACGGAGAAGATCCAGCCGCCGGGGAAGGTCGTCCCGAAGGTCATGCGGCCCGGCATCCGCATCGGCAGGCCGCTGGACTTCAGCCGCTACGAGGGCATGGACCACGACCGCTTCGTGCTCCGCGCGGTGACCGACGAGGTCATGTACGAGATCATGAAGCTCTCCGGCCAGGAGTACGTCGACATCTACGCGACCGCCGCCAAGCGGCAGATCGCGGATGCGGCGAAGGCCGAGAAGGAAGCGGAGAAGGCGGCGAAGGCCGCCCTCGCGCAGGCGGAGAAGGACCAGAAGGAGAAGGCCGAACAGGCCGAGAAGGACCAGTAGTCCGAGCGTTCGGGGCGGCGGGGAAAAGGGGGGCGGGGGACATGGCCAGGCGTGAGCGCGTGATGCGGATGTCGGTCGAGCAGCCGCTGTGGCGTGCGCTCGCCGGGTATCGGGTGCTCACGATGCTGTACGCGGTCGGCTTCTTCGCCACCGCCTACGACGGGTTCGTCCGCCCCTGGGTCGCCGTCGCCTACTACTGCGTCCTGTTCGTCTGGACCCTGGCCACCCTGCCCAAGGTCGCGAACGCGGCCGCCTGCACCAAGCGCTTCCTCACCGCCGACCTCACCATCGCGCTCGCCGGCATCCTGCTCACGCCCGTCGCCGACGCTCACGAACGCGTCCAGTCGGGCGGTCCGACGCTGCCGTCGATATGGACCGCGGGTTCCGTCCTGGCCTTCGCCATCAAGGGCGGCTGGCGCTGGGCGGCCGTCGCCTCCTCCGCGGTCGCCGCGGTCAACCTGGTCGAGCGCGGTACCCCCGCCCGCGACACCGTCCACAACGTGATCCTCGTCTGGGTCGCCTCCATCGCCATCGGCTACGTCGTCGAGGTCGCCCGCGCCTCCGAGCGCACCCTCGCCCGCGCCCTGGAGATCGAGGCCGCGACCCGGGAGCGGGAGCGTCTCGCCCGGGACATCCACGACAGCGTCCTGCAGGTGCTGGCCATGGTGCAGCGGCGCGGCGCGGTCATGGGAGGCGAGGCCGCCGAGCTGGGGCGTCTGGCCGGCGAGCAGGAGGTGGCGCTGCGCACCCTGGTCTCCGGCGGACTCGTGCCGGTCTCCCGGGTGTCGGAGGACGCGGCCCATGGGGCGCTCGTCCGAGCGGTGGAGGAAGCGGAGGAGGCGGACGACTCCGACGGGCCGGTCGATCTCCGCGCGCTGCTCGCGCCCCATGCCGCCGCCCGGGTCAACCTCGCCGAACCCGGCGCCCCGGTCCTGCTGCCCCCGGCCGCCGCGAAGGAGCTGGCCGCGGCCGTCGGCGCCGCGCTGGACAACGTGCGCGAGCACGCGGGGGAGGACGCCCGGGCGTGGATCCTGGTCGAGGACGAGCCCGACGCCGTCATCGTCTCCGTGCGGGACGACGGCCCCGGCATCCCGGAGGGGCGGCTCGCACAGGCCGAGGGCGAGGGACGGCTCGGCGTGGCCCTGTCGATCCGGGGGCGGCTGCGCGAGCTCGGCGGCAGCGCCGAGTTGATCTCGACTCCGGGGCAGGGCACGGAAGTCGAGCTGACGGTACCGAAGGTCTCGCGG
This sequence comes from Streptomyces sp. NPDC002888, assembly GCF_042888465.1. NCBI lineage: Bacteria > Bacillati > Actinomycetota > Actinomycetes > Kitasatosporales > Streptomycetaceae > Streptomyces > Streptomyces sp. NPDC002888. The sequence continues at coordinate 5,548 of NZ_JBIAPU010000049.1, read as the reverse complement.
GACAAGGCGGACAAGCGATGAGTGAACAGCAGGGCACGATCAAGGTCATGGTGGTCGACGACCACCCCATGTGGCGCGACGCCGTCGCCCGTGACCTGGGCGAGTCCGGCTTCGAGGTGGTCGCCACCGCCGGCGACGGCGAGCAGGCGGTGCGCCGCGCCAAGGCCGCCGCGCCCGACGTCCTCGTCCTCGACCTGAACCTGCCCGCGAAGCCGGGCGTCCAGGTCTGCAAGGAGGTCGTCGCCGCGAACCCCGCGCTGCGCGTGCTGGTGCTGTCGGCGAGCGGTGAGCACGCCGACGTCCTGGAGGCGGTGAAGTCCGGCGCGACCGGCTATCTGCTCAAGTCGGCCTCGACGGAGGAGCTGTTGGACGCGGTGCGCCGCACGGCCGTCGGCGACCCGGTCTTCACGCCCGGGCTGGCCGGTCTGGTCCTCGGCGAGTACCGCCGCCTCGCCTCCGAGCCCGCGCCCGCGCAGGACACCGACGAGCCGAAGGCGCCGCGCCTGACCGAGCGCGAGACGGAGGTGCTGCGGCTGGTCGCCAAGGGCCTGAGCTACAAGCAGATCGCCGAGCGCCTGGTCATCTCCCACCGCACGGTCCAGAACCACGTCCAGAACACCCTCGGCAAGCTCCAGTTGCACAACAGGGTCGAGCTCGTCCGGTACGCGATAGAGCGCGGCCTCGACGACGAGTAGGACCACCGTCCGGCACGCGAGCGAGCCAACTGCCCGATAGTTCACCGGAATAGCCCTTCGCGCCCATCCCTGTGTGACCTGGATCACCATTAGCGTGGCCTTCACCAGTAACCGCGGCGAAGGGACATTTCCATGCGGGTCGGAGTACTGACCGGAGGCGGCGACTGCCCCGGGCTCAACGCCGTCATCCGGGGCGTCGTCCGCAAGGGCGTGCAGGAGTACGGCCATGACTTCGTCGGCTTCCGGGACGGCTGGCGGGGACCCCTCGAAGGCGACACCGTGCGCCTCGACATCCCGGCGGTGCGTGGCATCCTGCCCCGCGGCGGCACCATCCTCGGCTCCTCGCGGACCAATCCGCTGAAGCTGGAGAACGGCATCCGCCGGATCAAGGAGAACCTCGCCAAACAGGAGGTCGAGGCACTCATCGCGATCGGCGGCGAGGACACCCTGGGCGTCGCCGCCCGCCTCACCGACGAGTACGGCGTCCCCGTCGTCGGCGTGCCGAAGACCATCGACAACGACCTGTCCGCCACCGACTACACCTTCGGCTTCGACACGGCCGTCAACATCGCGACGGAGGCGATCGACCGGCTGCACACCACCGCCGAGTCCCATATGCGCGTCCTGGTCGTCGAGGTGATGGGCCGTCACGCCGGCTGGATCGCCATCCACTCCGGCCTGGCCGGCGGCGCCAACGTCATCCTCATCCCCGAACAGCGCTTCGACGTGGACCAGGTCTGCGCCTGGGTCACCTCCCGCTTCAAGGCGTCGTACGCCCCGATCGTCGTCGTGGCGGAAGGGGCCATGCCCAAGGACGGCCAGATGGTGCTCAAGGACGAGTCGCAGGACTCCTTCGGGCACGTCCGGCTGTCCGGCGTGGGCGAGTGGCTGGCCAAGGAGATCGAGAGGCGCACGGGGAAGGAGGCGCGGACGACCGTCCTCGGACACGTCCAGCGCGGCGGTACCCCGAGCGCCTTCGACCGCTGGCTCGCCACCCGCTTCGGCCTGCACGCCATCGACGCCGTCCACGAGCGCGACTTCGGCAAGATGGTCGCGCTGCGCGGAACGGACATCGTCCGCGTCCCGATCGCGGACGCCACGGCCAAGCTGAAGACGGTCGACCCGAAGCTGTACGAGGAGGTCGGCGTCTTCTTCGGCTGAGCTACACCACGGGCCGCCGCTCGGACGTGCCGGCGCGCAGAGCGCCGACCAGCTCACGGACGACGGCGGCCCCGTTCAACGTCAGCACGGACTCCGGGTGGAACTGCACCCCCGCGACTGCGTTCGTGGGCGCGCCTCCGGCACGACCAGACCCGCGCAACGCGTGGACCTCGCCCGTCCCGCTCCGGCTCACCTCCACGCCGTGCGCGGCCAGTTCGGCGGCCGCCTCGTCGTCGCAGCGCGCCACGAAGCTGTTGTAGAAGCCGACGGTCTCGCTCCGTCCGAACAGATCGATCTCGGTCTGCGCCCCCTGGTAGGGCACGTCCTTCCGTACGATCTCCAGCCCCAGCTCGGCCGCGATCAGCTCGTGCCCGAGGCAGACGCCGAGGACGCCGTGCCGGTGTCCCCGGATCACCTCGGCGGTCAGGGCGCGCAGAAACCGCATCTTCGGGTCGGCCGTGTCCGACGGGTCGCCCGGTCCCGGACCCAGCACCACCGGCCCCTCGTGCGCGAGCACCGCCTCCCGCAGCCCCGGCTCGTCGTACCGCCGGACGGTCACCTCGAGGCCGCTCGACCGGAGCACGTGCGCGAGCATCGCCGTGAAGGTGTCCTCGCCGTCGACGACCAGGGCATGGCCGGACAACTCCGGCGAGGGCTCCTGCATCCGCAGCCAGAAGGGGGCCAGGGACGACCGCCGCCCGTCCAGCGCCTCCCGCACCCGGGGGTCGTCGGCGAGCCTGGGGCGTACCGACTCCTCGCGCGGCCTTCCGGGTCGTACACCGAGCGCCGACAAGACCCCCGCCGCCTTCGCGTGCGTCTCCGCGACCTCGCCGGCCGGGTCCGAACCGCGTACCAGCGTCGCGCCGACCGGCACCCGCAGCCGCCCGGCCGCGTCGATGTCGGCGGTGCGGATGAGGATGGGGGAGTCGAGGGTCTGCGCGCCGCCGGCGTCCCGGCCGAGCAGCGCGAGCGCGCCCGCGTAGTAGCCGCGGCCGACACCGTCCCGCCCGAGGGGCTCATACCGTTCGATGACCCGGCAGGCGTTCTGCACGGGCGAGCCGGTGACGGTGGCGGCGAACATGGTCTCCTTCAGCACCTCGCGCGCGTCCAGCGACGACCTCCCCCGCAGCTCGTACTCGGTGTGCGCGAGGTGCGCCATCTCCTTCAGCCGGGGCCCGACGACCACTCCGCCCATGTCGCCGACGGTGCACATCATCTTGAGCTCCTCGTCGACGACCATCGACAGCTCCTCGATCTCCTTGCCGTCGGCGAGGAACGCGAGCAGGTGCTCCGGAGTCGGCCCCTCGGCCGGATATCGGTACGTCCCGCTGATCGGGTTCATCACGACCGTGCCGCCGGACATCCGCACATGCACCTCGGGACTGGCCCCGACCAGGGTGCGCTCCCCGGTGTGCACGACGAACGTCCAGTAGGCGCCCCGCTCGCCCTCCAGCAGCCGCCGGAACAGCGCCAGCGCGTCGGCCCGTCCGAAGCCGGGGATCTCACCCTCGTACGTCCGCCGGATGACGAAGTTCGCGCCCTCGCCCCGCCCGATCTCGTCGCGCAGCACCCGCCCGACGATCTCCGCGTACTCGTCGTCGCCGACGTCGAAGCCGCCCGAGCGGACGCCGACGTCGTGGGCGGGAAGCTGGGCGAGGGCCTCTTCCAGCGTCAGCGTGTGGGTCTCCTCGGGCGTGAGCACCGCGAGCGGGGTCCCGTCGTCGCGGACGTCGAAGCCGCGCTCCCGGATCTGGCGGAAGGGGACGAGCGCGAGGCCCTCGTCGGGGAGGTCGGCGAGGCGCTCGCAGGTTCCGACCGGGCCGAGGAACACCTCCACGAGGTTCTCGTCGTGGCCCGGGGTTCGGCGGCGCAGCAGGGCGAACGGGCGGGGATCGTCGAGCAGGTCGAGCAGCTGCATGGGTCCGTTTTCCTTCTCGCTGGGAGGAACGGACCCCGGGAACGCCGAAGGCCGCCCTCGGGCGGCCTTCGCGAAGTCTTGCGTACGCGCAGTCAGTGGGCCGCCGGAGAAGCGGTCCACCACCAGTTCTGGGTCTGCTGGGTCGAAAGCGCGAACATGCGGTGCACCCTACCCCACCGCCGGATGTAATCCGGTGTCTCATTTAGTGGGCATGGCACGGAAGGCCCGACACGACCCCGTAATGTTGAGGTCGTGACAGCGAACGCTAAGACCAGCCCGAGTGCTGGCAACACCTGGCGAGACCTGCCCGCGGCGCAGCAGCCCGAGTACCCCGACCAAGAGGCTCTGCGCGCGGTGATCGCGGACCTCGAGTCGTATCCGCCGCTCGTCTTCGCGGGCGAGTGTGACCAGCTGCGCGCCCGGATGGCGGCCGTCGCCAAGGGAGAGGCGTTCCTTCTCCAGGGCGGCGACTGCGCCGAGGCCTTCGACGGAGTGTCGGCCGACCACATTCGCAACAAGCTGAAGACACTCCTCCAGATGGGCGCCGTGCTGACGTACGCCGCGTCCGTGCCGGTGGTGAAGGTCGGCCGTATCGCCGGCCAGTACTCCAAGCCGCGCTCCAAGCCGACCGAGACCCGCGACGGCGTGACGCTCCCGACCTACCGGGGCGACTCCGTCAACGGCTTCGACTTCACCGAGGCCGCCCGGATCCCGGACCCCGAGCGGCTGAAGCGGATGTACCACGCCTCCGCCTCGACGCTGAACCTGGTGCGCGCCTTCACCACCGGCGGCTACGCCGACCTGCGCCAGGTGCACGCCTGGAACCAGGACTTCGTGAGGTCGTCCCCGTCCGGCCAGCGCTACGAGCAGCTCGCCCGCGAGATCGACAACGCGCTGAACTTCATGCACGCCTGCGGGACCGACCCGGAGGAGTTCAAGACCGTCGAGTTCTTCTCCTCGCACGAGGCGCTGCTGCTGGACTACGAGTCGGCGCTCACCCGGGTCGACTCCCGCACCGGCCGGCTGTACGACGTCTCCGGGCACATGGTGTGGATCGGTGAGCGCACCCGGCAGCTGGACCACGCGCACATCGAGTTCGCGTCGAAGATCAGCAACCCGATCGGCATCAAGCTGGGCCCGACGACGACGGCCGAGGACGCGCTGCAGTACATCGAGCGCCTCGACCCCGACCGTGAGCCGGGCCGGCTGACCTTCATCGTCCGCATGGGCGCCGACAAGGTCCGCGACAAGCTCCCCGAGCTGGTCGAGAAGGTCACCGCCTCGGGCGCCACCGTGGCCTGGGTGACCGACCCGATGCACGGCAACACCTTCGAGGCGGCCTCCGGCCACAAGACGCGCCGCTTCGACGACGTGCTCGACGAGGTCAAGGGCTTCTTCGAGGTCCACAAGTCGCTGGGCACCCACCCGGGCGGCATCCACGTGGAGCTCACCGGTGACGATGTGACCGAGTGCGTGGGCGGCGGCGACGAGATCTTCGTCGACGACCTGCACCAGCGCTACGAGACGGCGTGCGACCCGCGGCTCAACCGCAGCCAGTCGCTCGACCTGGCGTTCCTCGTGGCGGAGATGTACAGGGACCAGTGACGGGACTGCCCGTTACAGGCACCTGAAGTGGGGGGGGGGGGGGGGGGGGGGGGGGGGGCGCCCCCCCCCCGGGGGGGGGGGGGGGGGGGGGGGGGGCCGCGGGGGCCGGGTTTTTTTGGCCCCCAACCCCAGGTAAAACCGGGCCCCGCCGCGGCGGTTTCGTAATGGG
>NZ_JBIAPU010000048.1:0-53963 GCF_042888465.1 Streptomyces sp. NPDC002888 | reverse complement strand
ACCCACAACCCCCCCCACCCCCCCACCCCCCCCCCCCCCCCCCCCCGGCCCCCCCCCCCCCCCGGCCCCCCCCCCCCCCCCCCCCCCCCCCCCCCCCCCACGGCGCTGTGTGGCGCTTTGAGCGTCAGTCGCGCTCGTCGCGGTCCGCCGCGTCGTCCTCGGCCTGCTTCGCCTGGACCTCGGGATCGAGCACGGACGTGTCGCCGCTGCCGTCCACCGAGGTCAGCCCGCCGGCCTCGGGTACCTCCGTCGCGGCGGGGGGCTCGACCAGCCAGTCGGGGTTGGCCTGCTTGTCCCACCACTTCCAGGCGGCGAAGGCGCCACCGGCGAGCACGCCCAGGGCGGCCAGCATCTTCGCCGCCCGACCCGCCCGCGCCCGCCGCTGGTGCCTGCGGGCCAACTTCTCGATCTCCTTGGCCGTCACATGACCGCGCAGTGCGGCCAAAGCGGCGGCACCGCGCGTCGCGGCCTCGTCCGCGACGGGCACGGCCACGGCCACGGCCTGCTCGATCCTCGGCCTGGAGTACTCGGCCGCCTGCCGGGCAGCAGCACGGGTGCGAGTGGCGGCGTCATGGGCAGCCTGATCGACCTTGGGCGGTACATGCGAACGAGCCTGCTCCAGACGCGGCACGACATACGCGTCGTACTGGACGCGAGCCTGGTCGGCGGCCTGCGACACCTTGGGCGCGAGCCGTACGCGTGCCTCGTGTGCGTAGAACGCGGCCCTGTCCTTGGCCGTGTCGGCGTAGGGCGCCACCACTTCCGCGGCGTGCAGCACGCTGTCCTTCGCCGAGCCGGTCGCGGCGCGCACGCTTTCGATGCGGGTCACGGGTTCCTCCTCCTCGGTGGCGTACGGTATTTCGACTTTCCACCCTTTTACGGATCATGCCTGTCAATGAACGCTGGGGCATTCGAGGACGGGCATCCGGGTCACGAACGTGAAATAAGGGGCAACACGAGCTTGTCGTCGACAATGCCACGGATCCTCTCTCCGCGCCCGCAGCCCGACACCACTCGCCCCGGATATCCGCTCGGATGCGGCCTCCGTATGCGCTCAGATGCCCTCGGCGGGCGACGGGGGGCGTGGACCGTGCGAGGATCAGGGGGTCACAGAAAGACAACGGAAGGCAGATCGTGGCCGAGCAGCTCTACGCCACCCTGAAGACCAACCACGGCGACATCGAGGTCCGGCTCTTCGCGGACCACGCCCCCAAGACGGTCAAGAACTTCGTAGACCTCGCCACGGGTCAGCGCGAGTGGACCAACCCCGCCACCGGCGAGAGGTCCACGGCCAAGCTGTACGACGGCACGGTCTTCCACCGGGTGATCAGCGGATTCATGATCCAGGGTGGTGACCCGCTGGGTAACGGCACCGGTGGTCCCGGCTACCAGTTCGAGGACGAGTTCCACCCGGACCTGCGCTTCGACAAGCCGTACCTGCTGGCCATGGCCAACGCCGGCCCGGGCACCAATGGCTCGCAGTTCTTCGTCACCGTCTCCCCGACGGCCTGGCTGAACCGCAAGCACAGCATCTTCGGTGAGGTCACCGACGCGGCCAGCCAGAAGGTCATCGACTCCATCGCGACCACGCAGACCAACCCGCGCACCGACCGCCCGCTCAACGACGTGGTCATCGAGTCGGTCGTCGTGGAGACCCGCCAGGGCTGAGCCCTGATCCGCCGGGCCGAGCCCAGGCATCTCGACGGGAACCAAATGCCCCGCTCGTCCGTAAGGATGAGCGGGGCAAATGCCGTGTGTACGACGACTTGGGGGATCTCATGGATCAGGCGCCAGGCAGTCCGAAGGGGCCGGACGACCAGGGGTCTCAGCCTGCCCAGAGCCTGCCCGTCTGCTACCGCCACCCCGGGCGCGAGACCGGCATCCGCTGCACCCGCTGCGAGCGCCCGATCTGCCCCGAGTGCATGGTCAGCGCCTCCGTCGGCTTCCAGTGCCCGGAGTGCGTGCGCGGCGGCTCCGGGACGGGGCACGCGCCCGACGCCTCCCGGCCGCGCACCCTGGCCGGCGGCACCATCGCGGCCGATCCCCGCCTTCTGACCAAGATCCTCATCGGGATCAACCTCGCGGTCTTCCTCGTCGGCCAGATCCGCTCGTCGTTCCTGGACCACCTGGTCCTGGTCGGCCAGTGGCCGCCGGCGCCGTTCACTCCTACCGAAGGCGTCGCCGAGGGCCAGTGGTATCTGCTGTTCACCTCGATGTTCGCGCACGAGGCCATCTGGCACATCGCCTTCAACATGCTGAGCCTGTGGTGGCTCGGCGGCCCCCTGGAAGCCGCCCTGGGCCGGGTCCGCTACCTCGCGCTCTACCTGGTCTCGGGCCTCGCGGGCAGCGCCCTCACGTATGTGCTGGCCGCCCCGAGCAGCGGTTCGCTCGGCGCCTCCGGCGCGATCTTCGGCCTCTTCGGCGCGACCGCGGTGCTCATGCGCCGGCTCCGGTACGACATGCGGCCGATCATCGCCCTGCTGGTGATCAACCTGATCTTCACCTTCAACCCGGGCATGAACATCGCCTGGCAGGCCCACATCGGCGGACTGGTGGCCGGCGTCGTGATCGGCTACGGCATGGTTCACGCCCCGCGCGAGCGGCGCGCCCTCATCCAGTACGGCAGCTGCGCCCTGGTGCTGGCGGCCGTCGTGGTGATGACGCTCCTGAGAACCGCCCAGCTCACCTGAGCGCCCCGTTGTCCACAGCGTGTGCCGGATCTTGTGCATACGGTGCAGGAACAACTGTGCCCCCTGTCACCGACCCGCGTTTGCACAGGTCAGACAGGGGGCGAACAGTCTTGCGGCAACCGGTGTGTCAGTCGTACTGGCGTCAACGTCCAATGAGTTATCCACAGATCGTCGTCTTTTCCCCAGGCGGGTGTGGAAATTCTGCCTGGGCTGTGGATAACTCAGCGGATAGCCCTGGGTAGAGCTGTGTTCACCGCCGAGTCGCCCTTACTTTGGCTGCTACTTCCACTGCGTGGAGACGCCGAAGCCCGCCGCGATGAAGCCGAATCCGACCACGATGTTCCAGTTGTCCAGCTTGTCGATGGGCAGCGAACCGTCGGTCACATAGAAGACGACGATCCAGGCGAGCCCGACGAGGAACATGGCCAGCATGACGGGTGCGACCCAGGAGCGGCTGTTCAGTTTGATGGCTGCGGCCTGCTTGGCGGGCGGCGGCGTGTAATCGGCCTTCTTGCGGATACGTGACTTCGGCACGAGGGTCTCTCCTGTCGATGCGCTGCGTGGCCGCGCAGGATACTGGGTCGGGCTCGGGGCAACGTCCACGGGAACGGTGCAATGGGGCTCGCAGTGCTCCCCCGGGCGTCCGTTAGCGTAGTGCTTCCGTGGCGCCGAAGGAGATAAGGGTACGTTGAGCAATTCTGCCGACTCCCCCGGGACGGGATCCAGTCCCGCGCGAGGCCGACGCCTGCGACCCGTGCGGGTGCTCACGGCGGCCGTCTTCGCTCTCGCGGGACTCATTTTCTTCACCAGCTTCAATACGGCCAAGGGCACCAACATCCGCACGGACACGTCCTTGCTGAAGCTCTCCGACCTCATTCAGGAGCGCAGTCACAAGAACGGGCAGCTCGACGAGTCCAACGCGACCCTGCGCGACGACGTCGACTCGCTCGCCGAGGCCGACGACGGCAGCACCAAGGCCGAGGACGAGAAGCTGGCGCAGCTGGAGAAGAGCGCGGGCACCCAGAAACTGACGGGCAAGGCGATCACGGTCACGCTGAACGACGCCCCGCCGAACGCCACCGCCAAGCTCCCCGGCTACCCCGAGCCGCAGCCCGACTACCTGGTCATCCACCAGCAGGACCTCCAGGCCGTGGTGAACGCCCTGTGGAAGAGCGGCGCCAAGGGCATCAAGGTCATGGACCAGCGGCTGATCTCCACCAGCGCGGTGCGCTGCGTCGGCAACACCCTGATCCTCCAGGGCCGCGTCTACTCTCCGCCGTACGAGATCACGGCGGTCGGGGACCCGGAGGCGATGCAGAAGGCACTCGCGGAGTCCCCGGCGATCCAGAACTACATGGTGTACGTGAATGTCTACGGCCTCGGCTGGAAAGTCACCGAGGACGGGAAGGTGACTCTGCCGGGTTACTCGGGCACAGTGGACCTGCACTACGCGAAGCCCGTGGAGTAGGTGGAGCAGTCCGTCTCAGGAGCCGCCGGTGCGCGTGATCGTCAGGACGTTCAGCGAACTGTGCATCACCGTCGGCGCCCTGATCGTGCTCCTCGTCGTCTACGTGCTGTTCTGGACCGGTGTGCGGGCCGACCGCGTCATGGACGACCAGATCGACGACCTCCAGGACCAGTGGGCTCAGCAGGACACGCGGCCCACGCCCGCCCCGAGCACCACGGCTAAAGCCACAGCTCCAGCCAGAGCTCCAGCCAGAGCCAGGAGTGGCGAGCCCTTCGCGATCATGTACATCCCACGTCTTGGTTTCACGTGGAACAAGCCGGTGCTGGAGGGCACCTCCACCGGCATCCTGAAGAAGGGCCTCGGCCACTACGCGAACACCGCGCGGCTCGGTCAGCGGGGCAACTTCTCCGTCGCAGGTCACCGGCGCACGTACGGCGACCCCTTCAAGGACTTCCCCAGGCTGCGCCGGGGCGACGCGGTGGTGCTGACCGACGGGACCACCTGGTTCACGTATCGGGTCGACAAAGGCCCCTACAAAACCGTTCCCTCGGACATTGAAGTGATCGACGCTGTGCCACGTAAGTCCGGGTACACGCGTCCAGGCCGCTATCTGACGCTGACCACGTGCGATCCGGAATGGGGGCACAGTCACCGGCTGATCGTCTGGGCGCACCTGGACTCCACACAGCCTGTGGAGGCAGGCAAACCCGAGGCTCTGCGCCGTTAGTCTGGTGCGGTACGGCGTGAGTCTGGTGCCGTGGTGCGAAGGAAAGGGACGGCATGTACGGCTGGATCTGGCGGCATCTGCCGGGAAGCGCGTGGGTGAGGGCGCTGATCTCGATCGTGCTGGTGCTGGCCGTGGTCTACGTGCTGTTCCAGTACGTCTTTCCGTGGGCCGAACCGCTGCTGCCCTTCAACGATGTGACGGTGGACAACCAGTGAGCGCGCGCATTCTCGTCGTCGACAACTACGACAGCTTCGTCTTCAACCTGGTCCAGTACCTGTACCAGCTGGGCGCCGAGTGCGAGGTCCTGCGCAACGACGAGGTCTCGACGGCACACGCCCAGGACGGCTTCGACGGCGTCCTGCTGTCGCCGGGCCCCGGCACCCCCGAGGAGGCGGGTGTCTGCATCGAGATGGTGCGCCACTGCGCCGCCACCGGGGTCCCGGTCTTCGGGGTCTGCCTGGGCATGCAGTCGATGCAGGTGGCGTACGGCGGTGTGGTGGACCGGGCGCCGGAGCTGCTGCACGGCAAGACGTCGCTGGTCGATCACGAGGGCAAGGGCGTCTTCGCCGGGCTGCCCTCTCCCTTCACCGCGACCCGCTACCACTCCCTCGCGGCCGAGCCGGCGACGGTCCCGGACGAGCTGCTGGTCACGGCCCGTACGCACGACGGCATCATCATGGGCCTCAGGCACCGGGAGCTGCCCGTCGAGGGCGTGCAGTTCCACCCCGAGTCGGTGCTGACGGAGCACGGCCACCGGATGCTGGCCAACTGGCTGGTGGAGTGCGGGGACCAGGGCGCGGTGGCGAGGTCGGCGGGGCTCGCCCCGGTGGTGGGCAGGGCCACGGCGTGACCGCGCTGCGCCCCGAGCGCGAGGACTCCTTCGGCGGAGCGCCGTACGATCCGTACGGCGCTCCGCCGTACGTCCCGCCTCCCGACGAGGAGACGGTGGCGTTGCGGATACCCGCTCCGCCGGGGCAGACGGTCGGCGGCGAGTCCACGAGCGTCTCTGGGGCGCCATCCGCCACGTCTGCCACCGGAACCACTCCTGGTGGCCGGGCGGCCCGCAGAAAGGCTGCCAAGCGCCGTCGTGGACGGCACGGCGGTACCTCGGAGGCGTCGGAGACCCCGGCCCGGGGTGAGAATCCTGACAAACCGCGCTCCGCCGCCGCAAAGCCCCTCTCCCGCGTGGAGGCCCGCCGACAGGCGCGGGCACGCAAGCCCGGCGCGGCCGTGGTCGCCAGCCGGGCCGTAGGTGAGGTGTTCATCACGACCGGTGTGCTGATGCTGTTGTTCGTCACCTACCAGCTGTGGTGGACGAACGTACGGGCGCACGCGCAGGCCGGCAGCGAGGCGAACAAGCTCCAGGACGACTGGGCGAACGGCAAGCGCAACCCGGGGACGTTCTCGCCGGGCCAGGGCTTCGCGATCCTGCACATCCCCGAGCTGGACGTGGTCGTCCCGATCGCCGAGGGCGTCAGCAACAAGAAGGTGCTCGACAAGGGCATGGTCGGGCACTACGGGGAGGACCCGCTGAAGACGGCGATGCCCGACGCGAAGACCGGCAACTTCGGGCTGGCGGGCCACCGCAACACGCACGGCGAGCCGTTCCGGTACATCAACAGGCTCAAGCCGGGTGACGCGATCGTCGTCGAGACGCAGGACGACTACTTCGTCTACAAGATGGCGTCGATGCTCCCCGTGACGCCGCCGAGCAACACGAGCGTCCTGGACCCCGTCCCCCCTGGCTCGGGCCTCACCGGGCCGGGCCGCTACATCACGCTGACGACGTGCACGCCGGAGTTCACCAGCAAGTACCGGTTGATCGTCTGGGGCAAGATGGTCGAGGAACGGCCGCGCAGCAAGGGCAAGCCGGATGCGCTAGTCGAGTAAGGGCAGATGAACAGTGGCAGCGACCACCGACGGCACCGCAGAGCACACCGACGCGTCCGCGTCCCCGCCCGCGCCGCGGCGCCGGGGCGGCCGGATCGCGACGGCGGTCAGTGTCTTCGGTGAACTCCTCATCACGGCGGGCCTGGTGCTCGGCCTGTTCGTCGTCTACTCCCTGTGGTGGACGAACGTCGTGGCCGACCGCGCGGCGCACAAGCAGGGCGACAAGGTCCGCGACACCTGGGCCCACGACTCAGGGCCCGGCGCGCTGGACACCAAGAACGGCATCGGCTTCCTGCACGTGCCCGCGATGAAGAACGGCGAGGTCCTGGTCGAGAAGGGCACCTCGTCCGAGATCCTCAACGACGGCGTCGCCGGCTACTACACCGAACCCGTCAAGGCGACCCTGCCGACCAGCGGCAAGGACGGCAACTTCGCCCTGGCCGCCCACCGCGACGGCCACGGCGCGAAGTTCCACAACATCGACAAGCTGGAGATGGGCGACCCGATCGTCTTCGAGACGAAGGACAAGTGGTACGTCTACAAGGTCTACGCGATCCTTCCCGAGACCTCGAAGTACAACGTCAAGGTCCTCACCGAGGTCCCCAAGGAGTCCGGCAAGAAGAAGCCCGGCCACTACATCACCCTGACGACCTGCACACCGGTCTACACGAGCCGCTACCGGTACGTGGTGTGGGGCGAGCTGGTGCGGGTGGACAAGGTGAACAGCGAGCGGACACCGCCGAAGGAACTGGGGTGACTGAGCTCCTTGCGGGAGCTCAGTCACCTAGCATGGCGGAGGCCCGAAGCCGCAACTTCCTTTTGCGGCTTCGGGCCTCTCGTGTGCGGCCTATCCCAGGGCGTTCAGGCGTACTCCGGCGCTCCATGCCTCGAGTTCGTCGCGGTTCACTGTGATGACCCCGCTCAGATCGGCGATCGCCTGCGCTTCGAGGCTGAAGTTGCAGGTGGCGACGAACAGGGCGAGGTCCGCGCGGTTGACGGCTCGTGCGGCGCCGGCGAACTTCTGCATGTCGGCGCTGGGGACCGACCGGCGGCCGGCGCGGTTCTTGCACTGGACGGCGACGGTACGCCCGTCGGCCGTGCGTGCCGTGATGTCGATGCCCCGGTCGGTGCGGGCCTGGCGTACGACGACTTCCGTGCAGCCGTCGCGGCGCAGCAGCACGGCGACGTGACGCTCGAAGGCCTGCCAGGTCATGGCGCTGATGGAGGCCCTGACCTGGTCTGTCGGTGCTTCCCCTTCCAGGCTCCGGATGCGCTGGTGGTGCCAGCACAGCTTGCGTTCGACGTTCTCGATGTCCTGGCGGAGCTCGATGAGCTCACGGCGCTGTTCGCCGGAGGAGGCGATGAGGGCGTTGAACAGGGGAACGACGTTCCGGCCGAGGATGTGGGCGATGCGTCGGTCGATGTGGTCGTCGAGGGAGACGGTGTCCCTGCGTACGGAGTTGTCCACAGGCTGTGTGCGAGCCGCGTACTCCATGTCCAGGAGGTACACACGCACCTGACGGGCGACTTCGCTGTCCCTGAGGAGCATGGCCACGTTGAGGACGGCACGGCGGGACCAGATGGCGAGGCTGGAGCGCCGCTGTGGAAAACCACCGCCGGAAGAGGAACTCACATTGAGTTTGTGAAATTCACGCAGGTCAGCACCCCGCAGGACCCGCAGGCCGTTGGACTCCAGCTCTTGCCGGTGGCGGCTGAGCAGGTTGTTGACCACGGTTTCGGCGACTTCGAAGTACGCCGCCACCATCGCCGTAGTCACATGCATCCCGTCCGGCAGCAGTGACAGTGCCTTGACCCTGTCGAGCACGTCTGTCCGCTCCAGCACGCTGCCGCGCAGGCTCTTGGACTCCATCAGTACCGATTCGTTGATCACGTCCTGCCCTTCTGTCGGTGGTCGGGCCGTATGGCCGCCAGGGCAGAGCTGACACCCCACCCCAATCGATCAACGAGGAGTGGCGTCTGATGACACGATGAAGACCGACCCCAGCCCCGAGCTGGGCGTAGGGGTGGCCGTTGCGGAGATGGGCGAGGGTGAGCAGGGCCTGCTGGCCTGCGCCCAGGCGCCGCCATCGGGTGCCGAGAGCCTGCCGGCGTGGTTCGTCGCTTGAAGTGCTATCTGTTGTCCAGGAATCGTTTGCGGCCGCTCCGTTCAGAGGGGCTCGAAGCTCGGCTGGACGGGGCCGATCTCTCCGGCGGCGACCAGTTCCTCAAGGTCCTCCGGCTCCAGGTACTCCAGGGCTTCTGGTTCGATGCCGTGGTATCGGTCCACGTCGAGCAGCCGCCGCACGAACGCGAGGGCGAAGGCCGAGAACGGGCCGTCGAAGGTTTCGCAGCCCTCTTCGTGGACCATCGTGACGACCTTCCACCGGTCCGGGTCCGGGTCGCAGGGGAGGAAGAAGTGCTCGTCACCACTGTGGTCGTCCCCACGAAATCAGCCCACCGGGTTCGGGGTGGAAGGGGTACGGGACATGCGCGGAGCCTCCGAAGCTCAGGGCCCTGTCTCGACGCTCAGTGAACGTCTGGTGCGTCTTGCGCATGCGCCCCAGCAACGGGCTCGGTCCACGCGGGTGGAAGACAACGAGCTCACCGGAGATGGCCCCGCTGCCGTAGGCATTGAGGAACGTCTTGAAGTCGCCGGGCAAAGCGGAACCTACGTATTGCTCGACTTCGTTCCAGTCGTCCGGGCTCGGTTGCCGGCCAACGGGCTCGCCCAGCAAGGCCTGCAACTCATCCAACGAGGACATGCACTGCTCCAAGACTGGTCAGCGGGGATGAACCACCGCACGTGAGAGTCCCCGGTACGCATCGTGCGGTACCGGGGACTCTCACGTTCCAGCGGATCAGTTCGCCGGTCGGGCACGGTCAGCCGAAGATGCCGCCGCCCCCGTCGTTTCCGCCGTTGTTGTTTCCGCCGTTGTTGTTGCCGCCCGCGGTGAACAGGTCCACCGCGGTGCCCTGGTCGACCGTCTGGCCCTGACCCGGGTTCGAGCCGAGGACGAGGGAGTTGTCGTCGTCGGAGCCCTGGATCTTGCCGACCTGGAGGCCGGCCTGCTGGAGCAGCTGCTTGGCGGTCCCCAGGGTCTGGCCCTGGATGTTCGGGACCTGCGTCTGCTGCTTCTGGGCCGCCTTGCCGATCTGGATGGTGACCGACGAGCCCTTGGAGGCCTGGGAGTTGGCCTGGGGCGTGGTGCCGATGACCTTGCCGACCTGGTTCGGGTCCTGGACCTCCACCTCGGTGCAGGTGCCGACCAGGTTGTTCTGGGTCATCTGCGCCTTGGCCTTCTCACAGTCCTGGCCGGTGACGTCGGGGACGGTCGCCTTCTCCTCGGCCTTGGCGATGGTGAGGGTGACCGTGGTCCCCTTCTCCACCTCGTCGCCGAGATCCGGGTCCTGGTCCGTGACGGTGCCCGGATCCTCCGTGGACACCTCTTCCTTCGTCTCGACCTTGAACCCGTACTTGTCGTCCTCCAGGATCGACTTCGCCTCGTCGAGGGTCTTGCCGAGGACGGTGGGCACCACGACCTTCGGCGCGCCCGTCGAGACCACGACGTTGACCGAGGTGCCCTTCTTGACGTCGGTTCCCGCAGTGGTCTCCTGCGAGCAGATGTTGCCCTTCGGCTGGGCCTCGCAGGGCTTCTCGGTCGGTACGAGCTTCAGTTCGGCATTGGTGGCGACCTTCTCGGCGTTCGCCTTGGTCGAGCCCACGAAGTTCGGGACCGGCACCGTGTCATTGGCCACACCGTCGCCGCCGAAGGCCCACTTGCCGATCAGGATCGCGCCGACGAGGACCAGGGCGGCCGCGACGACCAGGAGGATCGTCGAGGTGTTGGACTTCTTCTGGCGGCGCCGGCCGGAGCGGTCGTCGTAGCCGTAGCCGCCCTCGTCCGGGTTCATCGGCGGCAGCATGGTCGTGGCGCCCGCGTCGGCGCGCAGGGCCGTCGTCGGCTGGTCGTCGGGGTAGCCGCCGTAGCCGACCGAGCCCAGCGACGCCGTGGCCGCGACCGGCTGGCCGTCGAGGCAGGCCTCGATGTCGGCGCGCATCTCGTCGGCGGACTGGTAGCGGTAGTCCGGGTCCTTGACCAGCGCCTTCAGGACGATCGCGTCTATCTCGGGTGTGATCTCGGGGTCGAAGACGCTCGGGGACTGCGGCTCCTCCCGGACATGCTGGTAGGCGACCGCGACCGGGGAGTCGCCGACGAACGGCGGGCGGACGGTCAGCAGCTCGTAGAGCAGACAGCCCGTCGAGTAGAGGTCGGACCGGGCGTCGACCTGCTCGCCCTTGGCCTGCTCCGGCGACAGGTACTGGGCGGTGCCGATGACGGCCGCCGTCTGCGTCATCGTCATGCCGGAGTCGCCCATGGCACGGGCGATGCCGAAGTCCATGACCTTGACCTGGCCGTTGCGCGTCAGCATGACGTTGGCCGGCTTGATGTCTCGGTGGACGATGCCGCTGCGGTGGGCGTACTCCAGGCCCTGGAGGATGCCGATGGTCATCTCCATGGACCGCTCCGGCAGCAGCTTGCGGCCGCTGTGAAGAAGCTCACGGAGGGTGGAGCCGTCGACGTACTCCATGACGATGTACGGGATCGAGACGTTGTCGATGTAGTCCTCGCCCGTGTCATAGACCGCGACGATCGCGGGGTGGTTGAGCGAGGCGGCCGACTGGGCCTCCCGGCGGAACCGGGCCTGGAAGGACGGGTCGCGCGCGAGATCCGCGCGCAGCGTCTTCACCGCCACCTGGCGCCCGAGCCGGATGTCATGCGCGTGATAAACCTCCGCCATGCCACCACGGCCGAGCACCGGGCCCAGCTCGTACCGGCCGCCGAGGCGACGCGGCTCTTCCATAGCTTCCTACCAGCCCTCTCCGTCGGTCCCGACCGGCACACGCGTGCGGTCGGAGGCTGCCGTCCGGGCCTACCGTACCCGGCTCGCTCTGTGTGACCTGGCCAAGCCCGTCACCCGATACAGGACCGGTATCGCAACGTGCACCGATGCGAAGGGGACGTGATCGGGGTCACTTCTTGCTGTTGATGACCGCCTCCATCACGCTCTTCGCGATGGGAGCTGCCAGACCGCCACCCGAGATGTCGTCGCGGACGGCCTTGTCGTCCTCCACGACCACGGCCACGGCGACCGGCGAGCTGCCGTCGCTGAGCTTGGCGTAGGAGATGAACCAGGCGTACGGCTTCTCGCTGTTGTCGACGCCGTGCTGGGCGGTACCGGTCTTGCCGCCCACGGTGACACCGCCGCCGATCTGCGCCGCGGTGCCCGTGCCCTCCTTGACGACGGTCTCCATCATCGACTGGAGGACCTGGGCGTTCTTCTCCGACAGCGGCCGGCTCATCTCCTCCGGGTCCGTCTTCTCGAGGGTGTCGACGTTCGGCGCCTGGAGTTCGTCGACCATGTACGGCTTCATCAGCTTGCCGTCGTTGGCGACGGCCGCGGGGACCATGGCCATCTGCAGCGGTGTCGCCGCGGTGTTGAACTGACCGATCGAGGACAGCGCGGTCTGTGACTGGTCCATGTCGTCGGAGAAGACCGAGGCGGTGGTGCGGACCGGGACGAAGTGCTCGGAGTCGAAGCCGAACTTCTTGGCCTCCTCCAGCATCTTGTCGTTGCCGAGGTCGGAGCCGACCTTGCCGAAGACGGAGTTGCAGGAGTACTGCAGGGCGACGCGCAGGGTCGCGTTCTCGCAGGGGATGTTCCCCTCGTTCTTCAGCGGGGTCGAGGTGCCCGGCATGATCCACGGCAGCGGCGACCTGGTCTTCTGGTCGGCGCTCGTGTACAGGCCGTTCTCCAGCGCGGCGGCCGCGGTGACCACCTTGAAGGTGGAGCCGGGCGGGTAGACCTCGCGCAGCGCCCGGTTGAGCGACGGGTCGTCGGGGTTGTTCTTCTTGTCGAGGGCCTTCCACGCCTTTTCGTCCGAGGCGCCGCCGCCGGCGATGGTGGACGGGTCGTAGGACGGGTAGGAGGCCAGCGCGAGGATCTTGCCGGTGGACGGGTCGATGGCGGCCACGGCACCCTTGCCGCGCTTCTTCAGACCGTCGTAGGCGGCCTTCTGCGCTGCGGCGTTGAGGGTGGTGACGACGTTGCCGCCCTCCTTCTTCTTCCCCGTGATCATGTCGAGGGTGTTGCGGAAGAAGAGCTGGTCGGAGTTGCCGCTGAGGATGCCGTCCTCGATGTACTCGAGCTGGGTGGCGCCGTAGGCCTGCGAGACGTAGCCGGTGACCGGCGCCCACATGGCGCCGTCCTTGTAGGTGCGCTTGTACTTGAAGTCGCTGCCCGACGTCGTGGTGTGCCCGGTGATGGCCTTGCCGTCGACGATGATGTCGCCGCGCGGGGTGGCGTACCGCTCGATGGCCACGCGGCGGTTGTCGGTGTCGGTGGCCAGGGTGTCGGCCTTGACGTACTGGAGCCAGTTGTCGCGGAGGAGGAGCGTGATGACCAGGAGGCCGCAGAAGATCGCGATCCGGCGCAGGGGCTTGTTCATGACGGGCGGACCACCTGGGTCATCTCGGCGTCGGGGTTGGCGGCAGGGGCGGGCGCCGGGCGGCGCGCGGTGTCGCTGATCCTGATGAGGATGCCGACGAGCGCCCAGTTGGCGATCACGGAGGAACCGCCGTACGCCAGGAACGGCATCGTCATACCGGTCAGCGGGATGAGGCCCATCACACCGCCGGAGACGACGAACACCTGGAGGGCGAAGGCGCCGGACAGGCCGATGGCGAGCAGCTTGCCGAACGGGTCGCGGGCGGCGAGGGCGGTGCGCACACCGCGCTCCACGATCAGGCCGTAGATGAGCAGGATCGCCATGATGCCGGCGAGGCCCATCTCCTCGCCGAAGGTGGCGAGGATGAAGTCGGAGTTGGCGGCGAACCGGATGAGGTCGGAGTGGCCCTGGCCGAGGCCCGTGCCGAGGGTGCCGCCGGAGCCGAACGCCCACAACGCCTGCATCGCCTGCTCGGAGTGGCCGCCGACGCCCTGCCGGGAGAGCAGGTACTCCTTCATCGGGTCGAGCCAGGCCTGGACACGCTGCTGGACGTGCGGTTCGAAGCTGGCCACGCCGACCGCGCCGACGCTGGACATCAGCAGACCGAAGACGATCCAGCTGGTCCGCTCGGTGGCGACGTACAGCATGATGACGAACATTCCGAAGAACAGCAGCGAGGTACCGAGGTCGGTCTCGAAGACCAGGATCAGGATCGAGATGAACCAGACGACCAGGATCGGGCCGAGGTCGCGGCCGCGGGGCAGGTACAGGCCGATGAAGCGGCGGCTGGCCAGGGCGAGCGCGTCGCGCTTCACCATGAGATAGCCGGCGAAGAAGATCGCGAGGACGATCTTCGCGAACTCACCGGGCTGGATGGAGAAACCGGCGACCGAGATCCAGATCTTGGCGCCGTAGATGTTCTGGCCGAGGCCCGGCACCAGCGGCAGCAGCAGCAGGAACAGCGCGCCGACCATGGAGATGTAGGTGTAGCGCTGCAGGACGCGGTGGTCCTTGAGGAAGACCAGCACCACGATGAACAGGGCGATGCCCAGTGCCGTGTACAGCAGCTGCCGTGGCGCGGCGGTGCCCGCCTGCTTGATGGACTGCAGCAGCTTGGACTGGTCGAGCCGCCAGATGACGACGAGACCGAGGCCGTTCAGCAGCGTGGCCAGCGGCAGCAGCAGCGGATCCGCGTACGGCGCGAACTTGCGTACGACGAGATGGGCGACGCCGGCCAGGAGGCCGAGGCCGAGCCCGTAGCTCAGCAGGCCGGACGGCACCTCCTCGTTGATGGCGAGGCCCACGTTGGCGTAGGCGAACACCGGGATGGCGACGGCGAACACCAGGAGCGCGAGCTCGGTGTTGCGCCGGCTCGGTGTGCCGATCGAGCCGATCGTGGACGTGTGGTGCGTCGACGGGTTGGTAGTACTGCTCATCGTGTGACGGGGCCTCTCACGGCTTGCCTACTGCTTACCGCACAGCGAGACGACCTTCTGCTCTTCCTCCGAGAGAGTGGGGCCGGGGCTGGGTGTGGGCGCGGTCGGGGTCGTGGACGGGGACGGAGGCGTGGACGGAGATGTCGCCGAGGGACTCGGTGACGCCTTGGACGTGAGGGAGGCGGGAGTGGTTCCCGTGGTGCCTCCGGCCTCGCCCTCGCCGGTCTTGGCGTTGCTCTGGTTTCCGGCGGTGGTGCGCTCGGCCTGCTTCTTGCACGCCGACGCCTGGACGGACAGCTCCGTGATCTTCTTCTGGGCGTTCTGCAGGCCGCCTTCGGCGATGGTGGCCTCGACCAGTTTCTGCTGGTACTGCGGCAGGTACTTGAGTTCGATCTCGGGGTGGTCCTTCTCGACCTTCGACAGCGACACCCACGCCAGGTCCTGGCTGATGCCCCGGTACAGCGCGATGTGCTCGTCCTTGGTGCCGACGTAGTACTGCGTCTGCGTCCAGCGCCAGCCGCCGTAGAGGCCGCCGCCGACGACGGCGAGCGCGAGGATGGCGTAGAAGGATCTCTTGAGCCACCTGCGGCCCTTGCCGGGCTTGACGAAGTCGTCTTCGCCGTAGCCATCGAAGCCGCCGGTCGGGACGTAGCCGGTGGTGTCGCCGGAGCCGGGCGGGCCGAACTCGCCGCCGCCCTGTCCGGGCACCTGACGGCCCAGGCCCGATGCGCGCCCCGCGGGGGTCTGCATGATGCCGTTGTCGTGCAGCTGGAGCTGGTTCTCGGCGACGGCGCCGACCACCACCGGGGTGTCGGACAGCTGCCCGGCGAGGGTGTCGCCGGTGTCGAGGTCGAGGACGTCCGCGATGATGACGGTGATGTTGTCGGGGCCGCCGCCGCGCAGCGCGAGCTGGATGAGCTCCTGCACGGTCTCCTGCGGGCCCTGGTAGCTGGCGAGGGTGTCCTCGAGCGTCTGGTGGGAGACGACCCCGGACAGTCCGTCGGAGCAGATCAGGTAGCGGTCGCCGGCGCGCACCTCGCGGATGGAGAGGTCCGGTTCGACGTGGTCGCCGCTGCCCAGCGCGCGCATCAGCAGGGAGCGCTGCGGGTGGGTGGTGGCCTCTTCCTCGGTGATGCGGCCCTCGTCGACCAGCCGCTGCACCCAGGTGTGGTCCTGCGTGATCTGGGTCAGCATGCCGTCGCGCAGCAGGTACGCCCGCGAGTCGCCGACGTGCACGAGGCCCAGTCGCTGGCCCGTCCACAGCAGCGCGGTCAATGTCGTCCCCATGCCTTCGAGCTGGGGGTCGTCCTCGACCATGGAGCGCAGCTGGTCGTTGGCGCGCTGTACGGCGTGGCCGAGCGAGGTGAGCACGTCGGAGCCGGGGATGTCGTCGTCGAGGGCGACGATGGTGGAGATGGCCTCGGAGGAGGCGACCTCACCGGCGGCGGCGCCGCCCATGCCGTCGGCGATGGCGAGCAGGCGCGGACCGGCGTAACCGGAGTCCTCGTTGCCCTCCCGGATCATGCCCTTGTGCGATCCGGCGGCGAAGCGCAGTGACAGGCTCATGCGCACCTCGCCAGTCGGCTCCGGGTACAGCCGGTCGTGTCGAGCCACACTGCCCACCCTCCGGTCGGGAGCGCGCCGGGGCCCGGGGTGGGGACCGCCGCTGCGTGCTCGCTCCGCTCGCGCTCAGTCATGATGTAGCACTACTTCCGAAGCTCGATGACGGTCTTGCCGATGCGGATCGGCGCGCCCGGCGCGATCGGCGTGGGCGTCGTCAGCCGGTTCCGGTCGAGGTACGTGCCGTTGGTGGAGCCCAGGTCCTCGACGATCCACTGGCCGTCGCGGTCCGGGTAGATCCGTGCGTGGCGGCTGGAGGCGTAGTCGTCGTCCAGCACGATCGTGCTGTCGTGCGCCCGGCCCAGGGTGATGGTCTGCCCCTGGAGGGCGACGGTGGTGCCCGTGAGGGTGCCCTCGGTCACCACCAGCTTGGTGGGGGCGTTACGGCGCTGGCGGCCGCCGCCCGACTGCTGGCGCTGTGGCGGTGGGGCCTGGCGGGCGGCCTGTTGCTGCTGCGGGCGCGCGGCTTCCCGGCGCGCACCGCGCTGGGTGACGCGCGTACCGAACAGGTCGCTGCGGATGACCTGCACGGCCACGATCACGAACAGCCACAGGACGGCCAGGAAACCCAGCCGCATGACCGTGAGGGTCAGCTCTGACATTGCCCCCGCTTCACCCTTCGGCTTGCCGGTAAATGATGGTGGTACTGCCCACGACGATCCGCGAGCCGTCGCGGAGCGTAGCGCGGGTGGTGTGCTGCCCGTCCACCACGATGCCGTTGGTGGACCCGAGATCCTGGATCGTCGAGGGCGTTCCGGTCCGGATCTCACAGTGCCGGCGCGAGACGCCGGGGTCGTCGATCCGCACGTCGGCTTCGGTACTGCGGCCCAGCACCAGCGTCGCGCGGGAGATCTGATGGCGGGTGCCGTTGATCTCGATCCAGTGGCGGGTTCGTCCGCCGGCCGCGGGCGCGGCCGGGGGCCGCTGGCCGCCCGCGGGCTGGGGGTAACCGTACCCGCCGGGCCGGCCGCCGGGCGGCGGCGCGGACGGCATGGGGGGAGCGGCGGCGGCGCCGGGACGGGCGGACTGTCCCGGCTGCGGGTAGCCGTACCCGCCGGGACGCCCGCCGCCGGCCGCCGGAGCGCTCTCGGGGGCCTGGCTGCTGGACGAGGCGAGCGTACGGCTGCGTACCCGGTACAGGCCGGTGTCGAGGTCGTCCGCCTTCTCCAGGTTGACCTTGATCGGGCCCATGAAGGTGTAGCGCTGCTGCTTGGCGTAGTCGCGCACCATGCCGGCGAGCTCGTCGCCGAGCTGGCCGGAGTAGGGGCTGAGCCGCTCGAAGTCCGGCGTGCTCAGCTCCACGATGAAGTCGTTGGGGACGACGGTGCGGTCGCGGTTCCAGATCGTGGCGTTGTTGTCGCACTCGCGCTGCAGCGCTCCGGCGATCTCCACCGGCTGGACCTCGGACTTGAAGACCTTGGCGAAGGTGCCGTTGACCAGACCTTCGAGACGCTGCTCGAACTTCTTCAGGACTCCCATGAGGCACCTCCTCCGTCGTTGCCGTCCTGTGGACTGCTTCTTCTGCTGCCCTGCGTACTGCTTCTTGCCTGGTACTGCTTACTGATCGTATCCACGCGCCGGTGAATCGGCTGGTTCCCCCTGTCGACCCGGTCGACGGGTGTCGAGGCTCTCCTCGACCCCTTCCCCGGAAGCTCTCCTGTACGTACCTCTGCCCAGGATCGTAGAGGGGGCCGTAGACCAGTGTCCCGCACCTGACTGTGGACCTCGTCCGGCTCCTGGGCAGATGGCCGGGACCGGTACGAGGTTGATACGTGAACAGGCCCTCGTTGATACGTGGTGGGGGCGCCGGCGTCTCTGCGGGGGGCCGGGGGCGGCGGATAAGCGATGTGAATCCACCCGGCCCACCGTGCTAATGTTCTGGATGTCGGAAGGCGCCAGCCCCACAGGGGAAGGAGCCGGAGGACACACCCAATGCGCGGGTGGCGGAATAGGCAGACGCGCTGGATTCAGGTTCCAGTGCCCGCAAGGGCGTGGGGGTTCAACTCCCCCCTCGCGCACCAGCGGAACGGGCGGCATCGTGATCACGGTGCCGCCCGTTCTGGTTTGTCGGGATCCCACTGTTTCTGTGCGGCTTCTCTTTCTGTGAGGAACGTCTCAGGGGTGGGCGGCCGTCGCCACCCGCGGGAGCAGTCCCCCTTCTTCGAGCCGGGCCGCCATGTACGTGCGCGCGGGCTTGCCGCTCGCCGTGCGGACGACGGCGCTGTGCGGGACCTCGACGACGGTCTCCGGGGCGACGGAGAAGTCCGCGGTGACGCGGGCCGCGATGCCGTCGGTGTCGATGTCCCGGCCCCGCTCCGCCACGACCACGACGGCGAACGAGGCGCCGTACGGGAGGACGACGCACTCGGCGACGCCCGGTTCGGCCGCCGCCACCTGTTCCACGTCGGCGGCGAAGACGTTGGTGCCGTTGACGGAGACACGGTCGGAGCGCCGGCCGCCGAGGTAGAGCAGGCCCGCGTCCAGGTGGCCCAGGTCGCCGGTGTCGAACCAGGTGGTGCGGTGGTCGGTGGCGCCGTCGTACCCGTTGAACAGGGTGTCCCCGCGCAGCTGTACGCGGCCCGTCTGCGCCTCGGCGCAGGTGCGGCCCGACTCGTCCACGACGCGCAGGTCGAGGCCGGGCATGGTGGTGCCGAGGCAGGCGGTGGCGACCGGGCCCTGGGTGCGGAATCCGGTGGCGGGGTCCGTGAGGCGGTGCGAGGTGGCCATCAGGACCGCTTCGGCGAGGCCGTAGCAGAACACCAGCGCCGACGGGTCGAAGCCCCAGTCGGTGGTGGCGTCGAGGAACGTGCGCACCGACTCCCGGCGGATGGGTTCGGCCCCGCAGAAGACGGTGCCCCAGGCCTGGAACAGCTGGGGATCGGGCTTCTCCTTGTCCGCGGCCTCCGTGATCCGTGCCGCCAGGTAGCGCAGCATGAAGTCGGGGAAGGCGCTGTGGACGCGCTCGGCGTCCCGGACGAGGCGCAGGGCCCCCAGGGGCCTGCGCAGGAAGGTGCCGGGCTCCTCGAGGACCACGTCGGCGCCCTGGACGAGCGCGGTCAGGGTTCCGATCAGGCCCATGTCGTGGTGGAGCGGCAGCGCCATCAGACCGGCGTGGCCCGGCCGCATGCCGGACACGTCGCGGATGGCCTCGATGTTGCCGAGGACCGCGCGGTGACTGAGCGGGATCGGGCGGGGCATGCCGGTGGAACCGCTCGTGTACTGGACGAACGCGAGGTCCTCCGGGTCCCCCGGTGCCGGTTCGGGCGCCCGGGCCGGGTGCAGGTCCAGCCGGAGTTCGTTCAGGCCGTGCCCGGAGATCCGGACGGCGTGGCGCGCCTGCTGCTGCCGGGTCACCGCGGCCAGGTACTGCTCGACGACGGCCCCGGGCACGCGTGGCTTCACGGAGACGGGGACCGCGCCGAGGTGCATCAGGGCGAGCAGGGCCAGCAGGCTCTCGCGGGAGCTGCCGATGCGGAGCATGACCCGGTCCCCGGGGCGTACGCCCTGCTCGGCGAAGCCGCCGGCCGCCGCGGCGATCTGCTCGGCGAACTCGGGGTACGTCAGGGTCTCCCGCCGGGCGGAGGTGCCGAAGGTGACGGTGGCGTCGGCACGGTGGGCCTGGGCGGCGAGGGCCTGGGGCAGTGTGGTGCCTGTCATGCCACGCTCCCGGGGCCCTCGAGCATCGTGTCCAGGTTGACCTTGTGGATGCGTTTGGTGTGGCGGTCGATGAGGCCGAGGCGGACCCGGCCTCTGGCCACCACCGTGCCGTCGGGCCGTTCGACGTCCTGGGCCAGGGTGAAGCTGTAGGCCGACTGTTCCGCGAGGGACGTGCGCACGACGAGGCGGCCGACCGGGTCCCAGTCGACCGACTGGACGTAGTCCAGCTGGAGCTGGAGCACCATGGCGACGACGGAGTCCTCGCGGGCGTCGACGCCGTGGGCGAGCCCCCACTCCCAGCGGCCGGTCTCCAGAAGCTGGGGGTACACGCTGTTGTTCAGGTGCCCGGCCCAGTCGAAGTCGTTGGGGCGCAGGGCGACTTCACAGGTGTGCTCCAGGACCCGTGGTGTGACGGTTGTCATGTGGGGTGGTGCCCTCCGCTCGTCATCGGCTCGGCCAGGAGGACGACCACGGCACCGGCCATGCCGCCGGTGTGGCTGATCGACAGCTCCGCCGAGATGTTGCGCTCCTCGCACCAGCGGGCGACGTCTCCGTGCAGCCGCAGCCGGGGCTGCCCGGCGGGGCCGTGGCCGACCTCGATCTCGGGGAAGGTGCACTCGGGTGCGCCTCCCATCGAGCTGAGGGCCTTGATGAAGGCCTCCTTGGCCGACAGCAGCCCCGCCAGGGACGCGTCCGGGTCGGGACGGGAGCGGCAGTGTGCCCGCTCCCCCGCGGTGAATACCGCCCCGCTATCCCGCAAGTGCCGCCTCTGAGCGAGCTCCGCGACTGACTGCAGATCGAATCCGGTCGACATCGTTCGTGCGGAGGCTGGCGAAGTAGGCACGCTTCAAGTCCTCGTAGGATCGGGTCTCGATGCCGGTGACTTCCCGCACCAGGGCGAACACGCTGCTCAACTTGCGTGCGTGCACCGACCCTTCATGCAGCGCGTCGTCGCGGAGGGCGAACTCCTCCTCGTCGGTCCGGACCCGCTCCCACCAGTTGACGTGGCCCTTCCGCTCGGTCTGGGCCTCGCGGGTCGAGCCGAAGGTCTCGCCGCCGTCGGGGCGGACCCAGGTGTACGCCATCGACAGGACGTCCTTGAGCGGGTAGACCCCGGACTCCACCAGGGCCTTGGCGAAGGCGGCGAAGTACTGCCGGTGCTGCACCTCGTCCTTCATGACCGTGTGGAAGACGTCGTGCACCAGCTCGTCTTTGCTGGTGCGGGCCGCGTGCTGGTACGACACGCAGGCCTCGATCTCCACACAGGCCTGGAGGATGCAGACCCGGGCGTAGTTGTCCATGGGAAGGGGCCCGCGGCACTCGACGACCTCTTCCTGGTCGATCGGGTCGATGCCGGTCATCTCCATCAGACGCCCGAAGGAGATCTCGTGGTGGGCCTCCTCCTCCAGCCAGTAGCGGGCCGACCAGGCGGCGGCGATGTGCAGGACGTCGCTGCCCAGCGGGTTGGACTCGCGTATCTCGTTGGCGAGTTTGACGCCGTCCACGGCGAGCCGGATACCGGCCGGCTGGGTGGTGAGTTCGGCGCGGGCGGCGTGCCACAGGGCGGCCTTGTCGCTCTCGCCCGGATGCGTGAGGCGGCGGCCGTCGAAGAGTTCGTCCGACGACCAGCGGCGCTGCTCGTGGTAGCTGTGCTGGGCGCGCAGCACATCGGTGAGGGTGGCCCCGGAGCGGAGTTCCTTGACGATGTCGGTCATGATCAGCATGGGTCTCGCCTTCCGTTCAGGAGGAGCTGGGAGCTTTCCGTTCAGGAGGAGCTGGCTGCGAGCTGCTTGCCGAGGGCCTGGACGACTTCCTCCGCGGTGTGCTGGAGGGTCATCGTCGGCAGTTCGACGTCGTCGTCGAAGCCGGTGTCCGCGAGTGCGCCCGCGAACGCGTCCAGCAGGTCGACGGAGTTGATCGCCGTCGGCGAGGCGACGAGGACGGCCGACAGCGGCTGCCCGGCGAACACCTCCTCCTCCGTCAGACTGAGGCGCCGTGCGACATGCTGCTTGAGTTCAGTGAGCAAGGTGTCTCCCTGTGCGTGTCGGGCTTGGGGCGTGACGGGCCGGTGAGGTCCACGGGCCGGTGACGTGTGCGGGCCGTGACTACAGGGCCGCCGCGGCGGACCAGTCGGGGGACCTGCCGAGCGACGTCAGGACGAGGTCGAGGGAGCTCGCGCCGGCCGCCGCGGGCAGGGCGGGGCGGAACAGGGGGTCGGGTACGAGCCGGCGTTCGTCGTCCGGCACGCGCAGGGCGAACGCGAGGGCGGCCTCGGCGACCTGCTCGTCGAGATCCAGGGGCACGCCGAGCGTGCGGGCCACGTCCCAGCCGTGGACCACGTAGTCCAGGAAGTGGAAGCCGATCGCGACCGAGGCCGGGAAGCGTCTGGTGGTGCTGATCTCGGGGAGGAGGAACTCCCGGGTGAGCACGCCCTGTTGGGTGAAGGCGTCGATGGCGGTCCAGGCCGCGGCCCGGTACGTCGCCGACGGGTCGTCGCCGAGCGCGATCGGCTGCCATACGGCGAGGTCGTCACCGCCTCCCGAGGCGGCCGCCGCGAAGCCGTGGTGCTGGCCCGCCATGTGGGCCACGAGCTGGCGGAGTGTCCATCCGGCGCAGGGTGTCGGGAGGTCCCAGTCCGTCGGGTCGGCCTGCTGTAAGAGGCGTACGGTCTCCAGCACAGCCGTCCGGTCGAGTTTCCGGATATCCATGCGGGCCCTTTCGCGAGTGGTTGTCCGGCCAAGACATTAGCACGACCGTGCGTTCAGTTTTGAGATCATGGAAGGGAAATCATGGAAGGGAAACAAGGGCCCGTCCGACGTCCGGCCGGGCCCTGGAACCTGTCCGGCCTCGTACCGCTTCGTCAGGGGCGTTCGGTCGCCTCGGCGGCCCGGGACTCGATGAACCGCGCCAGTCTGCGCACGCCCTCGACGATCTGGTCGGGGGTCAGGGCGCTGCAGGAGAGCCGGAGCCGGTGCTCCCCGCCGCCCTCCGTGTAGAAGTCGCTCATAGGCGTCCACAGCACGCCGAAGGTGCGCGCGGAGTCCTCGAGGGCCTTGGTGTCGGCGACGAACGGGACGTCGACGACGAGGAAGAAGCCGCCCGTCGGCTCGTTCCAGCTCAGGCCCAGCTCGCGGCGCCGCTCCTCGGGGAAGTGCCGCTCCAGCTCACCCAGCAGGGTGGCCAGGTTGGTGCCGTAGTAGGCGATGGCCTCGGCGTTGGCCTCGCGCAGCCGGCAGTCGCACTCCACGAGGAGTCCGCCGATGACGGCCTGGCCGATGGCCGAGGTGTTGACCGTCGTCATGCTCTTGATCTTGGAGAGCTCGTCGGCGAGCAGGGAGCGCCGACCGCCCGGGCCGACGACCTCCTGGTCGGCGACGACGTAGCCGACGCGCGCGCCGGGCAGCGCGGTCTTGGCGAACGACCCCAGGTGCAGCACCCGGCGTTCGTGGTCCATCGACTTCAGCGTGGGGCGGGCGGATCCGGCGCGGACGAAGAACCCGTAGGGGTCGTCCTCCAGGATCAGCAGGTCCTCCTCCGCCGCGACCCGAAGCAGCCGTTCGCGCGCGGCCAGGGTCATGGACGTGCCCGACGGGTTGGCGAAGTCCGGCACCACGTACAGGGCGCGCGGTCGCCTGCCCTCCTGCCGCAACCGGCGGGCGGCGGCCGCGAACGCCTCGGGGTCGGGGCCGTCGGCGCCCTCCGGGACGGGGTGGGTGGCGATGTCGAGCAGGCGGGCCGCGCCGGTGATGCCGACGTAGCAGGGCGAGCTGACCAGGAGGGTGTCCTCCGGCACCGCGAACAGCGCCCGCAGGGTGAGCAGCATGGCCTCCTGGCAGCCGGTCGTCACGACGATCGACTCCGGGGCGACGTGGATCTGCTCGTCGTTGGCCAGGGTGCGGGCGATGAGCTCGTGGATGATGCCGTTGGTGCGCCCGTACTGGAAGAGGTGGGTGCGCACCTGGTCCTTCGACCAGCCGCGCGCCTGTTCCAGGTGGTCGGTGTAGGAGCGCAGGTGGCGGGCGAGGTCGTCCGTCTCGAACGTGCCCTCGGAGGGCCTGCCGGGTGCGAAGGAAAGGGCCTCGGGGAAGCGGGCGACGACCTCGTTGAGGAAGTTCATCGCGTCCAGCACCGGGTCGGTGAGCGAGGCGTGCAGGTCCGTAAGGGCGAGCGCCGGAGCGGCGGTGGTGTCCGTCATGGTCAGCCCTTACTCGCGGCGTCGGCGAAGGCGGTGCGCAGGTGTGCCGCGGCCTGCTCCATGGCACGGCGGGCCGCGTCAAGAGTGCCGGACATGGTGAAGAAGCCGTGGGCCATCCCCGGGTAGCGGGTCACCTGCGCGGGCACCCCGCTCTCCCGCAGCCGCTCGGCGTAGCTCTCGCCCTCGTCGCGCAGCGGGTCGTACTCGGCGGTGATCACCAGCGCGGGCGGCAGACCGGAGTGGTCGGGGGCGCGCAGTGGGGAGGCGAGGGGGTGGGTGCCGTCGTCCGGGGTGGTGAGGTAGTTGTCCCAGTACCAGTGCACCGACTTGTCGTTGAAGAGCAGCGGGTCGGTGTTCTCCCGGCGGGACGGGGTGTCCGCCAGATAGTCCGTGTTCGGGTAGACGAGCAGCTGGGTGAGGATGTCCGGGCCGCCCGCGTCACGGGCCATGAGGGTCACGGCCGCGGCGAGGTTTCCGCCGGCGCTGTCACCGGCGACGGCCAGCCGGCTCGCGTCCCCGCCGAACTTCTCGGCGTGCTCGGC
The DNA here is from genome assembly GCF_042888465.1 of Streptomyces sp. NPDC002888. Lineage (NCBI taxonomy): Bacteria > Bacillati > Actinomycetota > Actinomycetes > Kitasatosporales > Streptomycetaceae > Streptomyces > Streptomyces sp. NPDC002888. The sequence goes on along the minus strand of NZ_JBIAPU010000048.1, from coordinate 29,230 downwards.
GGCCCACCGTACGCCCGCGAGGCAGTCCTCGGGGGCGGCGGGGAACTTGTGCTCGGGGGCCAGGCGGTAGCCGACGGCGACGGTGAGGCAGCCGACGGAATTGGCCAGGGTGCGGCAGAGCGCGTCACTGGTGTCCAGGGAGCCCAGGGTCCAGCCGCCGCCGAAGAAGTAGACGAGCACGGGCAGCGGGCCCTCGCCCGACGGCCGGTACACGCGCACCGGCAGGGATCCGCCGGGTCCCGGGACGGTGAGGTCGTGCACCTCGTGGACCGGCTCGGGGGTGCCGGCCTCGGCCTGGATGGACGCGAGGTCGGCGGCCCGTGCCTCCTGAAGCGTCATGGTGTACAGCGGGCGGACGCCCTCCGCCGCGCGCCGGTCGTACAGGGTCTGCAACTGCGGATCAAACGGCATGGTGCCTCCGGTCCAGGCCCGCGAGCCCTGCGGTCACGGGCGGTTCAAGGGTGTCGGGCAGCAGCGACGGGTCCGTCGCGACGTCTCGCAGCCGGCTGACGATGCCGTCGGCCGCCCTGCTGTAACAGGTGAAGTTTCCGTGCAGTACGGATTCGGCGTTGGCCATTTCCAGGAGGGCGACGAGTTCGAAGGCGAGCTGGGCGGAGTCGGCGGCCGCGCAGACCTCGCCGGCCTCCTTGGCCTCGTCGATCGTCTGCTCCATGAGGGTGAACCAGTTGCCGTGCGCGTTCGCCACGGCGTCGTGCACCTTGCCCTGGCGGGCGTCGTACTCGGCCGAGACCGAGTAGAAGAAGCATCCGCCGGGGAAGACGCGCTGCGCCGAGTAGGCGAGCCAGTTGCCGCACAGGCACTGGAGCCGGCCGAGTCCTGCGGGCAGGGTGCGGGCCGGCTGCACCACGTGCTCTATGAAGACCTTGATGGCGGCGCGCACGGTGGCGAGCTGCAGCTCCTCCTTCGATCCGAAGAGGGCGAACACACCGCTCTTGCTGAGGTCGAGCTCGCCCGCGAGGCGGCCGAGCGACAGGCCCTCAAGGCCCTCGACCGACGCGATCCTGACGGCTCGTTGGAGGATCGCGCGCCGGGTCTGGTTGCCGCGTTCGATGCGTCCGTCCGTGCCTGTCCTTGCCAAGGAAAACCTCCTCGATACCTCCCGCCGGGGGACGTCCGCCGTCGTGACACGCTGGTGACATCATTATGTGGACGACCGTGCGGACATGTGGGAGAGTTCGGTTAGTGTACGCCCGTGCGGTTAGTTGGGAAGCACGGTCGAACGCGCAAGAGCGAGCTATGAACACGGGGGTGTTCGCAGTGGTGTCGTTGGCGCTTCACGAGTACGAGGCGGTCGCCAGAGAGCGGCTGTCGGGCCCTGTATGGGACTTCCTGGCAGGAGGGAGCGGGACCGAGTCGATGCTGTCGGCCGGCCGCGAGGCCCTTGACCGGATCAGGCTGCGGCCGCGCTGTCTCGTCGACGTCTCGGACTGCGACCCCCGTACCTCGCTGCTGGGGGCCGACCTCGCGGCGCCGCTGGGCATCGCACCCATGGCCTACCACCAACTGGCCCATACAGATGGGGAGTTGGCGACGGCACGGGCCGCCGGGGAGGTGGGCGCGCTCTTCACCGTCAGCATGTTCGCGAGCCGCACCCTGGAGGACATCGCCGCGGAGGCGACGGGCCCGCTGTGGCTGCAGCTTTATTGGCTCAAACGGCGCGAACTGATGATCGACCTTGTTCGACGGGCGGAGGCGGCCGGGTACCGCGCGCTGGTCCTGACGGTCGACGCCCCCAGGGTCGCCCACCGTCGGCGGGACGCGCGCAACGGCTTCGCCGTTCCGGCGGGTATACGCGCGGTGAATGTCGATCCCTCCGTCATGTCCGCCTCCCATGTCGACGAACCGGGCGAGTCCGCCATCGCGCGGCATTCCCGGGAGCAGTTCGACGCCTCCATCACCTGGGAGGACCTGGCCTGGCTGCGTGAGCGCACCTCGCTGCCGCTCGTGGTGAAGGGCTTGCTCACCAAAGAGGATGCCGAGCTCGCCCTGAAACACGGGGTCGACGGCATTGTCGTGTCCAATCACGGGGGCCGTCAGCTCGATTTCGCCCAGCCCGCGATGGAAGCGCTTCCTGAGATTGTCGAAGTCGTCTCCGGGCGATGTCCGGTGATCCTGGACGGTGCGGTCCGGCACGGCGCCGATATTGCGAAGGCGCTCTGTCTGGGCGCGGATTCCGTTTTTGTCGGGCGCCCCGTTCTCTGGGGACTGGTGCATTCCGGAAGCGTCGGCGCAGCTGACGTGCTCCGTACCCTCATGGAGGAGTTCGAAGAGGTCATGGCCCTCATGGGCGTCCCGCGTGTCCGGCTCTTCGGCCCCTCGGGAGTTACTCGGCAGTGAATTCTTTTTGACCCGTCGGGTCGCCCCCCATTCATCTTTCCATTTCTGGATGAATGGGTGATTCGGCGTGCTCGAAAACAGCCGCTCAGTACATCTGCCGACGTGCAACAGGTCACTAAAACTGTGCTTGATTACTCGCAGGTAGTGAGCAACGATGAATCTGTCGCCACGGGGAAACGAGGACGGCGGCACGCCCGTTCCAAGGCTTTGATTGGTGGGGATTTCAGTGGGGGAAGCGGTGCCGAAAAGGGCCGTTTGTGTCGAAGGCGCCTGGATCGACGACATATTACTGGAGGGGGACGGCCGCAAAACCGCGCTCCACCTGGGCAGGCCCGTGAGTCTCGCGGAGCTGCGCCGGCTCGTCACCGACGAGCAGGAGCGCCTGCGGGCCGCCGGCCTGGTGACCGGGGGCACGCTCGCCGTACGAATGCCCCCCTCCCTGGCCTGTATCGTCGCCATGCTCGCCGGGTGGCGTACAGGAGCCCAAGTCGCGCTGCTGGACCACCGGTTGACCACCTACGAGGTGGGCAAGGCGGTCGCGCGGCTCGCACCGCAGCTGGTCGTCGAGCCGGTCGAGGAAGTCAGCGGCCGACTGCGCGGATTCTTCGACGTCAGCACCCGCATCACCCCGCTGCACGGCGGCCGCCCGGCCGCTTCGCCACACGCACTGCTCCAGCTGAGCTCCGGCTCGACCGGCCCCTCCAAGGTGATCGGCCGCACGGTCGGCAGCCTCCTGGAGGAACTCGACCGGTACGCCCGGCTCGACGGCTTCCCCCGCAGGGGCGAACGCACCGTCGTCCTGGCCTCGATCATCCACGTCCTCGGCCTCGTCGGCGGACTGCTGCACGGACTCGCCTCCGGCACGGAGATCGTCCTGCCCGGCACCCAGACGGTCGACGGGATCCTCAAGGCCGTCGCCGCGGGCGACGAGCCCACCACCATCCTCGGTGTCCCCTCGCAGGCCGCGCTCCTCACCGCGCCCCAGACGCCGCCCCGCCTTCCCCAGCTGCGCCGGATGATCGTCGGCGGCGAACTGGTCAGAACGGACGTATGGGAACGGTTCACCCGGAACTACCACGCCGATCTGGGCGTCATGTACGGCATGACCGAAGCCGGCGTCATCGCAACGGACCTCTCCGGAACCAACCGCCCCGGACTCACCCCGGCACCCGGCATGAAGGTGCGCGTCGAGGACGGGCAGATCCTCCTGGGCCTGCCGGACACCCCGTACGTGGGACCGGCCGACCCGACCCGCTTCGTCGACGGGTGGCTGCGCACCAAGGACGCCGGCAGCTTCGACGAGGACACCGGCCTGCTGACGGTCCACGGCAGACTGGACTCGCAGGTCTCCATCGGCGGGCTGAAGGTCGACCTCGCCGAGGTCGAGCAGGCCCTCACCACCCTGCCGGGGGTCACCGACGCCGTGGTCGTACAGGGCACCGGCATCGAGGCCTTCGTGACGGTGGCCGAGCAGAAGGCCTTCGACGCCCTCGCCGCGCTGCTCGCGGCGCGCCTCGCACCGTACAAACGACCCCGCACGCTGCACTTCCTGCCCGAGATCCCACGCACCGTCACCGGCAAGCCGGTACGCAACGCCGAGATCCTCCGGGCCGCCGTGCGGTCCGCGGCCTCGGCCGACGACTCAGGTCCGGGCGCCGGAGGAGATCCTGCGCACCTGGACGCGGACACCACCGCCATCGCCTGAACCACCCGCGGCGTCACCGTGCAGCGCGACGCCGATGACATGGCGGCCGTCACCCACCATGACCGCGAAGGACGCGACATCGTCGACGTCGGGCAGGGGGTGCGGGACCGACGGGGTGTGCGGGCCGGGAGGCCAACACTCCGGAAGCGGCATACAACGGCTCATGCCCCCGCCGCGCAGGCCCCGCCCGAGTGCCTTGCCGACCGCTTCCTTCTGCGTCCACAACCACAGGAAAGCCACTGAGCGTTCCTGCTCGGGCAGCCCGCTGATCCAGGCAGCCTCTGCGGGATGAAGCCACGCCCGGGCCATCGACTCGGCGCGCAGCTCTCGTACCCCTTCCACATCGACACCCACCGGAGCCCGGCCCGTGAGGGCGATCGCCAGTGCTCCGCGCGTGTGGGCCACGCTCACGCGCAACGCCTCGCCGGCCCCGCCGAGATACGGGCGGCCGCCGGGTTCGTGCTCCACCCAGACCTCGGACTCCGGGACGCCGAGCATCCCGGCTGCGTTCCGCAGCAGCAGGGAGCGTGCCGTTCGGCGCTCGTCCCCGTCCGTGGTGCACCACAGCACCGTCACCGTGTCCGGGTCCAGCCCCGGGTGCCCATCCATGAACCAGGAGTCAATCAAATGTCCGCTGAGGTTGAGAAGTTCATCATCGAGGCGCTGAAGAACATGAACTACGACGTTTCCGAGGTCACCGGCGACACCCCGCTCGGCCCGGCCGGCCTGGACCTGGAGTCGCTCTCCGTCGCCGAGATAGCCATCCAGGTCGAGGACACGTACGGAGTGAAGTTCGAGGAGGACGAGATGGAGTCCGTCGCGCTCCTCACCGTCTCCGGCCTCGTCAAGGAGATCGTCGACCGGGCGTCCGCCGCCGCTGCCGCGGCCAAGTGACCCCGCGGCCGGCAACGGCCTGACCTGTGCGCACCCTCCCGGCCCGCGCGCCACGGCGGCGGGCGGGAGGGGCGGCAGAGCCCTGCGCGAGGAGTCCGGGACGGCACCAGCCGTCCCCGAAGAGCCCGAGACGGCGACGCCGTACGCGAAGACCGAGACAACAAGGCCCGAAAACTAGGGGACCCCGGGAATGAACCCGAAGAACGAGCGCGCGGAACTCGCGGCCGATCAACGGCTGGGCGTGGGCAACGTGCTGACCACACTGATCGAGCGGGGCACCGGCCTCGACACTCCGACCCTGACCTTCGACACCGAGGTGGACGGTCATCCGGCCTGGCAGGCCCTCACCCTGGCCCAGCTCGGCGAGCGCGTCGCCGCCCGGGCCTCCGCGCTGCACGCCCTCGGGGTCAAGCCCCGGGACCCGGTCGCCGTCTGGGTGACGGACGGCGCCGACCAGGTCCTCAGCTACCTGGCGCTCGTCCGCCTGGGCGCGATCCCCGCGCTCATCAACGGCAAGGTGCCCGCCGAGCAGGCCGCCGAGTACATCAGGCGACTGCGGGCCGTCGGGGTCATCGCCGACGTCCCGCACTGGGACGCACTGTCCTCGGCCGGCAACACCACGCCGCTGCTCGCGGACCCGGCCGACCTGGGCAAGGGCGACCCCGCCGAGGCACCCAAGCCCTACCGGCACCACGCCAACGAGCCCGTGGTCATCACCCACTCCTCCGGGACGACCGGCCTGCCCAAGGCCGTCACCCACTCCCACCACAGCCTGTTCGCGGCCATCCGCCACCGGCTGTCGCTGCCCAAGGGCCAGGGCCTGGACCGGATGCTGGGCGCGCTGCCGTCGGCGCACGCGGCCACCGTCATCGCCGTGAACCTCGCCCTGACCAACCGCGCCCAGCTGGCCGTCGTGTCCCGGCAGACCGGCTCCCTGGTGCTCGACGCCATCGAGTCCTGGCAGCCGGCCAGCGTCCTCGGCTTCGCCGCCACCTGGTCCGAGCTCGCCGGCGAGGACCTGTCGAAGCGCAACATGGACTCCGTGCGCACCTGGTGGAACACCGGGGACTGCGCGCACGAGGCGCACATCCGCAAGCTCATCGCCACCGGCACGCGCGAGTCCGTCACCGCGCAGGGGCGGGTGCAGACGCGCGGCTCGTTCTTCGTGGACGGCCTGGGCTCGTCGGAGATGGGGCACTCCCAGTTCCACATCACCCACACCCCCGACACCAAGCGCTACGGCCGCTGCATCGGCAAGCCGCACACCTTCTCCGACGTGGCGGTCGTCGACGACGACGGCGAGAAGCTCGGCGTCGGCGAGGTCGGCCAGCTCGCCATCAACGCGCCGACGCTGTCGCTGGGTTACTGGAACGACTCGGTGACCACCTACCGCACCCGCCGGGACGGCTACTTCCTCACCGGCGACCTCGTCTTCCGCGACGAGGACGGCTACTACTACCACGTCGACCGTCTCGTGGACGCGGTCGACCTCGGAGACGGCCACCGCCTCTACACCATGCTGTGTGAGGAGCGCGTCCTCGCCGACTGCGCCGACGTGCTGGAGTGCACGGTCGTCGCCGTCCCCAAGGACGGCAAGGCCGTCACCTCCGTCCTGCTCATGCTGGACCCGGAGGCGGACCAGGAGGCCGACCGCACGGCGGAAGTGCTCGCCGCGCTGGACCCGCACGTGGCCCGCACCGTCGAGCGCGTGGTCGTGGTCAGTCCGGACAGCATCCCGCTCGGCGCGACCGGCAAGGTCCGCAAACTCGTGCTGCGCCAGCGCTTCCTCGACGGTGAGCTGCTCGGCCACGAGTCCTCCGCGAAGCAGGTGGCCGTATGACCGCCGCGCGTTCGGGCGCCGTCATCACCGGGCTCGGTACCTTCACCCCGCTCGGCCGTGGCGCCGCCGACACCTTCGACGCCCTGTGCCACGGCAAGTCCGGTCTGCGCCGGCCGCCGGAGGGCCACCTGCTCGACGGCACCGTGGGCACCGCCGGCATCGCCCCCGACATCGAGGCGCGGGAGGTGCTGCCGCCCAGCGAGGGGCGGCTCGTCGACCGGTTCGCCCTGATGGCCCTGGCCGCAGCCGACGACGCCCTCGCCGACGCGGGGCTCGTGGTCGGCCGGGACGCCGACCCGGAGCGGGTCGCGGTGGTCGTCTCCAGCGGCGCGGGCGGCCTGACCACGTACGAGGCGCAGACCCACGAGCGGGTCCAGCGCGGCCCGACGGCGGTCAGCCCCTACCTGCTGCCCGGCATGCTGCCCAACATGGCGGCGGCCCGGATCGCCATCAAGCACGGCATCCGGGGCTGGAGTTCGGCCGTCTCCACGGCCTGCGCCGCCGGTGCCCACGCCGTGGCGGAGGCCGCCCGGCTGATCCGGTACGGCGAGGCCGACGTGGTGGTCTGCGGCGGTGCCGAGGCGCCGCTCAACCCGACCTCGGCGCTGGCGTTCGCCCACGCCCGGGCGCTGGCGAGCGGCTGGGACGACGACCCCGAGGCGGCCAGCCGCCCCTTCGACCGCCGCCGCAACGGGTTCGTCCTGGCGGAGGGCGCCGGGGTGCTGGTCATCGAGCGCGCCGAGCACGCGGACGCCCGCGGCGCCGCGGGCTACGCCGACCTCCTCGGCTGGGGCGCCACCACCGACGCCTTCAAGCCCACCGCACCGCGGCCGGGCGGCGAGGGAGCCGCGCAGGCCATGCGCGGGGCGCTGCGGACCGGTGGTCTGACGCCCGACGACATCGGCTACATCAACGCGCACGGCACGGCCACCAAGCTGGGCGACGTCGCCGAGACCAAGGCCGTCCGGGCCGTCTTCGGGGACCGTTCCCCGGCCGTGAGCAGCACCAAGTCCATGACCGGGCATCTGCTCGGCGGCTCCGGCGCGGTGGAGGCGGCCATCTGCGCCCTCGCCATCTCGCGCGGCACGCTGCCGCCCACCCACAACCTCGACGAGGTCGACCCGGCCTGCGATCTCGACCACGTGCGGGGCGAGGCGCGGCGCACACCGGTCGAGGCCGCGCTGTCCAACTCGTTCGCCTTCGGCGGCCACAACGTCAGCCTGCTGTTCGGCACGGCCAGCACCCGCACCAAGCGACAGCAAGAGGGAGAGAGCACGTGAACATCGGAGCCGTGGACCACGTCGAGTTCTACGTCGGCGACGCCCAGCAGTCGGCGTTCTACCTCTGCACCGCGTTCGGCTTCCGGGTGCGCGGCCAGGCGGGTCCCGAGACGGGCCAGGCGGACAGCCGGTCCCTGCTGCTGCGCCAGGGCGGCATCGACATCGTGCTCACCTCCGCGCTGACCCCGGACCACCCGGCGGCGCAGTACGTGTCCCAGCACGGTGACGGGGTGGCCAACATCGCCTTCGAGGTCACCGACGCCGCCAAGGCGTTCGAGACGGCGATCGAGCGGGGAGCGACGGCCGTCGAGGAGCCCGTCGTGCACGGCCGGTGCGGCACCGAGGTCGTCACCGCCTCCGTGCTCGGCTTCGGCGACGTCGCCCACCGGTTCGTGCAGCGGACCGGCGACCGGGACGACTTCCTGCCCGGCACGATGGACATCTTCGCCGCCGACCCCGACGAGAGCGAGCAACTGCTGCACACCGTCGACCACGCGGCGATCTGCCTGCCGGCGGGCGAGCTGCGGCCGACGGTCGCCTTCTACGAGAAGGTCTTCGGGTTCAGCCAGATCTTCGAGGAGTTCATCGAGGTCGGCGAGCAGGCCATGGACTCCAAGGTGGTGCAGAGCCCGTCCGGCAAGGTCACCTTCACACTCATCGAGCCCGTGACCGACCGTCAGCCCGGCCAGATCGACACCTTCCTGGCCAGCCACGGCGGTGCCGGCGTGCAGCACCTCGCCCTGCTCTCCGACGACATCGTCACCACCGTCCCGGCCATGGAGGAGCGCGGCGTCACCTTCCTGGACACGCCCGGCACCTACTACGACGAGCTGACGGAGCGTCTGGACAAGCCCGACCTGCGCATGGAGGACCTGCGGCGCACCAACGTCCTGGTCGACCAGGACCACTGGGGCCAGGTCTTCCAGATCTTCACCCAGTCCATGCACGTACGGAAGACCTTCTTCTGGGAGGTCATCGACCGGCACGGCGCCCGCACCTTCGGCAGCGGCAACATCAAGGCCCTCTACGAGGCCGTGGCCCGCGAGAAGGCGATGGCCTGACGCCGCGACCGGCACCGGACGAGTAGGCGACGGCGACTTCGCGCCCGGCGCCCCACGCCCTCGCACCCCCGCCCTTCCCTGCCCGCGATCGCAGTACTCGAGGAAGACCGTGACTGTTCAGGACACCGCACCGTTCACGCTGACCGACGAGGAGCGCGCGCTCCTCCCCACCGACGAAGAAGTCGACTTCTACGCCGAGCACGGCTGGTACCTGTCCAAGAAGCTCTTCACCGACGAGGAGATCGACCTCCTGGAGTCGGCCAGCGAGCGTTTCTACGCGGGTCACCGCGACCGGACCCTGCCGGTGCGCCCGCCGAAGCTCGCCTATTGGGAGCCCGGGAACGGCGCGGTGCAGCGGCACAACGACTACATCCACTACGAGGACGACACCATCGGCCGCATCCTGCGCAAGCCGCTGCTCGGCGCGGTGGCGGCGCGGCTCGCCGAGGCCGAGGAGATACGGGTGTTCCAGTCCACCCTGATCTACAAGCCGCCGGTGGCCGGGGAGCAGTCGAACATCGTGCCCTGGCACTTCGACCGGCACTACTGGTCCACCTCCACCTCCGAGCGGATGCTGACCGCGTTCATCCCCTTCCACGACTGTGGCGAGGAGATGGGCACGATCACGATGGTGGACGGCAGCCACCAGTGGAAGGAGACCGCCGAGAACGACGCGACCTCCCTGCACTTCGCCGAGCGCGACCGCAGCGAGCTCGACGTGATGCTGGAGGAGAACGCCGCGTACAACGGCGTCGAGGTGCGCAAGGTCCCGATGGTGATCCCGAAGGGCCATGTCAGCTTCCACCACTGCCGCACCTACCACGGCAGCGGCGCCAACGTGAGCGACCGGCCGCGCCGCGCCATCTCCTTCCACCTCCAGGACGGCGAGAACCGCTACCGCTCCTTCCGCCGCTCCGACGGCACCGAGGTCTCGTACAACCACGACGTGGTGGTGCGCAGGACCGCCGCGGGGACGCCGGACTACGCGGACCCCGAGTTTCTCCCCGTGCTGTGGCGCACCCGCTGATGCGCAGTGTCGCGGTGGTCGGAACGGGTCTGATCGGCACGTCGATCGCCCTGGCCCTGCGGGGCCGGGGCATCACCCCCTACCTCCTCGACGAGAACCCCGAGGCGGCGCACACCGCGGCCGACCTCGGTGCGGGGGTGGTGGGAGTGCCCCGCACGCCCGTGGACCTGGCGGTCCTCGCCGTACCCCCGCAGCATGTCGCGACGTCCCTGCACCAGCAGCAGGTGCGGGGGCTGGCCCACGACTTCACCGACGTCTCCAGCGTCAAGGTGCGGCCGCAGGCGGAGGCGGCGGAGCTGGGCTGCGACCTGGCCCGCTTCGTGGGCGGCCACCCGATGGCGGGCCGGGAGCAGTCCGGCCCGCTCGCGGCCCAGGCCGACCTCTTCCGGGGCAGGCCCTGGGTGCTGACCCCGGCCGAGAGCGCCGGCGAGCGGGTGGTCGGCCGGGCCACGGAACTCGCCGAACTCTGCGGGGCGCGCCCGGTGGTGATGGAACCCTCCCAGCACGACCGGGCGGTGGCCCTTGTCTCGCACACCCCGCACCTGGTCGCGAGCCTCCTCGCGGCCCGGCTGCTGCACGGCGACGAGTCCCACCTCCAGCTCGCCGGGCAGGGGCTGCGCGACGCCACCCGGATCGCCGCGGGCGACGCCGATCTGTGGACCGACATCCTCAGCTCGAACGCGGCCGCGGTCGCGGAGGTGCTGACGGAGCTGGCCCTGGAGCTGGACGCGGCCGTGGACGCCCTGCGGGAGCTGGCCGAGGCCCCGTCGGCCCACGGCCCCACCGGCCGGGCCCACCTCAACGACGCCCTGGCGCGCGGTGTGCGGGGACGCGGCCTGATCCAGGGGCGGACTTCCGGCGGACTGAGCCTGAGCGGTGTTGCCGCGGGGACATGAGGCGCCGGCGCCTTGGCCGCCACCCGTAGGGCGGTCGGCCGGGCCCACGACGACTTCCGACCAGTGGAGAGAGTGACTATGACCAGCCGACGGCTCGACGTCTGCGTGATCGGTGCCGGGCCCCGCGGCCTCTCGGTCCTCGAACGATTGTGTGCGAACGCCGCGTCGGTCCCGGACGACATCACGATCACCGTGCACGTGGTCGACCCGTATCCGCCGGGCGCCGGGCAGGTGTGGCGCACCGACCAGTCCGAGCACCTGCTGATGAACACGGTGGCCTCCCAGGTCACGATGTTCACCGACGAGAGCGTGCGGATCGAGGGCACGCTCGTCCCCGGGCCGAGCCTGTACGAGTGGGCGCGCTTCCTCACCCTCATCGGCCCCATGGGCGGCCGGCAGCACGACGAACGGGTCCTGGGCGAGGCACGCGCGCTCGGCCCCGACTCCTACCCCACCCGGTCCTTCTACGGCCACTACCTGGAGTGGGTCTTCCAGCGGGTCACGAAGACGGCGCCGAGCGGCCTGACCACGGTCGTGCACCGCGCCCGCGCGGTCGCGCTCGACGACGAGAGCGACGGCACCCAGTGCGTGCGGCTCGACGACGGCACGCTCGTGGAGGGCCTCGACGTCGTCGTCCTCGCCCAGGGCCATCTGCCGGTACGGCAGTCCCGGCGCCAGCGCGAGCTGGGCGACTTCGCCGGAGCCAACGGGCTGGGCTACGTCACGCCCGCCAACCCCGCGGACGTGGACCTGACGAAGGTGCGGCCGGGCGAGACGGTCGCGCTGGTCGGGCTCGGGCTCAACTTCTTCGACTACATGGCCCTCTTCACGCTCGGCCGCGGCGGGCGGTTCGAGCGGCGGGGCGGCCGGCTGGTCTACGTGCCGTCCGGCCGTGAGCCCCGCATGGTCGCGGGCTCCCGCCGGGGCCTGCCCTTCCACGCGCGGGGCGAGAACCAGAAGGGCGCGCACGGGCGGCACGAGCCGGCCGTGCTCACCGTCGAGGTGATCGAGGAACTGCGCAAGCGGTCCCGGCGGCGGGGCGGGGTCGACTTCCAGGAGGCCGTGTGGCCGCTGGTGTCCAAGGAGGTCGAGACCGTCTACTACACGGCGCTGCTCACGGCCGCCGACCGGGCGGGCGACGCGCGCCGGCTGCGCGAGGCCTACCTCGCCGCGCCGCCGGGCGGCCGACAGGAGCGGGACCTCCTCGACGAGTTCGGCGTCGCCCCCGCCGAGCGCTGGGACTGGACCCGGATCGCCCGCCCGTACGCGGGACGCGACTTCGACTCGCCGGAGGACTTCCGGGGCTGGCTGGTCGGCCATCTGCACGCGGACCTGCTGGCGGCACGCACCGGCAACGTCGACGGCCCGCTCAAGGCGGGGCTCGACGTGCTGCGCGACCTGCGCAACGAACTGCGGCTCGTCGTCGACCACGGCGGCCTCACCGGCCGCTCGCACCGGCAGCACCTGGACGGCTGGTACACGCCGCTGAACGCGTTCCTGTCCATCGGCCCACCCGCCAGCCGCATCGAGGAGGCGATCGCCCTGATCGAGGCCGGGGTGCTGCACGTGCTCGGCCCCGACGCGCGGGCCGTGGCGGACGAGGAGGCGGGGGTGTTCGCGGTCGAGTCCCCGGCGGTCCCCGGCTCCCGGATCCCGGCCACCACACTCATCGAGGCCCGCCTGCCGGAGATCGACCTGCGCACCACCGCCGACCCGCTGCTGCGCCGGCTCCTCGACTCCGGGCAGTGCCGCCCGCACGAGATCCGCGACCCCGAGGGGACGTCGTACGAGACGGGCGGCCTCGCCGTCACCGACGCGCCGTTCCGCCTGATCGACGCCGAGGGCCGGGCACACCCGCGCCGCTTCGCCTTCGGCGTGCCCACGGAGTCCGTGCACTGGGCGACGGCGGCCGGGATACGGCCCGGGGTGAACTCCGTGACCCTGCAGGACTCCGACGCGATCGCGCACGCCGTGCTCGCGGGCGCCGCGGACCTGCGGCCGGACAACGAGATGACCAAAGAGCTGACGAGGTGAGCGCCGTGACGATCGACGCCGGGCTGCTCAGCCCCGTGCGCGCCGGGACCCCCGCGGAGGAGGCCACGTCCGACCGGGCCTGGCTGCAGGCGATGCTCGACGCGGAGGCGGCGCTGGTCCGGGCCCAGGCGGGCCTGGGCAACGTGCCCGAGGAAGCGGCCCGGACGATCACCGGGCTGGCCCGTGCCGACGACCTGGACCTGCGCGAGCTCGCCGTGCTCAGCCGGGGAGCGGCCAACCCGGTCGTGGCCGTGGTGCAGGCGTTCACCTCCCTGGTGGCGGCCAAGGACCCGGCCGCCGCGGACTATGTGCACCGCGGTTCGACCAGCCAGGACATCTTCGACACCGGGCTGATGCTCGTGGCGGCCCGGGCCCTGGACCTGCTGCTGGCCGACCTGGACGACGTGGCCGGCTCGCTGCGCGCGCTGGCCGGCGCGCACACCGGGACGCTGATGGCGGGGCGCACCCTCGCGCTGCACGCCGTACCGACGACGTTCGGCCTCAAGGCCGCCGGCTGGCTGGTGGCCGTGACCGACGCGACGGACCGGCTGCGCCGGCTGCGGGCCGAGGGGCTCGTCGTCCAACTCGGCGGCGCGGCGGGCACGCTGGCGGGGTACGTCGAGTACGAGCGGCTGCACCGGGAGGAGTGGTGGGAGCTGCTGAGCGACGGGGACGCGCGTGGTGAGGAGTGGCGGGAGGGCGTGACCGACGGGTACGCACGGCGGCTGACGGAGAGGTTCGCCGAGGAGACGGGACTGCGTGCCCCGCTCCTGCCCTGGCACAGTCACCGTGCGCCGATCGCCGCCCTGGCCGCCGGACTCGCCCTGGCCACCGGGGTGCTGGGCAAGATCGCCGTGGACGTGCAGTCGCTGGCGCGCACCGAGACCGCCGAGGTGGCGGAACCGGTCGCGGCCGGGCGTGGGGTGTCCTCGGCGATGCCGCAGAAGCGCAACCCGGCGCTGGCCACGCTGATCCGCTCGGCCGCGCTCCAGGTGCCCGCGTACGCGAGTGTGCTGACGCAGGCGATGCTCTCGGAGGACGAGCGTTCGGCCGGTGCCTGGCACGCCGAGTGGCAGCCGTTGCGCGAGTGTCTGCGGCTGGCCGGCGGGGCGGCGCACACCGCGCGCGAGCTGGTGGCCGGTCTGGTGGTGTCGCCCGAGCGCATGCGGGCCAACCTGGGGCTGACCGGCGGCCTGATCGTCTCCGAGCGCCTCGCGGCCGTCCTCGCGTCGGCCCTCGGCAAGGCCGCGGCCAAGGAGGTGGTGAGCCGGGCGTCCGCGGAGAGCGCCGCCACGGGGCGCTCCCTCGCGGAAATCCTCGCGGCCGAGCCGCAGCTCGCCTCCCGGTTCGACGCGCGGGAGCTCGAAGGACTGCTGGACCCGGCTGCCTACACGGGGGCGGCGGAGGAACTGACGCGTCGGGTTGTCGGCGCGGGCGCCGACACCTGTGCGGCCGGGGAAGTGACGGGGTGACAGTGGGCATGCGGCCTGCTGTGTGTGGGTGGGTCGGGGCCGTGGCGGTGGGGCGATGAGCCGGGGTGCGCCGGTGATCGGGGCGGGGCTCAACGCTTTGGCGCGGTCGGTGCCGGGGGTCGCGGGGCGGGTGGCTTACGCGCTGTTCTGTCGTCCGGTGCGGCGCGGGGAGGTGTTGCCCGGGGAGCGGGCCGTTCATGAGCGGGCCGTGACCGAGGAGGTGGTCGTGGGTGGCAAGCGGGTGCGGGTCTACCGGTGGGGTGACGGGGCGCGGCCGGTGCTGATGGTGCACGGCTGGCAGTCACGGGCCTCGCGGTACGCGGGATTCGTGCCGCGGCTGGAGGCGCTGGGGCTGACCGGGCTCGCGTTCGACGCGCCCGGGCACGGGGACTCGGAGGGGTACGCCACCACCATTTTGGAGTACGGCGAGATCATGCGGCTGCTCCAGGAGCGGTACGGGGCCTTCCACACGGTTCTCGCGCACTCCCTGGGCGCCACCAGCGCGTTCCTGGCGCTGCGCGGCGGACTGGTGGCCGAGCGTCTTGTCACCGTGGCCGCAGTGAAGGATTTCGGCCATTTTCCGGACGAGTTCGCCCGGATCCTGGGGCTGCGGCCCGCCCTGTGGCAGGACCTCCGGTTCCGGATCGAACACCGGCTGTTCCAGGCGGTCGAGGACCCGTGGGAGCTGTTCGACGCCACGGTGCGGACCGAGGAGATCGGCGTACCGATGCGGATCATTCATGACACCGGCGACGAAATGGTCCCCGTCCACCACGCGCACGCGCTGAAAGCCGCCTACGGGGAGCAGGCGGAGCTGGTTCTCACCTATGGCCTGGGGCATCGCAAGGTGCTGGGCGAGGCGGTGGTGATCGACAGTGCGATGGGCTTCATCGCGCCGGAATCAGCGGGATCCCTCTTTTAAATGTACGCACGGTCGTTTAGTTTTGTGAGGCGGGTGCGGCCGCTGCGGACCGGGCGACGGCGGCGCATCAGACGAAGGGACCACCTCGCATGACGACCGCCTCACCCCACTCGTCGGACGCCGGTCCGGCCAAGACAGAACAGTCGGAGGACGCCGAGCAGTCGCGGACCTCCGCGGCGGCCGCGGCCTCGGCCAAGCTCGCCCTGCTCGTCGCGTCGGGCGCCACGTTCCTCGCCGTGCTCGACACCACGGTCGTGAACATCGCCTTCGCCGACCTGCGCTCCGACTTCCCCGACGCCTCGCTGTCCCAGCTGACCTGGGTCGTCACGGCGTACACCGTCGTGTTCGCGGCGCTGCTCGCCGTGGCCGGCCGGGTCGCCGACGTCATCGGCCGCAAGAAGCTGTTCCTGTGGTCCACGGCCGTGTTCATCGTGGCCTCACTGCTGAGCGGGCTCGCCGCGGGCGTGCCCATGCTCATCGCCGCCCGTGCCCTCCAGGGCGTGGGAGCCGCGGGACTGATCCCCTCGGCGCTCGGACTGGTGCTGCAGCACACGCCTGCGGCCCGCCGCCAGGTCGCCATCGGGGTCTGGGGCGCGGTCGGCAGCATGGCCGCCGCCGTGGGCCCGAGCCTCGGCGGGCTCCTGGTGGACGTCTGGGGCTGGCGCAGCGTCTTCCTGATCAACCTGCCGATCGGGCTCGCCATCCTGTTCGGCGCGGCCAAGCTCACCACTGACGCGCCGAGCGGGCGCAAGCTGCCCGACCCCGTCGGCACCCTCGCCCTGGCGCTCGGCGTCGGCGGCGTCGTTTTCGGCGTGACCCAGGGCACCGAGTGGGGCTGGGGCAGCGGACGCGTGCTCGGCCTGCTGATCGGCGGTGCCGTGGTGTTCGCGGTGGCCCTGCTGCTCTCCAAGCGGAACTCCGCGCCCGCCCTCGAACTGGACCTGTGGCGCAGCCGCTCCTTCGCGGCCACCAACGTCACCTCGCTGCTCTTCGGCGCGGCGATGTACTCCTACCTCCTCAGCTCCCTGCTCTTCCTCAACGCGGTGTGGGGCTACTCGGAGCTGAAGGCCGGTCTCGCGGTGACGCCGGGCGCCTTCGCCGCCGCGATCGGCGCCATGATCGTGGGCCGCCGGGTCGGTCCGGCCAGCCAGTGGGCCGCGGTCGCCATCGGCTCCGCGCTCTTCAGCGCCTCGTGCTTCGCGATGTACCTGCTGCTCGGGACCGAGAAGCAGTACGCGGCGGTCTGGCTGCCCATCGGCATCCTCGCCGGCATCGGCATCGGCGCGGCGCTGACCGCGATCTCCAACGCTGCGACGGCCTCGCTGCCGCCGCAGCGCTTCGCCTCCGGCACCGGTCTGCTGATGACGACCCGCCAGATCGGTGGCGCCCTCGGCATCGCCGCCCTCGCGGCCATCCTCGAGCGCCACAGCGTCCTCGACGACGAGGGCTATCTGCAGGTGTTCCTCGCCTGCGCCATCGGGGCCGTGGCCGCCGCCGTGGCAGCGCCCGCGATCCGGTCCCGGTCCGCACAGAACACGTAACCGTCAGGTCTGCGCCGGGAGTCGACGCTCCCGCGACGATGTGAAGAAGAGAGCACGATGCCACCCATCGACCGATCCGACCGCTTTGTCGCGAGAGCCGAGCACTCCTTGCTGGCGGAACTGCAACCGGTGGTGGAGGACAACCTCCACCGCCATCTCGGCGTCGCCAAGGAGTGGTTCCCGCACGAGTACATCCCGTGGAGCGACGGCCGTACGTTCGACGGTCCGCTCGGCGGTCAGCCGTGGACCGACGACGAGGCCACGCTGCCGGAGGTGGCCCGCACCTCCCTGGTGGTCAACCTCCTGACGGAGGACAACCTGCCCGGCTACCACTTCGCGGTGGCCGAGTTCGGCAAGGACGGCGCGTGGGGCACCTGGGTCGACCGCTGGACGGCGGAGGAGGCCAGGCACGGCACCGCGCTGCGCGACTACCTCCTGGTCACGCGGGCCGTCGACCCCAAGGCCCTGGAACGCGCGCGGATGGTGCACATGTCGGGCGGTTACGACCGTCCCGACGGCTTCAGCGCGCTCCACGCGATCGCGTACGCCGCGTTCCAGGAGCTCGCCACGCGCATCTCGCACCGCAACACCGGGCAGGCCAGCACGGATCCGCTGTGTGACGCGCTGCTCGCGCGGATCGCCGCGGACGAGAACCTGCACATGGTCTTCTACCGCAACCTGGTCGAGGCCGCGTTCGAGCTGGCCCCCGACACCGCCATGCAGGTCGTCCGGGACGTCGTCGTCGGCTTCGAGATGCCCGGCTCCACCATCAAGGACTTCGGCCGCAAGTCCGCGGAGATCGCCATCGCCGGCATCTACGACCTGCGCCTCCACCACGACAGCGTCATCATGCCCGTCCTGCGCAAGCTCCGCGTCTTCGAACGCGAGGGCTTCGGCGCGGCGGGCGAGTCGGCACGCGAGGAACTGGCCGCCTTCGTCGCCCAGTTGGACAAGAAGGCGACGTCCTTCACCGACCGCCGGGAAGGCATCCGGGCGGCCCGCGCGAAGAGGGAGACCGCGGCGGCCTGAGGGGACGCCACGGAGTCGGGGGCAGCCGGAGTTCCGGCCGCCCCCGACGCGTGCTGTGTTCGGCTGCGGGTCCGTAGTGGCTTGGCGCGCGGTTCCCGCGCCCCTAGGGGCGCCGGGCCGCGATCAGCCGCAGGCCGAGCGCACGGTCCTCCCAGGCCACGTGGATATGTCCCAGGCCCGCCTCTCGCAGGGTGTGCGTCACCTCGTCGTCGCTCGGCGCGGTGGCGCCCGTGACGGTGAGGGCGAGGTGCAGTGCTGCGGCGCCCAGGGGGCGTCTGGGGGCGAGGGGGCAGGGCAGGACGAGCCAGCCGCCGGGCTCGAGCCCTCGGGCCGCCGCGGTGACGGACCCGCGCAGGGCGTCCGTGGTCAGGCCGCCGACGGGCAGCCAGGCCAGGGCGAGCCGGTCGGCCCGGCCGAGGTCCGTGTCGTCGAGCACCGGCACGTACGGGATCTGCCGCGTCAGCTCGGCGGCGGACCTGCTCTCGTCGCCCGCCGCGCAGCCCACCCGTGCGCCGGAGCGGTCGAGGGCGACGGCCAGCCCCTCCAACCGCCCGAGCAGGGAGCCCACCAGGACCTCCGCGAGCACCGCCGCCTCACCACCGCACCCCGGCACCGACTCCCGGCCCACGGCCCGCACCCCGGCCCGCAGCAGGGCGCCCCCGGCCAGGGCCCGCCGCAGCCGCGCGGCGAACGCCCGGCCCCGCCCGCCGCCGACGACGACCTGTTCCAGCCCCGGTGCCAGGACGAAGCGCCCCTCGTCGTCCTGCCCGTCCCGCCGTACGACGCCCCGGCCCGCGAGGAGCGCCAGCAGCCCCTCGGTGAACGCCACGGGCAGGTCCCCGGCCGCCTCCCGCGCGGTGCGCGCCCGCAGCAGCCGTGTCAGCAGCCCCGACTCGTACGCCACCACACACGCGACGAACCCCCACGCCCCGGCGGCCACCTCCCCGAGCCGCCCGCCGAACCTCCCGTCCGGCCCGACCGGCAGCACCTCGGGAGCCCGCCCGGCCCGGACATCGGCGACCAGGGCATGCGCCCGGTCGAGCAGCAGGCTCACCTGCGGTCGTTCGTCGAGGCCGGGCGCTTCCAGCCGCGCCGCCTCCACCAACCCCCGCACAGCCTCCGCGAACTCCCCCGGCCCGTCCCCCACGGCCACCGCATGCAGCGCCCACCACTGGTCCGCCAGCACGGTGACGGCCCGTTCCGTGGCCTCCTCGCGGACGAGGTCGCCCTCCAGGGTCGTGATGACGCGTTGGCCCAGCTGGATCAGGAGGGTCTCCTGGGAGCCCTGGCCGGAGACGAGGCCGAGGACGTCGCGGGTGAAGCGTTCCCAGGGGAAGGCGGACATGTACGCCTCGCCGCCCTGCAGCCCCATGACGAGGTGGCTGATGCGCAGCGCGCAGTCGGCGGCCTGGTGCTTGGCGACCGTGGCGAACTCGTCGAAGTGCGGGTCGCGGTCGGGGGAGCGGGTGCCGTCGAGGGCCCGGTGGACACTCGCCCGGGCACTCTGCAGCAGCATCCGCATCTCGCCGACCGACCGCTCGACGTTCGTGTACTCCAGCACCGCACGGCCACCCCGCCGCCGCGCGGACAGCGCCTCCACGCAGGTGTCGACCACGCCGTCCAGCGCACCCAGCACCCCGCACGCACTCATCGTGCGGCGGATCCGCGCGTACGTGTTGAGCTCGCTGAGCGCGTCCGCCCGCCACACCAGCCGCCACTGCGGCAGCCGCACGTCGTGCAGCAGCACCTGCCCCAGGCCCATGGTGTGCAGGCCCATGGTGTCCATGGCCACCGCCGTGACCCCGGGGTCGTCCTTCTCCACCGCGAAGGCCAGCATGTCGTTGGACGCCTCGTCGCGCAGGAAGAGCAGGAACAGGTCGGCGAACCTGGCCCCCGCCAGGAACCGTTTCGCCCCGTTGAGCACCCACTCGTCGCCCTCCAGGCGGGCGGTGGATCGGTAGTCGTACGGGTCCCGGTTCTCGTAGGCGCCCTGCACCCCGAAGCGGCGTCCGGCCATGAGGTCGGGCACGTACCGGTCGATGAGCTCCCGCCTGCCGCTCGACAGGAGCAACTCGGCGATCTCGACGCTGATGTCCAGCAGCACGGCGAAGCCGGGGTCGCGCGAGAGGCGGGCGATCTCCTCGACGACCACACCCCAGGCGAGCTTGTCCCGACCGTCGCCGCCGACCTCCACGGGCAGCGAGAAGCGCAGCAGACCGAGCTCCCCGGCCTGCTCGAACAGCCGCCTGTCGAGCGGCCGTCGGGCGTGGTTGCGGAAGTGCGTGCCGGGGTTGACGTCCTCCAGCACGAAGCGCGCGAACCGCTCCCGGGCCTCGCGCCGGACCTCGCTCACCTCCTCGTCCAGGGTGCGGTGCCCCAGGACGCCCCGGTTCATGATGTCGACCGCATGGGCCCGCGTGGTCACGCCGCGGCCTCCCGGACCGCGTGCGCGAGGTCGGCCAGGGTCTCGTCGCCGAGGAAGCGCTCCAGCGGGATGTGGGCGCCGGTGCGCTCCTCGACCTCCACGGACAGCTGGGCGGCGGTGAGCGAGTCGAGGCCGAGTTCGGCGAGCGTGCGGTCCAGTGGCAGGTCCTCGTCCCAGCCGAGCAGTTCGCGAAGGAGCGGGACGAGCCAGCCGTCGACGGGCTCGACGGGCTCGACGGCGTGGTCGGGGGCCTTGGCGGGTGTCGTGGTGATGGCGTACTCCTACAAGGTCGGTGCCCGGTGCTGCGGCGCGAGCCGCAGCGGTACGAGCGAGAACGCGCGGTCGGTGTCGTCGAGGTCTTCGAGCCTGCGCACCAACAGCTCCTCGGCCGCCGGGTCGGGCTCGACGGGCTGCCCGAGCCGTGCCAGGACCCGGCGCAGCGCGACCAGGAGCCAGGCCGGCTCGGCCGCGAGGCCGCCGAGCGCGGTGCGGCGGTGCAGCCAGGTGTGCAGGCAGCAGGCGGCCGCGTGCACCAGGCAGTGCCGGCGCGCCGCCTCGTACGTCTCGTCCGTGCGGTGCGTGCCGCGCGCGTGCAGCACGGCCCGCGCCTCGTCGCGGGCGGGCAGGAGACGGCGGGCCAGTTTGGACAACTCCGGGTCGCCGAGGGCCTCGACCGTCTCGTCGAGCAGGTCGACCACCTCGTCGGCGCCGCCGAAGGTGAGCGAGGGCCGCTGTTCCCGCGGTGCGGGGGAGGCCACCGGGTCGCCGAAGCCGTACAGCAGCGGCAGGGGCAGCTTCGCGGACGCCCCGCGCCGGCGCGCCGCGCTGCTCACCTGCGCCCTCACGGTGTCGAGTTGGACGAGCTCGGTGCCCTCGAACACCGGCGTCACCGCGAGGTCCCGGCGCAGTTTCTGGAAGGCTCCGCCGGCGACGCCCTCGCGCAGGTAGGCGCGGGCGCTGAGCACCTCCGCGCTCGCGGCCACGCTGTCCACGCACAGCCCCGGTACGACGTACTTCGCCACCGCGGACCACAGGGCCGTCCGCTGTCGTGCCACGTCGAGGGCGCGGGCCGCCGCCAGTTCGGTGCACTCGGCCACCAGCAGGTCCGCGAAGCCCCGCGCGAGGAGCGCCCGCACCGGGGGCAACGCCGACGCGGGCCGCCCGTAGAGCATGCGGGAGCGGGCGTGGCGCAGCGCGATGCGCAGGGCGGTGTCGGCCACGCCGAGGCCGGCGGCGCCGACCAGGGTGCGGGTGAACTGGAGCATCCCGGAGACCATCTCGATGCCGCGTCCCGGCCGGCCGAGCACGGCGTCGGCGCCGACCCGGCAGTCGTCGAGATCGAAGCCGCTCAGGTCGTGCCCGCGCAGACCGAGGGTGCGCACCTTGGGCAGCCTGCGCACTCCCGCGTCGCCGAGGGCGTCGAAGTCGAGCAGGAACAGCCCGTACGAGGGCTCGGACGCGGCCAGGACGGTGGCGAAGGCCGATCTGCGGCCGTTGCCGACCAGCCACTTGCGCCCGTTCAGCACATGTCCGCCCGGATACGGGACGGCGCGGGTGGCGGTGGCCAGCAGATCGCTGCCCGCGGCCTCCTCGCTGATCCCGGCGGTGCCCCAGGCACGGTCCAGGACGAGCTCGGCGACCCGGCGCCGCTGCCCCTCGTCGCCCCAGATCCACACCGGCGCGGCCGCGAGGAACGTCGAACCGAGGCCGATGGACACCGCCAGGTCGCGCCGGGAGACCGCGCGGACCACGGCGGTCAGCGACTCGAACGAGTCGAGCCGGCCCCCGTCGGAGACCGGGACCAGGTCCCGGTGCAGCCCGGCGGCCCAGGCCGCCTCGTAGGCCTCGACGGGCTCGCTCTCCGACTCGTCGGCGCGCACGCCGCCGGCCAGCGACATCGCGGTGTCCGGGTCGAAGGGACAGCCGAGCGCCCGCTCCAGCGCCTGCGCGCGCGCGAACGTGGAGGTCATACGCGCTCCACCACGATCGCGTACGGCTCCCCGTCGTCCTCTGCGGCGGGCGCGAGTTCGTGCACGAAGGCCAGGTCGTCGCCGTGCCGGTAGGCGGTCGTGCGGACGTGGAGCAGGTCCCACAGCTGACCGGCGCGCAGCCAGGTGACGTCGACGCGCCGGATGCCGTCGGCCAGCGCACGGCGCAGCGGCGCGACCTCGCGGCCGTGCCGGCGCACGAGTTCCTCGCGGGCGCCGCCGGCGAAGCCGAGGGTCTCGGCCCAGTACCACTGGTCGGCCACCTCGCACTGGTGGCGGTGGACCCGGACGGGCACGGTGCCCTCGGCGAGCGGTTCGCCCTCGCGCCGGAGCGTGGCGCACAGGGAGCGGACGGGCGAGAGGTGCGGGGTGCGCTCCACCTCGTCGTCGCGGAAGGCGGCGACCACGGTGTCCGGCAGCGGAGCGGGTGCCCCGGAGAGCGCCTCGTCGCCGCTGAGCCGCAGCGGCACGGAGGCGGCCCGGCTGCGCACCGCGACCCCGGCGGGCCCGGTGAGTGTCATCTCCACCTCCAGCTGCGACGAACGCGGCCCGCGCACCCGGGCCCGCACGTCGACGAGCGCCTCGTCGGCGTCCAGGAACCGCAGCGGCCGGTCGTACTCCAACTGCCAGGACCACAGCACGAATCCGACCCGGTGCTCGCGCACCAGGACGCGGTGGCTGCACACGTGGTCGCGCAGCCAGCGGGTGCCCGCCTGGAACGCCAGCCGCGCGACCGAGACGGTCTGCAGCTGCGTCGGGGTGAACAGGCTCGCGTCGAGCACGGCCTCGAAGGTGGAGCTGCGGGGCATCGGTTCCTAGGGCCTTTCGTTTGGATCAGGTCGCAGGGAAGTGACGGCGCTGTTCGGTGCCGGTGAGCGGGGTCTGGTGCGTGCCTCTGCAAGGCGGAGGAGGGCGTCGATGCGATGGGGGCCCCTCCCGCTCGAGCGAAGCCGAGAGTGGGGGAATCGGCAACCGACGACAACGCGGCAGAGGTGCGTGCCAGACCCCGCGTCTGCGGCGTGATCCAAACGACAGGTCCTAGCCTCCGGAAATGGCCGTGACGATGTCCACGCGGTCGTCCTCGGTGGCCTCCCGGTCGAGTTCGCCCTGGGTGAGACGCTCGCCGTTGAGGGCGATCAGATGGGTGGCGCGCACGGCCCCCTCGCGGTCGAGCAGCACCTCGCCCAGGTTCGGGTAGCGCTCGGTCAGCCGGTCGAGTCCGGCGCGCACGGTGTCGCCGTCGACCTCGATCTCGGTCTGGTAGTCGGTGAAGCGGAGCAGGATGCCCCTGACCTTGACGATCAACGTCCGGCCCCTTCGTAGATATGGTCGTCCCGTCGGCCCGAGGGCCGGGGCTGCTGCCATCGCGCCAGCTGCTCCAACTCGCCGGCGAGGTACTGCCGTCGGGCCAGCCACCGCTGCACCTTGCCGCTGGACGTCTTCGGCGTCGTGCGCGGCCGCACCAGCACCACGGCGTACGGCGCCACGCCCACCTCCGTCGACACCGCCCGCCTGACGCCGTCGAGCACCGCCGCGTACCGCTCCTCGTCGGCCGGGTCGGCCTCGTAGACCACCACCAGGCGCTCGGGCTCCCCCGCCGCGCCCTCGACGGCGAAGGCGGCGCCGCAGTTGCGCCGGATCCCGGGGACGGCGGCCTCGCAGGCCCGCTCGATGTCGACCGGGTGGTGGTTGCGCCCGTTGACGACGATCAGGTCCTTCAGCCGTCCCGTCACGAACAGCTCCCCGTCCAGGAGGAACCCGAGGTCACCGGTGCGCAGATACGGTCCCTCGCCGCCCGCGGTCGTCGCGCCGAACGTTTCGGCGCTCTCCTCGGGGCGCCGCCAGTAGCCGTCGGCGACACCGGGTCCCGCGACCCAGATCTCGCCGGTGGTGCCCTCCGCCCGCGGCTCCCTGCTGACCGGATCGACGATCAGCAGCCGGGTGTCCGGGCCGGGCGGCCCGCAGCTCACCAGCGTCCGCGCGTCCGTCCCCGGGTCGGCGGGGCGGGCCTCGCCCCGCGCCTCCAGCGCGTCGCGTCCGATCCGCGCCTCGCGCCAGCCGTCGCCGGGCGTGCCGCCGGTCACGAACAGGGTCGCCTCGGCGAGCCCGTAGCACGGGTAGAACGACTCGGCGTGGAACCCGTGCGGGCCGAAGCGCTCCACGAACCGCGCCATGGTGTCCGCCCGGACCGGCTCGGCCCCGGTGAACGTCAGCTCGACCCGCGACAGGTCGAGCCCCTCGGCGTCGGCGTCCGTCATACGGCGCAGGCAGAGGTCGTACGCGAAGTTGGGGGCGCCGGTGACGGTCGCGCGGTACCGGGAGACCATGCGCAGCCAGGCGGCCGGCCGGCGCAGGAACGTCACCGGCGACATCAGCGTCATGGGCACGCCCATGAACAGCGGGGTGAGGATGCCGCCGATCAGCCCCATGTCGTGGTACGGCGGCAGCCAGAGGGCGCCGGCGCTGTCAGGGCGGATGCCGAACCCCCGCGCGATCTCACGGCAGTTGCCGAGCAGCCGGTCGTGGCCGAGCATCACACCGCGCGGCAGCGAGGTGGAGCCCGAGGTGTACTGGAGCAGCGCGAGCCGGCCCGGAGTGGGAGCGGTGACGGCGGCGGAGTCGCCCTGAGCGTCGGTGGGGAGCAGCCGGGGCGCGCGGCCCTCGACCGCCGTCTCCAGCCAGTCGGTGATGAGCGGGGCGATGTCCGACGTGGTCAGGACGGTGTCGGCACCGGCGTCCTCGATGATCGCCGCGAGCCGGGGCAGGGTGCGCGCCAGCCGGAAGGGGTCCGGCGGGAAGGCGGGGACCGCGGGGACCCCGGCGTAGAAGCAGCCGAACAGCCCGGCGAGGTAGTCCAGGCCGGGAGCGTAGAGCAGCAGCGCGGGCGCGGACGGGTGCTCGGATCCGGGCCCTCCGCCCGGCATCCCACTCGTCCTCGCGCCCGACTTCGCTTCTGCCCGCAGCCCGGCGGCCACGGCCCTGGCCCGCTCGTCCAGGGCCGCGTAGGTGATCTCCTCGGCGCTCTCGTCGTCGGCGACGAACCGGTAGGCGAGTGCGTCGGGTGTGAGCCGGGCCCGCTCGTGCAGAAGGTGCGCGAAGCTCTGGCCGGCGACGTTCGGGTCAGGGACAGGAGGCATACGGTCAGGGACAGCTGACATGGGGAGCCTGTTCGTCCGCGAGGCTGCGCCACTTGTCCGGCCGTCCGACCCACTCCTCGGCGTCGTCCAGCGGCGCGACGTCGGTGGTGGCCAGGGGCAGCTGCTGGGCGAGCCGGGCGTTCCACTCGAGGGCCGGCTCGAGCTCGGGCGGCAGCTCGTCCTCGGGGTAGATCGCGTCGGCCGGGCACGCCTCCACGCAGTTGCCGCAGTCGATGCACTCCTCGGGGTCGATCACGAGGAACGTGTCGCCCTCACGGAAGCAGGCGACGGGGCAGTAGGTGATGCACTCGGCGAACTTGCAGTGCACGCACTGTTCGGTGACGACGTGGGTCACGCGACGCCCTCCTGGTGTCCGGTCGGTGCGGCGAGCAGCTCGGGGTGCCCGTCCACGAAGCGGTGTCCGGCGTCGAGTCCGATCTCGT
Source organism: Streptomyces sp. NPDC002888 (assembly GCF_042888465.1). NCBI lineage: Bacteria > Bacillati > Actinomycetota > Actinomycetes > Kitasatosporales > Streptomycetaceae > Streptomyces > Streptomyces sp. NPDC002888. Next base: position 3,178 of record NZ_JBIAPU010000048.1, on the reverse strand, counting down.
ACGCCTTGGCGAGTCCTTCGGCGGTCGCGGCGGCGTAGTCGACGCCCAGGCTCTTCAGGTCCTCGTCCGGCTTGACGACGAGGACGCGGGCCCCGTCGAGCTCGGAGCCGTCGACGATCTCCTCGGACGCGTAGAGGTCGCGGAAGAGCGGGAACGGGTCGGAGCCGATCGCGATCAGCACGCCCACGCCCCGGGCGGCGACCTCGCGCGCCGGGCAGGAGCAGGTGTACGAGGCGTCGACGTACGCCTCCCCGTCGACCTCGGCGGGGATCTTCCAGGCGTGCAGCATGCGCGTCGAGGCGTAGGCGACGGCGTCGTAGTTCTCCGGGGTCAGGCGCGGGCGGCCGTCGCCGGGCACGGCGTGCGAGGAGAAGACGACGGGCGCCAGGTTCTGCTCGACCCAACCGCGGTCCCCGGTGAAGATGTTGCGCAGCAGCTGCCTGCCGAGGGCCTTCGCGCCGGGTCCCTGGGTGGTTTCGGCGGCGTCGGCGTCGGTGACCTTGCTGGTGGCCAGCAGGTACTCCGGGGCGCCGGGCCCGAAGAGTCCCTCGCGCAGGGTGGGACCGTACTCCGCGATGCTGTCGAGCGCCACGCTGCTCATGCCTTTGTCGACTGCGGCCGCGGCGGCGCCCAGCCAGTAGCCCACGCCGACCTGGCGCGCCCGGCCGACAGCGGCGAGGCCGCCGGACAGTCCCGAGGACGAGGCCGTGCCGTACACGTCGGCGCGCAGTCCGCGCTCCTCGAAGGCGGACAGTACGCCGTGGCCGTAGACCCCCTTGAGCATGCCGGAGGCGACCGCGATGCCGAGACGTGCGGGGGTGGCCCCGCCGGTCGTGGTTCCCGCGTCGGTCATGTCCGAGGCTCCTTCCCGGATTCCGCCGACTCGGCGGTCTCCGTGGGCCAGTCCTTCAGGAGCTCGGCGTCGATGACCGAGTCCAGGTGGTCCCAGAACCACCGGTTCGGGCCGCGCTGCTGCCGGTCCGTCACAGTCTCCGTGGGACGGGGGGCGTGATGCGAGAGCGTCATGTCGTCCTCCAAGCGGGAGTGCTGACGGCGGCACATTAGCACGACCGTGCGTTTACTTTTCTAGTCCCGTGCGCGAGACTGGTCCATAAATATGAGCGAACGATCGTGCTAGTATCTCGCTCCCACTGAACGATCCGGAGGGCTTGCCATGGATCTCGCGACGGCGGCCGTCGACCCAGTCCAGAGCGCCGAGGGGGAGGAGATGTACGACCTCTTCCGCCGGCCCCAGGGCCGCAGCAGGCCCCGGCCCGACGAGCGGGCGGTCATCGAGAGCGCGCGGACCGGCGAGCTGGACATCGACGGCAAGGCGGTCGTCACCTACGCCTGGGGCAGCGGTGAGCGCCCGGTGCTGCTGGTGCACGGGTGGGAATCGCGCGCGTCGCGCTACGCCAAGCTCATCACCCGGCTCCTCGAGCTCGGCTACAGCCCGGTGTCCTTCGACGCGCCGGGGCACGGCGAGTCCGAGGGGGACAGCACGACCCTCGTCGAGTACCGCGCCATCATCGCCCGACTGCAGGGCGCGCACGGGGACTTCGAGGCCGTCGTGGGCCACTCCTTCGGCGTACTGGCCACCTTCCTCTCGCTGCCGGAGGGGCTGCGCACCGACCGCATCGTGGCGATCAGCTCCGTGCCGGACTTCGCGTACCTGGTCGACTCGTTCTGCGCCCACATGGCGCTGGGGCCGCAACTTCAGGACGAGATCTGCCGGCGCCTGGAGCGGGACCTGTACCCGGGTGAGGACATGTGGACCCGTTTCTCGGTCCTCCACCACGCCTCGCACGTGCGCGTCCCGCTGCTGCTGATCCACGACGAGAACGACGAGGCGGTCGGCGCGGAGCAGGCGGAGTGGATCGTCGGGGCCTTCGAGGGGCGGGCACGCCTGGTCGTCACCCGCAGGCTCGGGCACCGGCGGATCCTCGGCGCCCCCCGGGTCGTCGACGAGATCGCCGGGTTCGTCACCGGCACGGACCCGGCCCACACCGAGCGGAAGGCTGCGGACCCGGCTTACACCGAGCGGAAGGCTGCGGACCCGGCTTACACCGAGCGGAAGGCTGCGGACCCGGCCGACACCGAGCGGAAGGCTGCGGACCCGGCCCAGCCCGAGCGGAAGGCTGCGGACCCGACCCAGACCGACCGGAAGGCTGAGGTGACGGCACGATGAGCGGCCTGCTCGCGGGCAAGCGCGTCCTGGTGACGGGCGTCCTGATGGAGTCCTCCATCGCCTTCCACACCGCCCGGCTCGCCCAGGAGCAGGGCGCCGAGGTGGTCCTCACCGGGTACGGCAGGCTCGGCCTCGTCGAGCGGATCGCCCGGCGGCTGCCGAAGCCGGCCCCGCTCGTCGAGCTCGACGTCCAGGACAAGGGGCACCTCGAGAGCCTCGCCGGCCGGATCCGGGAGCAGGTGGGGGGAGACGCGCGCCTCGACGGTGTCGTGCACTCCATCGCCTTCGCCCCGCAGGACGCGCTGGGCGGCAACTTCCTGGCCACCGGCTGGGACTCGGTGGCGACCGCGGTCGAGGTGTCCGCGTACTCCCTCAAGTCGCTGGCCGTGGCGTGCCTGCCGCTCATGGAGGAGCGCGGCGGATCGATCGTGGGCCTCGACTTCGACGCGAGCACGGCCTGGCCGGCGTACGACTGGATGGGCGTGGCCAAGGCGGCACTCGAGGCCACCTCCCGCTACGTCGCCCGCGACCTCGGCCCCCGCGGCATCCGCTGCAACCTCGTCGCGGCCGGCCCCGTCAAGACCATGGCCGCCCGGCACATCCCCGGCTTCGACACCTTCCGCGAGGTCTGGGAAACCCGCGCCCCTCTCGGCTGGGATCTCTCAGACCCCGAGCCGACGGCCCGCGCTGTCGTCGCTCTGCTGTCCGACTGGTTCCCCCGGACGACGGGGGAGATCGTGCATGTCGACGGTGGTGTGCACGCCGTCGGGGCGTGACGACGGGCGTGGGTGCGAAGGGCGTGGGGTGCGAAGGGCGTGGGGTGCGTAGGGCGTGGGGTGCGTAGGGCGTGGGGTGCGTAGGGGGGGGGGGGGGGGGGGGGGGGGGGGGGGGGGGGCGCCCGCGCGCCCCCCCCCCCCCCGCGCCGGGCGCCCCCCCCCCCCCGGCGGGACAGGGGGGGGAAGGGCCGGCTCGGGGGCACCCCCGACGCGG
>NZ_JBIAPU010000047.1:0-58937 GCF_042888465.1 Streptomyces sp. NPDC002888 | reverse complement strand
AGAACTCGTACCAGGCGCCGTACAGGGCCCGCTCCCGCTCGACCTGCAACGGCAGGGGGTCCGAGGAGGTCACCAACTCCCGCAAGGGGTAACGGGCCAGCACCCGTTCCACCTTCGGTGTCAGCGCCGCCGCCAAACGGGTGGCGACCGGCAGCGAGTCGTCGCGCAACACCGCCACCGCGGCCAGCACGGCGTCCCGGTCCTCACCCTTCGGCACCTCGGCCGCGGCACGCTCGTACAGCTCGCCGCCCTCCTCCAGGACCAGGCCGGTGTCGATGCCCGCCGGGACCTTGATCCGGGCGTGGCTGCGCCAGGTGGTGAGCGGGTCGCTCCAGGCCTCCACGTGGTACGTCCAGCGGCCGACGGCGTCCGGGGTGACGTCGGCACCCCAGCGGTCGGTGCCGGGCGCCAGTTCACGCAGGGGAGTCCAGGGACCGGGGCGGCCGTCCGGGTCCGTCAGGACCACGTCGGCGCCGACCGCGTCGTGGCCCTCGCGGAAGACGGTGGCGGTGACCTGGAACGTCTCCCCCGTGACCGCCTTTGCGGGCCGTCGTCCGTTGTCCACCGCCGGGCGCACGTCGCGTACCGGGATTCGGCCGATGGCCGGGTTTGAATTCATGAGTGTCACCTCCGCCGTACCAAAAGCTCCGCCGTACCAAAAGCTCCGCCGTACTCCCGTGCAAAAGCTCCGCCGTACCAAAGCCGGGCCTGTCGGCCCGGCTGGGATACTGCGCCGGAAAGGGGCTAACGCCCCGCCGGGGAATGTCGCTCGGCAGGCGGGCCCCGCCTGCCGACGGCGGTGGCGTGCGGCCGCTCGCCCTGGTCACGGAGGTAGCGTTCGGCGGCGTCGGCGGCCTCCCGCGCACAGCGCTTTCCCATCAGGACACAGAGGGTGTAACCGGAGTCCTCGAAGGTGGTCCGCACCGTGCGGTCCGCGGGGGACGCGAGCATCACGCGTTCCCACGCCCGGTACCGCCGCAGATGGCGGGCGACTTCGGCCTTGGCGGGTAGCAGCATGGCGCCCTTCACCTTCCCGGGCTCTCGATGGGCACATGCCCGACGGTCGGGCCGGTGGCCGTGCGCGCCAGAGGCACGGTCCGCTTCGGCGATCGAGGCTTTCACCCATGGTGCACACGCAGCCACACAACGTCCTGTTGGATCTTCAACTACCTCGGTCGGTGCTCGTGTTGCACGGATGGCGTAAGGGCCTCACTGTGGAGCTGACTCAGAAGCGATCAGTGCCCACGCTCCGTGTTCGGGGCTCGGCCCCGCGGGGGTCGAGAGGGAGCCCAGGCCTCGCCGGTGAGGAGCAAACGACGATGAAGACCGCAGTGCCCTGCTACTACCACCTCGACGTGGAAGTCTGCCCCGAACGCGTCGGACAGGTCGGCCGCATCATGGCCGCCCACCTCCGGCTCTGGGACCTCGAGAACCTCGTCGAGCCCGTCTGCCGTGGCGCCGGAATGCTGCTGACCGCCATCGACGAGCACGCTACGGACAAGAACGCCTCGATCGAGATGTGGTGGACCGGTCAACACCTCATCACCGCCGTGGGAGAGGACAACCGTGACCTGCGCCCGGACGAGGACCTGCGCGGCTGCCTGGAACACATCGCCGCGATGAGCGACGGCTGGGGGTGCTGCGCCACGGACACCGGCAGCAAGGTCATCTGGTTCTCGCAGCGCGCCCGCGCCGGCGAACGCGTCCCGCTGGTGCCGACTGCGCCCTCGCCGGATCTGCGCGAGGGTCTCGACGTTCCCCGTGAGATGGCGGTGGCCGCGCTGGCCTCCATGGCGGACGGCGTTCTGGAGGCCGCCCGGTGACCCCGAAGCCGAGCCACCGAGGAGGGGTGCCGGCCTGGGGCGGGCACCCCTACCCCCTGGGCGCCGACCACGACGGCGAGGGCACCAACTTCGCGCTGTTCAGCGAGGTCGCCGAGCGCGTCCAGCTGGTCCTCGTCGACGACGACGGCACTGAGCACCGCGTCCCGCTGACCGAGGCCGACGGCTTCGTCTGGCACGGCTATCTGCCGGGTGTCGGCCCGGGGCAGCGTTACGGCTACCGGGTGCACGGCCCGTGGGACCCGTCCGCCGGACACCGCTGCAACCCCGCCAAGCTGCTCCTGGACCCGTACGCCCGGGCGGTGGACGGGCAGACCGACAACCACCGCTCGCTCTACGAGCGTTCACCCGGCGGCCCCGATCTCGCCGACAGCGCCGGACACACCCTGCTCGGCGTGGTGACCGACACCGCCTTCGACTGGGGCCACGACCGGCCGCCCCGGCGGCCGTACGCCGACACGGTGATCTACGAGGCCCATGTCCGGGGCCTCACCCTCACCCATCCCGACGTGCCGCACGAACTCCGCGGTACCTACGCGGGCCTCGCCCACCCGGCCGTCGTCGAGCACCTCGTCTCGCTCGGGGTGACCGCCGTCGAGCTGATGCCGGTGCACCAGTTCGTGCAGGACGGCGTGCTGAAGGACCGGGGCCTGTCCAACTACTGGGGCTACAACACCATCGGCTTCTTCGCCCCGCACAACGCCTACGCCGCCCACGGCACCCGCGGCGAGCAGGTCACCGAGTTCAAGTCGATGGTGAAGGCGCTGCACGAGGCCGGGCTCGAGGTGATCCTCGACGTGGTCTACAACCACACCGCCGAGGGCAACGAGAAGGGCCCCACGCTGTCCTTCCGGGGCATCGACAACGCCTCGTACTACCGCCTGGTCGACGGCGACTGGGCGCACTACTACGACACCACGGGCACCGGCAACAGCCTGCTGATGCGCCACCCCTACGTGCTCCAGCTGATCATGGACTCGCTGCGGTACTGGGTGACCGAGATGCACGTCGACGGGTTCCGCTTCGACCTCGCGGCCACGCTGGCGCGGCAGTTCCACGAGGTGGACCGGCTGTCGGCGTTCTTCGACCTGATCCAGCAGGACCCGGTGATCAGCCGCGTCAAGCTCATCGCCGAGCCGTGGGACGTCGGCGAGGGCGGCTACCAGGTGGGCAACTTCCCGCCGCTGTGGTCGGAGTGGAACGGCAAGTACCGCGACGCCGTACGGGACTTCTGGCGGGCGGAGCCGCACACTCTGGGCGAGCTCGCCTCCCGGCTGACCGGCTCGTCCGACCTGTACGCCCACAGCAGGCGGCGCCCCCGCGCCAGCGTCAACTTCGTGACCGCGCACGACGGGTTCACCCTGCGCGACCTGGTCTCGTACAACGACAAGCACAACGAGGACAACGGCGAGGGCAACAGGGACGGCGAGAGCGTCAACCGCTCCTGGAACTGCGGGGCGGAGGGCGACACCGACGATCCGGCGGTGCTGGAGCTGCGGGCCCGGCAGCAGCGCAACTTCCTGGCCACGCTGCTGCTGTCGCAGGGCATTCCGATGCTGAGCCACGGCGACGAACTGGGCCGCACCCAGGGCGGCAACAACAACGCCTACTGCCAGGACAACCAGGTGTCCTGGATCGACTGGCGGCTGACGGGGGAGCAGCGCGACCTGGCCGGTTTCGCGCGCTCCGTCATCGCGCTGCGGGCCGCCCACCCCGTCCTGCGCCGACGCCGCTTCTTCCTCGGCGAGACGGTGACGCACGCCGGCCAGCCGCTGCCCGACCTATTGTGGCTGCGGCCGGACGCGCGGGAGATGACCGACCGGGACTGGCAGCGCTCCGACGCCCACTGCGTCGGCGTGTTCCTCAACGGTGACGCGATCGCCGAGCCCGACCCCCACGGGCGCCCCGTGATCGACGACTCGTTCCTCCTGCTCCTCAACAGCTCCTGGGAACCGGTCGGCTTCCGGCTGCCGGACGCCGCCTACGGCGAACGCTGGTCGACCCTCATCGACACCGCCGAGCCCCAGGGCACCCCCGAGGAGGCGGAACACAAGGCGTCCACCGCCCTCACCGTCGAACCCCGCAGCCTCGTTCTGCTGTCCAGGCCGTCCTTGCGGGGGGAGTGAGCCCCCGAGCACGGATCACCCCGGGGCCCGCGGACCCCGGGGGTGATGATCCCTGACTCATGAGCGCACGCGGCGGGACGTCACCGTGAACTGGGCGCCGTCCTGGTCGCGCAGGACGGCTTCGTCGGCGGTCATGCGCAGGACGCTGCCGCCTTGCTGCTCGGCGGTGCGGGCGCAGGTCGTCACGTCCGAGACGGCGAAGTGGACCTGCCAGTGCGGTCGGATGGTGGGATCCGGCGCCGACCCCAGCGCCCCCGACTGGATGCGGGCCACGACGTCACCCTGACTGCGCAGGACGACCTCGTCGCCCTCGTAGCGGACCTCGCAGCAGCCGGCGCGGTCCGAGGCCCACTCGAGGATCTCGCCGTAGAAGATCGCCGCATCGAAGGCGTCCCGGGTGTGGAGCCGGATGAAGGTGGGGGCCGCCCGGCGCCAGGTCTCCCAGGCGCCCATGAGCTCCCCCTCCCAGATCCCGAAGGTCGCGCCGTCCCGGTCGGCGAGCAGCGCGGCCCGCCCGGGTGGGAAGGACAGCGGCCCCACGGCCGCCGTCCCGCCGCGTTCCCGCGCCCGGGCCACGGCCTCGTCGGCGTCCGGTACGGCGAAATACGGCGTCCACGCCACGGCCATGTGCCACATGGAGGCGACCGCGGCGATCCCGGCGACCGGCACATCGTCCGCCAGCGCGATCCGGAAGCGGTCGCCGAGCCGGTTCCTGCGCCATTTCCAGCCGAGCACGGCCGAGTAGAAGTCCTGTGTGGCGTCCAGGTCGCGGCTGGTGAGGCTCACCCAGCAGGGCGCGCCGAAGACGGAGTGCGTGGAGACGACCTCGGCCGTGCCGGGGGAGGGTTTCGTGTCGTGGTTCATGGCACTCGCGTCCTGCTCTCGTCGTTCGGCACCCCGGTCTTCCTCCAGTGTCCGGCCGGATCCGCTCGGGGCGCCTGCCGAGGAGCCCGGTGGCACGATGGAGGGCTGGCACGAGTACCCCCGCAGCCCGACGACGAAACGGGCCTGATCTTCCACCTCCAGGAAGAGGTCGAGCAGCTCAAGGAGGCGATGGTCTCGCACGCCGTCGTGGACCAGGCCATCGGAATGATCGTGGCCCTGGGGCGCGTCACACCGGACGACGGCTGGGTGGTGCTCAGGGAAGTGTCCCAGCACACGAACATCAAACTCCGCAATGTCGCGGAACTCATTCTCATCTGGGGCCGCAGCGGCGAAATGCCCCCGGAAATCCGGGCGGAACTCGAGGACGCCCTCGACCGTCACGGTCCCACCCAGGTTCCGGGGGCACCCCCGCTGGAGTGAGACGCCCCGCGCCTCAGCGTGTGCCGCCCGTCTCGCGCCTCAGCGCGTGCAGCCCGTGTCGGCGAGCACCTCCTTGCGCAGCCGGGCGAAGCAGCCGCTGAGCAGCCGTGAGACGTGCATCTGGGAGATGCCGAGCTGCTGGGCGATGCGGCTTTGCGTCATGCCCTGGAAGAAGCGCAGGTAGAGGATGGTCCGTTCGCGTTCGGGCAGGGCCTCCAGACAGGGCTTCAGGGCCTCACGGTCGACGACCGCGTCGAACCCCGGGTCCAGGGCGCCGATCGCGTCCTGGAGGGCGTAGCCGTCGGTGCCGGGCATCTCGGCCTCCAGCGACAGCGCGGTGAAGCACTCCAGGGCCTCCATCCCGATGCGCACCTCGGCCTCGGTCAGCTGCGCGTGCTCGGCGATCTCGGCGACCGTCGGCGCGCGCCCCGGGATCGTCTGCGCCAGGTCCTTGGACGCGTGCCGGACGCGGTTGCGCAGGTCCTGGACACGACGGGGCACGTGCAGGGTCCACATGTGGTCACGGAAGTGCCGCTTGATCTCGCCGGTGATCGTCGGCACCGCGTACGCCTCGAAGGCGCGGCCGCGGTCCGGGTCGTAGTGGTCGACGGCCTTGACGAGGCCGAGGGCCGCCACCTGGTACAGGTCCTCCAGGCTCTCGCCGCGGCCCCGGAAACGGACGGCGATCCGCTCGGCCATCGGAAGCCAGACCTGGACCAGCTCGTCCCGCAGCGCCATGTGCTCCGGGCCCTCGGGCAGCCCCACGAGCCGGACGAAGGCGGCGGCCGTGTCCGGGGCGTCGTCGTGGGGGTGCTGTCGTGTGCTGCCGGCGGTACGCATCGGCGCGCCTCCCTGAAGCAGGTGCCGGTGGACGGACACCGTGGGAAGGGGCGCGTGCCGGGCCGGGCGAAGTGCGCCGCCAAAGACCGGTCGGGCCGGTTCCCACGGATGTGCCTCCTGTCCGAAGCACTTGAAGTGCCCTTGCCCAGAGAGGGGAATTCCAAAACAAATCGGGATGAATTGACCAATAGGCCCATCCCTTGACCACCGCTTGGGTTTATTACCTCTGCTACAGAGATAACGTCGAGGGCATGGAACAGCAGACCTTCCCGCAGGAGTTGGCCGACACCCTCGTCGGCGTCCAGCGGCTGATCCGGCGCCGGCTGCGCGCCGGGCTCACCGTGCCGCGGCTGCGCGGCGCCGAGGTGGAGCTGCTGCGCCTGGTCGAGACCCGGCCCGGCATCGGCGTCTCGGAGGCCGCCAAGGAGCTCCACCTGGCGGGCAACTCCGTGTCGACGCTGGTCAACCAGCTGGCCAAGGAGGGGTACCTGCTCCGCGAGACGGACCCCGCCGACCGGCGCGCCGCCCGCCTGCTGCTCACCGAGGCCGCCGAGACCCGGCTGCGCGCCTGGCAGCAGCGCCGCGCCGCCCTCGTCGGCCGCCATCTGGCCCGCCTCGACGAGGCGGACCGCGAGGCCCTGCGCGCGGCCCTCCCGGCCCTGCGCAAGCTCGCCGTCACCCTGCACGAGGAGGCCGAGGAGTCATGACGAGCGACGCCGCCGCCGAGGCGGTCACCTGTACCCGGCTGGCCTACTCCTTCGGAGGGACGAGAGCGGTCGACGGGCTCGACCTGACCGTGCGGGAGGGCGAGGTCTTCGGGCTGCTCGGCCCCAACGGCGCCGGGAAGACCACGGCGATCCGCTGCATCACCACCCTCCTGCCGGTCCCGTCCGGCATGATCGGCGTCTTCGGCCACGACGCGGCCCGCGACCGCATGGCGGTACGGCGCCTGCTGGGCTACGTCCCGCAGCAGCTGTCCGCCGACGCGGGCCTCACCGGCCGGGAGAACGTCGACCTGTTCGCCCGCGTCTTCGACGTGCCCCGACGCGAACGCGCCGAACGTGTCGGCCAGGCCCTGGCCGCCGTCGACCTCGCCGACGCCGCCGACCGGCTCGCCGGCACCTACTCCGGCGGCATGGTCCGCCGCCTCGAACTCGCCCAGGCGCTGGTCAGCGCGCCCCGCCTGCTCATCCTCGACGAACCCACGATCGGCCTCGACCCGATCGCCCGGACGAGCGTCTGGGAGCACATCGAGGCCGTGCGCGCGGCCACCGGCATGACCGTCCTGGTGACCACGCACCACATGGACGAGGCCGACCAGTACTGCGACCGGGTCGGCCTGATGCACCGCGGCCGCATCCGGGCCCTCGGCACCCCCGCCGAGCTGAGGCGGGGACTCGGCGAACGCAGGCAGGCCGAGGGCACGGCGGGCACCGGCCCGCTCCCCACGCTGGAGGACGTCTTCCGGGACGTCGCCGGCAGCGGCCTCGACGACGAGTCAGGAGACTTCCGCGATGTCCGAAGCACCCGCCGCACCGCGCACCGCGTCGGCTGACCGCGCCCGCCGGGAGGGCATCGGCCTCCTCGTCCGGCCGCCGGAGCCCCGCGCGGGCTGGCGGCTGCTGCCCGCCCGGGTGGCGGCGATGTGCGCCGTAGAACTCCAGAAACTGCGCCACGACCGCACCGAGCTCTACACCCGGGCCGTCCAGCCCGCCCTGTGGCTGCTGATCTTCGGTCAGACCTTCACCCGGATCAGGGCGATCCCCACCGACGGAATCCCCTACATCGACTACCTGGCGCCCGGCATCATCGCCCAGTCCGCGATGTTCATCGCCATCTTCTACGGCATCCAGATCATCTGGGAGCGCGACGCCGGCGTGCTCAACAAGCTTCTCGTCACTCCGACCCCGCGCTCGGCGCTGATCACCGGAAAGGCGTTCGCGGCGGGAGTGAAGTCGCTGGTCCAGGCGGTCGTCGTGATCGTGATCGCCGCACTGCTCGGGGTCGCGCTCACCTGGAACCCGCTCAAGCTGCTCGGTGTCGCCGCGGTCGTCGTCCTCGGCTCGGCCTTCTTCTCCTGCCTGTCGATGACCATCGCGGGCATCGTGCTCAGCCGCGACCGCCTGATGGGCATCGGGCAGGCGATCACGATGCCGCTGTTCTTCGGCTCCAACGCCCTCTACCCGGTGTCCATCATGCCGGGCTGGCTCCAGACGATCAGCAAGGTCAACCCGCTCAGCCATCAGGTGGACGCCCTGCGCGGGCTCCTCCTCGGCACGCCCGCCGATCTTCCGGCCGACTTCGCGGTGCTCGGTGTGGCCGCCGCGCTCGGCATCGCCGCCGCGTCCTCGCTCCTGGGCCGGCTCGCCCGCTGATCTTGGCCGGGAACGTGATGTGCGGCACGCTCGGAAAAGCGGTTGCGCGACCCGGAACGGGATTGTTCCTGCGCACGGCTTGATCACCGATCAAAAGGGGTGAAGTCCCTGGCCACAGCGCATTCTGCTCATTTGACAGTGCGCTGAGCGCACGGATAGGAAGCAGCCCGAAGAGTCGAGAGGTGGACTGTGTACGAGCCGAACGTGGTCGGGGACTGGCACGAGTACGACGAGCATGCCGGTCTGCGGGTCCGCGTCCACCGCCTGGAGCCGGCCGAGCCGCCCCGCGGACGGGACGACGCGGCCGAGGGCATGACGTACTTCCGTCTGCGCGTGACCGTCGAGAACCGCGGCAGCCGCCACTACGGCATCCACCTCGAGGACGGCCAGATCGACGTGCGCATCGGCCCCGACGGCGAGAGCGCCTTCCTCGACTGGCGCAACTCGCAGTTCATCGAGGGCTTCGACGTCTACCCGCTGCGCCGGGCCACCGCCGTGCTGTACGCGGCCGGCCCGGAGGCGGCGCTGAGCCAGGTGGACGTCCAGGTCCAGCTGCGGGTCGAGGAGGAGTGGACCGACCGCCGGCTGTGGACCGGCGGCATCGGCCTGAACGAGGGGTCCGCCGGCACCCCCGCCCAAACGGGGCGCGAGAGCCTGGCCCGCCAGGTGAGCAACTTCCTGCGCGACCAGGCGGAGGAGGGCACGGCCTGACGCCGGCCCGCCCGGGCACCGCCCGACACGGGCCCGCCTCGCAGCGGTCAGCGGTCAGTGCGGGATGCCGTCGATGATCTCCCGCGCGCCCTGCCGCAGCAGGGCCACGGCGACCGACGTGCCGAGGGTGGCCGGGTCGAGCGGGCCCGCCCACTCGTGGGCGTTCAGCCGCGTCTTGCCGTCCGGTGTGAACACGCACGCCCGCAGCGAGAGCTCCCCACTGCGGTCGACCTGCGCGAACCCGGCGATCGGGCTGTTGCAGTGCCCCTGCAGGACGTGCAGGAACATGCGCTCCGCGGTCGCCTCCCGGTGGGTGGCGGGATCGCCGAGCCCGCTGACCGCGTCGATGACCTCGGTGTCGTCCTCACGGCACTGCAGGGCGAGGATGCCCGCGCCGATCGGCGGCATCATCGTCTCCGGGGACAGCACCTCGCTGATCACGTCACACCGGTCGATGCGCTCCAGGCCGGAGACCGCGAGGAGCAGCGCGTCCGCCTCGCCGGCCGCCAGCTTCTCCAGCCGCCGGTTGGCGTTGCCGCGGAACGGCACGCACTCCAGCTCCGGGTGGGTGGCGGCCAGTTGAGCCCTCCGACGCACCGACGAGGTGCCGATCCGCGTCCCCGCCGGGAGTTCGTCGAGTGTGAGCCCGCCCGGATGGATGAGCGCGTCCCGGATGTCGTCCCGCTTCAGGAAGGCGGCGAACACCGTGCCCGCGGGCAGCGGCCGGTCGGCCGGCACGTCCTTGACGCAGTGCACCGCCAGATCGGCCTCCCCGGCCAGCAGCGCCGCGTCGACCTCCTTGGTGAAGGCACCCTTGCCCTCGACCTTCGACAGGTCCCCCATCCACTTGTCGCCGGTGGTCTTCACCGGTACGACCTCGGTGCGGATGCCGGGGTACAGGGCGGTCAACTCGGCGCGGACACGCTCCACTTGGGCGAGAGCCATCGGGGAGTCGCGGGACACGATACGGATCAGTTCCGGGACGGACATGCGGGACACGATAGACCCTCGGGCCGGGTGCGCGTGCCGCACTCCGCCACTGTCAGGGGGTCACGGGCAGGCTGTACCGCAGCTTCTCCTGCACCGTGCCGCGGGCGCCGAGACGGTCGTAGAAGCGCGCCGCGCGTTCGTTCCAGACGGGGGTCTGCCACTGGACCTCGGTGAGGCCGAGGCGGCGGGCCTCGGCGATGACCGCGTCGACGAGCAGGGCACCCAGGCCGAGCCCGCGGTGTCCGGGCGCCAGGAACAGGCAGTCCATGTGGAGGTACCCGCGGCCCTCCCAGGTGGACACCGCGGGCTCGCACGTCGCGTAGCCGACGACCTCGCCCTCGGGCAGCTGGGCCACCAGGCAGCTGAACCGCGATGCCGGGGTGTCGAACAGCAGGGCGGCCAGGCGGGCGTCGAGGCCGGCGGGGGGCGGCGCGGCGCGCTCGTACTCCGCGTGCTGGGCGGCCAGTTCGGCCACCCGGGGCAGATCGGCGGGCTCGGCACGGCGCACCACGGGGACGCCGGTCACCGCACGGTTCCCTCGACGGTGTCCGCGCCCCAGGCGGTGAGGCGCGCCGCCAACGGCCCGGTGCCGTCGAGGACGTTGCGGGAGAACGCATCGCGCTCGTGGGCCAGGACGGCCGCCTCCCAGACGCAGGGAGCGAGGCCCGCGCGGCCCGGCCGCAGCAGGTCGGGCTGTCCTGCGGGACCGACGAAGACCGCGAGGTCCGACATGTAGCCCTCGATCCAGGTGTGGACCAGCACGTAGTCGCCGTCGCCGCCCGCGTGCACGACCAGCACGGCGAGTCCGAGCGAGCCGTGCAGCCGCCCCAGTCCCAGGTGGGCGTCGGCGACCCGCAGCGCGGCCTCCGCGTCCCCGTCGGTCACCGTGCGGCCCGGTGCCTCGATCGCATACACCTTCACCAGGTGCCCGGCGGCCTCGCGGGTGCCCAACGGCCGTGCAGCGCGGGCGTGATGCTCCTCGGTGAGGGTGAGCAGCGCCTCGGCCGCCACCGCGGACGGGAGTTCCTCGTGATGATCCATCCGGACATCATGGGGTGCGTGCCTCGGGTCCGTCCATGGCGGGCCCCCGCCGCCTCAGGACAGCGGCACGCTGAGTTCGACCGCGCGCAGGGCGGCCGCGAGGGCCGGTTCGTCACCGACGTCCAGGGCGGTGTCGGTGAGCTTGAGGACGTGCTCGTCGCCGTGGGCGAGGGCGCGTTCGAGGACCTCCTCGGGGGTGCGCAGCGCGGGCGGCGCGTAGGGGACCGGCTCGGCGGGGGCGTACATCGCGGTGACCGCCGCGGACGCCGTCCACGCCGCGTGCAGGCTCGGCGCCCACAGGTCGCGGGGGAGGGCACCGAGCGTGCGCAGCACGGCGTTGGGGGCCGTCGCAGCGTGCACGAGCATCGTCTCCTCGCCGTGTCCGTGGGTGGCGTACCGGTGCGTGGCGGCGCGGACGAGTTCGGTGAGCCGTTCCCGCGCGGTGTCGGGGTCGGTCACGTCGTCCGCCCAGACGGGCAGCGCGCGTACCACCGCCAGCCGGTCGGGGAATTCCTCGCTCGGCGTGTGCACGGCGGGCACGGCGTCGAGGGAGGCCGCGGCCGTCGGCGCGCCGGGCAGCGCGGTGATGCCGGAGACGGTGTGGTGCCGGGCCGCCCAGTAGCCCAGGCCGTGGGCGAGTTCGGTGCGGCGGGGCGCGCTCTCGCCCGCTTCGAGGGCGCGTACGGCGTGGCCGACCCGGATGACGGGGTGGGTGGAGCCGCCGTAGAGGCCGGGCAGCAGGCGGGGCCACCACTCGGCGAGGACGTCGCGCCACGGGTGGTCCGCCAGGGTTCGGCAGAAGTGGTCGATCCAGTCGGCGGCCCGGCGGGGATCGCCCAGCGCCTCGTGCCAGTTGTCGTCGGTGACGAGGGCGACGCGGGGCGGGAAGTCCTCCAGCTTGCCCTGGTACAGGTCCAGCCAGCGGTGTACGGCGTCGGCGTGGCCGTGGGCGGCGAGCGCCTCGACCACCATGGGGGCGTGGTTGGTGAAATGGCCGACGCGCTCGGGTCCCGCGCTGTGCAGCCGTTCCAGGGCCTCGTCGAGGTGTCCGCTCGTATCGCTGATCTCCATGAGCGGGACGCTATGCCGCGCCGCGGGCGACCGGGATCGGGCGGGAGACGTAACTCGAGGGCGCCTCGTGTCGTACGTCCCCGGCCCGATCCCGGGCCGGGCTCAGGCGTTGGGGTCGAACGCGATGCCGGACGGCTTCGCCGAGGTCAGGTGCGCGGCGAAGTTGGCGTCCTTGAGGCCGAAGTTGGCGCTGCCGAAGTCGTAGGCGCTCAACTTGTCGCGCAGTCCGGCCGGGTAGCCGTTCCAGCCGACCAGCGACGGGTACTGCCAGGTGCCCTTGTGGTTCTCCGGCGGCTCGTCGTTCGAGCCCGCCAGCCGGAAGCAGTGCGTGCTGATGCCGTCCTTGTGGTACACGATCTTCGGGTGCGTGCCGTCGAAGCGGACCGCGGAGGCCGCGCTGATGGTGAACGAACCGTGGTTGGACGTCGACACGTACTTGACCTGGTTGTCCTGCACCCACACCACGACGTGCTCCCAGTCGTTGCGGTGCCCGCCGATGCTGCTGTTCGCGACGGCCTGGTCCTTCTCGAAGTACAGGCCGTACATGTAGGCGCACCAGCCGTTGTTGCACTTGTAGCGCGAGTAGCCGTTGGTGTTGTCGAGGTCCGAGGCGTCACGGCAGTCGCCACTGAGCGAACCGGTCGGCTTGAGACCGCCGTTGATGGTTCCGTCGGGGCCTATCGCGGGAGTCGGGTAGCAGCCGTCCGTGTCGTAGTCGTAGGCGGGCTGGTACGTCTTCTCCAGGCTCTCGGCGTTGCCGGGCAGCGCCTGGGGCGGGGCGGCGAAGGCGGCGGTGGGGAAGGCGACGACGAGGGCGGCGGCACCGGCCAGTCCGGTGAACCATCTCCTGCGGTGTGCCTTGAAGGTCGGTGACGACACTGCGTCCTCCTCCTGGTCCGGGCGCAGCCCAACGGCTGTGGGGGGAAAGGAGGTTCAGCTTCCCCGCTTTCCCCTTCCGCGCCAAGAGGTCGCAGACGTATCCACAGTGAAGCGCGGGCCAATACTTGGATCATGACGTCGTTTCAGACGGCATCATCCGGAATGTCGGCCGCCGCCTCCTCCGGCGTGAGGTCCGGGCGCAGCCGCAGCCACGACGGCTGCCGCAGCATCCCGGCCCGGGTACGGGTGCTGTAGCGGACCTCGCCGACCAGCCGGGGCACCACCCAGCGCGCGCCCGGCACCCGCGGCACCGGGTCGAAGGGGCACACGTCACTCGCGGCGGCCGCCAGCAGCTCGGCGAGCAGGGCGCGTTCGGCCCCGCTCCAGCCGGTGCCCACCCCGCCCACGTACCGCAGGCGCCCCGCCGCCCGCTGGCCGACCAGCACGGCGCCGGGCAGACCCGACAGGCGTCCCCTGCCGGGCAGCCAACCGCCGACGATCACGTCCTCGCTGCGCATGTTGCGGATCTTCAGCCAGGCGCGGGAGCGCACCCCCGGTTCGTACACCGAGTCGAGCCGCTTGCACACCAGGCCCTCCAGACCGTGCTCGACGGTGGCCGCCAGGGCCTGCCGGCCGTGGCCGACGATCGCCGCCGGCGTCGACCAGAACGCTCCCGCCAGGCCGAGCTCCTCCAGCCGGGCCCGCCGCCGCGCGTAGGGCTGCGGGAGCAGGGAGTCCCGCCCCAGGTGCATCACGTCGAACAGCACGAGGTGGACCGGGACCTTCGCGGCCTGGCGGGCGGCGCGGCCGGGGGCATGGGCCAGGCCCATCCGGGACTGGAGCAACTGGAAGTTGGCGCGGCCCTCTTCGTCGAGAGCGAGGATCTCACCGTCCAGGACGGCGGGCGTCGTGCCGAGGGCGCCGCCCAGTGCCGCGAGTTCGGGGTAGGCGCCGGTGATGTCCTCCCCGGAGCGGGCGCGCAGCACGACGCTTGCGTCCCCGGCGAGATAGACCACCACGCGCTGGCCGTCCTGCTTGGTCTCGTAGGCCCAGCGCGCGTCCTGCGCGGCGGGCGGCAGGGTGCCGGGAGTGGCGAGCATGGGCGCGATCAGGGGCAGGGGCACGGGTGACGTCACGGGTGAAGATGTCGACGCCCCCGGTCGCCGCTACGCGCCGCGTGGGGCGGTTTCCCCTGAACGGCGTCAGGGGCCCGCGGGCGGCGGTGGCTGCACGAGGCCCGACTGGTAGGCGATGACGACCAGTTGCGCCCGGTCCCGCGCCCGCAGCTTCGTCATGGCGCGGTGGACGTGGGTGCGCACTGTCAGCGGGCTGAGGAACAGCGTCTGCGCGATCTCCTCGTTGGAGTGCCCCTCCGCCACCCAGGCCATCACCTCGCGTTCACGGGCGGTGAGCCCGGAGAGGTCCTCGGCCGCCGCGAGAGGGGGGCCCGGCGTGGGGGAGGCCAGGAACCGGGTGATGAGCGCGCGGGTGGCGAGCGGCGAGAGCAGGGACTCGCCGGCGGCCACGGTACGGATGCCGTCGAGGAGCACGTCGGCGGTGACGTCCTTGCCGAGGAAGCCGCTCGCCCCGGCCCGCAGCGCCTGCGCCACGTATTCGTCGATCTCGAACGTGGTGAGGATCAGCACGCGGGTCTCGGACAGCTCCGGCTCGGCGCAGATCGCGGTCGTGGCGGCCAGGCCGTCGGTGCCGGGCATGCGGATGTCCATCAGGACGACGTCGGGTCTGTGGGCGCGCACGAGATCGATGGCCTCGGTGCCGTCGGCGGCCTCGCCGACCACCTCCATGTCGTCGCAGGAGTCGATCAGGATCCGGAAGGTGGCCCGCAGCAGGGCCTGGTCGTCGGCGAGCAGTACGCGGATGGTCATGGGGTCCGTTCTCGGTGCCGTGCTGTCGGGGTGAGGGGGAGCCGGGTGGTGACCTCCGAGCCGCCCCGGGACGGAGACCGGCCTGAAGGGCGACCGTCGACGGAGTACGCCCACTCGCGCGGGCCGATCGCACCATAGCGGTGGCCCGGCGCGGGAGTCCCGCAGGCGGTGGTCGTGCCGTCGTCGGTGACGGTGATCGTGAGCCGGCCGGATGCCCCGACCAGAGTTCCCGCCCAGGGCCCGCACGTCGTCGTGCGGCTGCCGACATTCACGCGTACGCGCCCTGCAGTAGAAGCCCCGGCCCGGTCATACCGGAGGACCAGTTCGGCGATCACCCGGCGTGGCGGCGGCCGCGTGCTTCGTCCTCCAGGCGCGGGCGCTCACCACACGCACGGCAGTTCCACCGTGACGACCGTCGGGCCGCCGGTCGGGCTGCAGACGTGGACCGTGCCGTCGAGTGCCGCGACCCGGCGCCGTATCCCGAGCAGTCCGGAGCCGCCGGCCTCGTCGGCGCCGCCCCGCCCCTCGTCCCGCACCCGCACGCTCAACCCCC
This sequence comes from Streptomyces sp. NPDC002888, assembly GCF_042888465.1. Lineage (NCBI taxonomy): Bacteria > Bacillati > Actinomycetota > Actinomycetes > Kitasatosporales > Streptomycetaceae > Streptomyces > Streptomyces sp. NPDC002888. The sequence continues at coordinate 43,319 of NZ_JBIAPU010000047.1, read as the reverse complement.
TGTCGGTACGGGCGAGCCGGACGTCGGCCCGCTCGGAGCCGCTGTGCTTGGCGGCGTTGGTCAGCGACTCGGCGACGACGAAGTACGCGGCCGCCTCCACCGCGGCCGGGGCGCGCGGACCGTCGTCGGCCGGGCCGTCGACGTCCACCGTGACCTCGAGCCCTCCCCCACTCTCGGCTTCGCTCGAGCGGGGGGACCCCCAGCTCGCGGCGAGCGCCCGCACGGCCCCGACGAGTCCGCGGTCGGTGAGGATCGGCGGGTGGATGCCGCGCACCACGTGCCGCAGCCCGGTGAGGGCCTCCTCGGCCTGGTCCTGGGCGTCCGTCAGCAGCTTGCGGGCGGCGTCCGGATCACGCTCGTACGCCCGTTGCGCCAGACCTATCCGCATGGACAGCGCGACCAGGTGGGCCTGGGCGCCGTCGTGCAGGTCGCGTTCGATGCGGCGCAGTTCGGCGCCGTGCGCGGCGACCGCGTCCGCCCGGGTCGTGGTGAGCCGCTCCACCCGGGCGGCCAGCAGCGCCTTCGGGGACGGCCTGAGCAGCGCGGCCGACCAGGACGCCTCCAGGTCGGCGAGCCGCACGATCAGCGGCAGGACCACCGCCTCGCGCCGCAGCAGCCCGCACCACACCCCGTCCACGACCAGGGCGAGCGGCCACAACGGCACCAACAGCACCGGCAGCCAGCCGTAGGCGTAGTAGGCGAGCAGCCACCGGAAGTCGGTGAGCGTGCCGGGATCGCGGACCGACGTGGTCAGCCGCTCGCGCAGGGTGCCGGTGATCGGCTGGTACGCCTCGGGAATCTCCCGGCCCGTCCACGCAGCCGTCAGCCTCCGCTTCGCCCCGGCGATCCGCCGTACCAGCAGCACGGTCTCGGGCAGCAGCCAGCAGCCGACCACCGCGGCCGTGCCGGTGGCGGTGATCAGCAGCACCGTGATGAAGAGGTACGACCCGAAGGCCAAGGCCGCGGAGGCGACGAGCCGGCCCGAGGCCCGGGCCGCCTGCCGCAGACTCGATCGCATGATGACGTCGTTCCTCTCGACACGGTCTGTACAGGGGGTTCGTGGGGAGCAGGCCGACGGAGGCCCGCCGCGGCCGTTGCGTAGGCTTCCGTCCCGGAAACCGCGGTGTCGGCGGTGGCCCCGGACGGTTTCGAGGGACTGGCCGCCCAGGGGTGGCGCGCAGTCCCGGTACGGTGGTGATCATGACGGGCAGGGCGGTACGGGCGGAGCAGGCCGGGGCGACCCGGGAGCTGATCCTGACCGCGGCCGAGCGGCTGTTCGCCGAGCGCGGGGTGTACGCGGTGTCCAACCGCCAGGTCAGCGAGGCGGCCGGGCAGGGCAACAACGCCGCCGTCGGCTACCACTTCGGCACCAAGACCGACCTGGTCCGCGCCATCGTGCGCAAACACGCCGCACGCATCGAGGAGGGCCGCGCCCGGCTGGTGGCCGGCCTCGACGGTTCCGCGGACCTGCACGACTGGGTGTCGTGCCTGGTGCGCCCGGTCACCGAGCATCTGGCGGCGCTGGGATCGCCCACCTGGTACGCCCGCTTCTGCGCCCAGGTGATGACCGACCCCGCCCTGTACCCGATCATGGTCGAGGAGTCCCTCACCTCACCGTCGATGCGGCTGGTGGTCGACGGCCTCGCCCGCTGCCTCAGCGACCTGCCCCCCGAGGTCCGCGCCGAGCGCGGCGACATGGCGCGCCATCTGATCCTGCACACCACCGCCGAGCGCGAGCGCGCCCTCGCCGAGGGCATGCCCACGCCCCGCGCCACCTGGCACGACGCCGCCACCGGTCTGATCGACGCCATCGCCGGCCTGTGGCCGGCGCCCTACAGCCGGTGAGCCGACCGCGACTCAGTCCTCGTCGTCGAGGGTGACGACGACCTTCTCCGCCGCACCCGGGGTCAGGGTGAGCTCGAAGGCCCGGTCCACCTCGGAGAACGGCACACGGTGGCTGATCAGCCTGGCGAACCGTTCCTGGTGCTCCACGAGTTGCGGCGTCACCTCGAAGATCTCGGTCGGGTAGCCCTGCGAGGCGACGAGGGTCAGCTCGCTGCGCAGCATGCCGCCGAGGTCGATGTCGGAGCCCTTCTTCTGCACCGCCACCATGACCAGCTTGGCGCCCCATTTCGCCGACTGCACCACGGTGTTGAACACCACGGGGGCACCGGCCGCGTCGATGAAGACGTCGGTGCCCGGCCGGGGCTGGCCGAGGGCGTTGGCGCTCTGCCCGTGCAACTCGGTCAGACGCGCCGCCACGTCCTCCTCGGCGGAGTTGATGACCGCGTCCGCCCCGACGGCCAGCGCCTTCTCCAGCCGTGCGGGGATGACGTCGGCCACCACCACGTGCTCCACGCCGCGCAGCTTCAGCCAGATCGCGGCGCCCAGGCCGATCGGCCCGGCGCCGAAGACGACGACCTTGTCGCCCGGCTTCGCCTCGGAACGGTTGACGGCGTGCCGGGACACGGCCATCGGCTCGTTGAGCGAGGCGACGTCGAAGGGCACCGTGCCGGGGAAGACGGCGACGCTCCTGCCGACCTCGGCGTTCTCGATCAGCAGGTACTCGCTCATCCCGCCGAATCTGCCGCCGCAGCCGATGATGCCGGTGGGGGCGTCCTGCGGGTTGACCACCACACGGTCGCCCGCCTTCAGGCCGACCACCTCGGCGCCGACCTCGACGACCTCACCGGCCGGCTCGTGGCCCAGGGCCACCGGCACCAGCTCGCCGCCGAGGTGGGCACGGGCCGGCATGCCGCCCATGTGCAGGAACGTGACGTCGGTGCCGCAGATGCCGCAGGCGCGGATCCGGACGAGCGCGTCCTTGGGGCCGGGCGCGGGACGCTCGACGTCCACCACCTCGACCTTGCCCACACCGGCGGTCTGAACGGACTTCATCGTGGTCATGGGGGAGTGCCTTTCACTGGTGAGCCGGGTGCTTCAGGGTGTTCGGAGGGCTCGGAGCGCTCGGAGGGCCTAGGACTGCTGCGCGCCGACGGCCTTCAGGACGGCGTTCGCCATGCCCTGCTCGCCGCGTTCGTTGGGATGGACGGAGGCGGCGGGCGCGCGGGGGACGACCGGCTCGACCCAGCGCACCTCCCGGGCGGCGCACGCGTCGCGGCCCGTCGAGGGGGTGTACGTGTCGACGTAGTGCACGCCCGCGTCCTCGGCGCGCCGCCGCAGCATCGTGTTGAGCTGCCGTTCCTTCTGGTCGAGGTAGGCGACGTCACCGGGTGCGAGGCCCATCTCGCGGCCGCAGTCGGTGTTCTTCGACGGCAGGATCGCCGGGTAGCCGACGACATGGACCTCGGCCCCGGGCGCCCGGCGCCCGATCTCGCCCAACGCACGGTCGAGCCGCTCCTCGGCCGCCTCGATCCTGCGCCGCACCTCGTCGGTGCCCCCGGAGACGTAGCGCGCACGGCACGGCGCGTCGCCGGTGTGGAATCCGACGCTGCTCGCCGCGTAGGAGAGGACCCCGGACTTCACACACTGCTCGACCAGCGAGGCGAAGCCGATGTCGTTGCCCATCTGGAGGGTGACCAGGCGGGTGCGTGGCGACAGGGCCGAGAGCTGGGCCGGGTTGGTGCCGTCGTCGGTCGGCTGCGGTGAGGTCAGCGTGGCGAGGGTGGCGCCGCTGCAGCTGACGTCGCGGAAGTCGGCCGCGTCCAGACCGAGCCGGCGGGCGACCAGCGCCGGGTAGTCGCGGTCGGAGCGGTCGCAGCCCGCGGGCGTACCGGACCGGTCCGGGATCTCGGGGCCGGCCGTGTAGGAGTCGCCGAGTGCCACGTACGGGCCCTTCGGCGGGGCGGGGTCCCGGTCGTGGCCGGGCCGGGTGACCAGGATCGCGGTGCCGAGCACGCCGCATGCGAGCGCCCCGGCGAGGGAGGCGCGTACTGAGGTCTTCATCGGGGTGTCCTGTCCTGGATCCCGGCCGATCGGACGGGTGGGTGGAGGTGCCGCCTCCGCTCAGGACGGCTCCGCTGGTGTTGCTTGAGTTAGGCAAGCATGATGAATTACTTGAGTCAAGCAATCGAAGAGATTACTTGAGTCAGGCAAGCAGAACGGTAGGGTGAGTCCATGCGCCAGTTACCGCAGGCAACGCCGGCCGCGAAGCTCGCCCGCGGCGCCGGTCAGCACGTCCTGGTCGTCGCCGGTGAACCGGACGTCGCCGATCTGCTCGCCACCACCCTGGAGCTCGCCGGCTACCGGATCGGCGTCACCGCCACCGTCACCGAGGCCCTGGGCCGGCTCGCCGCGCAGCGGTTCGATCTGGTGGTCGTCGACATCACGTCACCCGACATCGAGGCGATGGAGGGGAGCGGCCGACCGAGGATCGCCCATCGCCCACCGGTCCTCATGCTGACCGCCTGTGACTCCCTGGACCGGATCCTCCCCGAACTCGGCCCGGGGGAGCGGGACTACGTCACCAAGCCCTTCCGCATGGCCGAAGTCCTGGCCAGGATGCAGGTGTTGCTGCGCGCGGCGGGCCCCGCTCGCCGGGAGGTCCCCCTGGGCTACCAGGAACTGGCCCTGGACGACGCCCGCTGCCAGGCCCGGCGCGGGTCGCGGGCACTCCACCTCACGCCCGCCGAGTACCGGTTGCTGCGCCACCTCCTCGTCAACGCCCACCGCGTGCTGTCCAAGGAGCAGATCAGCCGGTACGTCTGGGGCGAATTCCGCGGGGACAACGCGATCGAGCAACTCGTCTCCCGGCTGCGGCGGAAGGTGGACCAGGGCGCACCGGCGCTCATCCACACCCGGCGGGGCTTCGGCTACTGGCTCGGGGAGACCGAGAAGGCGGACCGCGCGTGATCCAGGTCACGTCAGGCTTCTGTCAGGGAACTGACCGGAAGGCGTCAGCCCCCTCTGTTTGCATGTGCTCATCGAGGCCTCGCCCCTTCACCCCGGCTCTCCGGCCCGCCCGGAGCCCCCCACCGACCGAGGAGAACCATGGCCCATCCCCTGGCCGGTCCCGCGCCCGAAGCGCCGGACGCCGTCCCCGAGTTCCCGATGCCCCGGGCGGCCCGCTGCCCGTTCGACCCTCCGCCCGCGCTCAAGGAGCTCCAGGAGCAGGGGCCGTTGACGAAGGTGCGGCTGTGGGACGGCAGCGAGCCGTGGCTGGTGACCCGCTACGCCGAGCAGCGGGCGCTGCTGGGCGACCCGAGGGTCAGCGCGGACACCGACCGCCCGGGCTACCCGACGAAGGCCTCACCCGAGGGCGGCGAGGGCAAGCTCAGCTTCATCATGATGGACGACCCCGAACACGCCCGGCTGCGCCGGATGGTGACGGCGCCGTTCGCCATCAAGAAGGTGGAGGCCCTGCGGCCCGCCGTGCAGCGGATCGTGGACGACCTGATCGACGGTCTGCTCGCCGGTCCGCAGCCCGTGGACCTCGTGGAGGCGTTCGCCCTTCCGATCCCCTCGCTGGTGATCTGCGAACTGCTCGGCGTGCCCTATGCCGACCACGACTTCTTCCAGGACAACACCAAGACCATGGTCCACCGGGACGCCACCCCCGAGCAGCGAGGTGCGGCGAGCCGGGAGGTGGGCGCCTACCTCGCCACACTCATCGGCGAGCGGCTCGCCAAGCCGCAGGACGACCTGCTCTCGAGCATCGCCGGACGGATCACCGCAGGGGAGATCGACCACCGGCAGGCGACGGAGATGGCGCTGCTCCTGCTGATCGCGGGCCACGAGACCACCGCGAACATGATCGCCCTCGGCACCCTCGCCCTCCTCCGGAACCCCGACCAGCTCGCCCTGCTGCGCGACACCGACGCCCCCGAAGTCGTCTCCTCCGCGGTCGAGGAGCTGCTGCGCTATCTGCACATCACCCACCTCGGACGGCGCCGGGCGGTCACCGAGGACATCGAGATCGCCGGCCAGGTCCTGAAGGCCGGCGAGGGCGTCATCATGGTCAACGAGATCGCCAACCGCGACCCCGGGGTGTTCCCCGACCCCGACCGGCTCGACCTCACCCGCGACGCCCGCCGGCACGTCGCCTTCGGCTTCGGCGTCCACCAGTGCCTGGGCCAGCCGCTGGCCCGGATGGAGCTCCAGGTCGTCTACGGCACCCTCTACCGGCGCATTCCCACCCTGAAGCTCGCCTGCGCCGTCGAGGACGTCCGGTTCAAGCACGACGCCTTCATCTACGGCGTGCACGAACTGCCCGTGACCTGGTGACGGTCCCCCGTCCCGCAACCGAACAAGAACCACGTCCGACAAAGCCGCGTGTGAAAAAGGGGATTCCCATGAAGGTGGAACTCGAAGCCGACAAGTGCGTCGCCTCGGGGCAGTGTGTGGTCGCCGCCATGGAGGTGTTCGACCAGGACGACGACGGCATCGCGATCCTGCTGGACGAGCAGCCCGGCGCCGAGCTCCTCGACGACGTGCGGGAAGCGGTCGCCGTCTGCCCCGCCGCCGCGATCCGGCTGGTCGAGAAATGAACCGAGTCGTCGTCGTGGGCGCCTCGGCCGCCGGGCTTGCCGCGGCCGAGACGCTGCGCCGCGAGGGCCACGACGGCACCCTCACCCTCGTCGGCGACGAACCGCACCTCCCGTACGACCGGCCGCCGCTGTCGAAGCAGCTCCTGGCCGGGGAGTGGGAGGCCGACCGGCTGGCGCTGCGCACCACCGACGACCTCGCCGCCCTCCACCTCGACCTGCGCCTGGGCGTCGCCGCGACCGGCCTCGACCTGGCCGACCGGGTCGTCCGGCTGGCGGACGGGTCGCAGGTGCCGTACGACGGTCTGATCGTGGCCACCGGGGTCGGGCCCCGTCGGCTGCCGGGCGGGGGCGGGCATGTCCTGCGCACCCTGCACGACGCGCTCGCCCTGCGGGAGCGGCTGCGCCCCGGGCGGCATCTGGTCGTGGTCGGCGCCGGGTTCCTCGGGGCGGAGGCCGCCGCCGTGGCCTGGCGCCTCGGGGCCCGGGTGACGCTCCTCGAACCGGCGCCGGTGCCGCTGGCCCACGCGGTCGGCGAGGAGGTCGGCCGGGTGCTGTCGCAGGCCCACCTGGACCGGGGTGTGGAGCTGCGCACCGGGGTCATCGTGACCGAGGTGACCGACCATGCGGTGCGGCTCGCCGACGGCGAGGTCGTCGAGGCCGACGAGGTGCTGGTGGCGGTCGGCTCGCTGCCCCGCACCGAATGGCTGGCCGGCAGCGGCCTGACCGTGGGCGACGGCGTCGTCTGTGACCAGTACCTGCAGGCCGCCGACGGCGTGTACGCGGCCGGTGACGTGGCCCGCTGGCACAACCCGCTGTTCGGGCTGCCGATGCGCATCGAGCACCGTACGAACGCCGCCGAACAGGGCATGGCCGCCGCCCGCAACCTGCTCGCCCCGGGCGCGCGCAAGCCGTTCGCGCCGGTGCCGTACTTCTGGTCGGACCAGTACGACATGAAGGTCCAGGCGTACGGCTTCCTGCGCGGTCACGACGAGGTCGCCGTCGTGGAGGGCGACCTCGCGCAGCGCCGGTTCGTGGCCGCGTACCGCACCGGCGACCGGGTCAGCGGGGCGCTCGCGGTGGGCATGCCGCCCAGGGTGCTCCGGACGTGGCGCCAGTCGATCGCGTCCGCGGCGGCCTGGGAGGAGGCCGTGCGGGCGCCGGTGTAGCACTGTGATCCCAGGGGCCGGTGGGCCCGGGGCAATGCGGAGAGTAATTTAATTGAGTTACGCAACAAGATGGTAAAGTGGGGTCCATGCCCACCGAACCGCTCCCCACAGCCTCCCCGGAAGTGATCGAGATCGAGCGTGCGCTCAGCCGGATCACCTACCTGAGTACCCGGGCCCGCCAGCACGAACGGCTGATGGCCCTGGCCGGCGTGCCGCTGGACCGGGCCGCCGTGGCGCTGCTGCGTCAGATCGCCGACTCGGAGCCGTTGCGGCCGGGCGAGCTGGCCGCGCGGCTCGGGGTGGAGGCCTCGCACGTCACCCGGACGGTCCAGCAGCTCCAGAAGTCCGGCTACGTCACCCGCGTCCCCGACCCCGACGACGGCCGCGCCCAGCGCATCCAGCTCACCGACACCGGACGCCAGGCCATCGACCGGATCCGCGAGGCCGGGGCGCGCGGCATGCAGCTGGCCCTGGCCGAATGGGCTCCGGAGGAGCTGCGCCGGCTCGCCACGCTCTTCCACCGCATGGTCGACGACTTCCTCACCTACGCCGTCGAAGACGAGAAGGAACAACAGCTGCCCACGACCTGACGGACCTCGGCCGGCCGACAGGGGAAGCCGGCAGGGCGGCGTGCGTGTCTCGCCGCCCCGCCCGTGTGCCGTCGGCCGATCTCCTCCGGGGTGTAAGGGACTTGGGAGCGACCGACCCGGTGGTCGGTCCCCGGCTACCGTCCCGTAATATCGCGCGGCAGGTCGTCAGAGGAGGAACCGTGCCACGGTCCGAACGCTCATCCCTGCTGCTCGCGGGCCTGTTGGTCACCGCGGGTGTCGCCCACTTCGCCGCGCCACGTTCGTTCGACGCGACCGTGCCGCGTGCTCTCCCGGGCTCGCCCCGGACCTGGACGTACGCCAGCGGCGTCGCCGAGCTCGCGCTCGCCGCGGGCGTGGCCCTGCCGCGGACGCGGCGGATCGCCGGCCTGGCCACGGCGGCGTTCTTCGTCGGCGTGTTCCCCGCCAACGTGAAGTTCGCCGTGGACCGGCGCCACCGCCCCACGCCTCAGAAGGCCGCCGCGTTCGGCCGGCTGCCCCTCCAGCTGCCGCTCGTGCTGTGGGCGCGCAGCGTCGCCAAGAGCGCGGAGGGCCGGTCATGACGGAGAGCGTCAAGGTCGGCGACCGGATCGAGGACTTCTCGCTGCCGGACGAGACCGGAACCGAGCGCAGCCTGTCCGGACTCCTCGCCGAGGGCCCGGTGGTGCTCTTCTTCTACCCCGCCGCCCTCACCCCCGGCTGCACCGCCGAGGCCTGCCACTTCCGTGACCTGGCCGCCGAGTTCGCCGCCGTCGGCGCCCGCCCCGTCGGCATCAGCGGAGACACCGTCGACCGCCAGCAGGAGTTCGCCGGACGCCACACACTCGGCATGCCACTGCTCTCCGACGCCGACGGAAAGATCCGGGAGCTGTTCGGCGTGAAGCGCGGCTTCTCGCTGGCGCCCACCAAACGGGTCACCTTCGTCATAGCGCCCGACCGGACCGTCCTGGAGATCGTCCGCAGCGAACTGCGCATGAACACCCACGCCGACCGGGCCCTCGCGGCAGTGCGCGCCCACTCGTCGTAGGAGCCGGCCTCCGCCGCGGTTGATGCTCCGCCGCATCGGGACCATTCTGGACACTATGGAGCATGTCGCCGCTGCGGCGATCATCGACGCCCACGGCAGGGTGACGGGGTGGAGCGAGGGTGCGCGGGTGCTCACGGGCTACTCGGCCGAGGAGGCCGTGGGGCGCCCCGCGGCCGACCTGCTCGCGGAGGAGGTGTCGTCTCGGACGCTCACCGAGCGGACCGGTTTCGTCATGCTGCGCCACCGTGCCGGGCACCCGGTCCCCGTCACCCTGACGGCGTGCCCGGTGCTCGGCCCGGACGGCGAGGCCACGGGCTTCGCCGTCACCACCGAGCGGCCCCGGGACCCGGAGGCCACCCTGGCGGGACAAGCGTTCGAACAGGCGTCCATGTCGATGTCGGTCTTCGACACCCGGCAGCGCTACCTCCGCCTCAACGACGCCGCCTGCCGGGTGATGGGTGTCCCGGAGGAGGCCCTGCTCGGCCGCCACTTCCCGGAGACCGTCGAGGACGCCGTGCACAGCCGCGGCTTCAACAGCAACCTGCGCCAGGTCACCGAGACGGGCAGGCCCGTCCGCTACGAGAGCTTCACCGGTGCGCCCGCCCTCAACCGGGAGCATGCCTGGAGCATCGAGATGTGGCCCGTGCGGGACCCCGCCGGGGAGGTCACCGGGGTCGCCCTGGCCGCGTTCGACAGCAGCGAGCAGTACTGGGCCCGCCAGCGCCTGGCCCTGCTCAACGAGGCGGCGGCCGCCATCGGCACCACCCTGGACGTCGTGCGCACCGCCGAGGAGCTGATCGAACTCCTGGTGCCCGGCTACGCCGACTTCGCCAGCGTCGACCTGCTCGAATGGGTCCTCGGCCCCGACGAACCGCCCCCGGTCCCCGACGGCGAGATCATGATGCGCCGCGTCGCCCACGGCTCCGTCACCGAGGGCACCCCCGAGGCGGCCGTCCACCTGGGCGAGACGGACATCTACCCGCCGTTCTCCCCGCCCGCCCGGGCGCTGCGGTCGGGGCGCGCGATCCTCAGCCAGGCGGGCGAGCCCGACTTCATGCGGTGGGTCGCGGAGCGCAACACCCGCGCCCCGGGAGGCCGCCCCTACCGCCGGGGCGTCCACTCGATGCTCGCCGTCCCGCTGCGGGCCCGCGGCACCACCCTGGGCGTCGTGGTGGGCATCCGCATCGGCGCCGTCGACGACTACGGCGCCGACGACGCCATCCTGGCCGAGGAACTCGCCAGCCGGGCCGCCGTCTGCATCGACAACGCCCGCCGCTTCGCCCGCGAACGCACCACCGCGCTGGCCCTGCAGCACAGCCTGCTGCCGCGCGGCCTGCCCGGACAGGCCGCGGTCGAGGTGGCCCACCGCTATCTGCCCAGCGGGTCGCTCGCGGGCATCGGCGGCGACTGGTTCGACGTCATCCCGCTCTCCGGCAGCCGCGTCGCCCTCGTCGTCGGCGACGTCGTCGGCCACGGCATCCCGTCCTCGGCGACCATGGGCAGGCTCTGTATGGCCGTCCGCACCCTCGCCGACGTCGACCTGCCGCCGGACGAACTCCTCACCCACCTGGACGACCTCGTCACCCATCTGGCCGCGTACGACGGCGGCGAGGACGTCGCGGAGCTCGGCGCCACCTGCCTCTACGCCGTCTACGACCCCGTGGCGCGCCGCCTCACCGCCGCCGCGGCGGGCCACCCGGCCCCGGCCGTCGTCCTGCCCGACGGCACCGCGCGGCTCATCCGCATGACCCCCGGGCCGCCGCTCGGCGTCGGCGGCCTGCCCTTCGAGGCGACAGAACTCGAACTGCCCGAGGGCGCGGTCGTCGCCCTCTACACGGACGGCCTGATCGAGGACCGCGACCGCGACGTGGACCGCGCCACCGCCGAGATGTGCCGCGCCCTGGTCGCGCCCGTCGACTCGCTCGACGACCTCTGCGACACCGTCCTCAAGGCCGTACTGCCGGAGGAGCCCAGCGACGACGTGGCGTTGCTCCTGGCCCGCACCCGCGTGCTGGGCACGGACCAGGTCGCCACCTGGGACGTCCACCCGGACCCCGCGCTGGTGGCCGCCACCCGGCAGGCCGCCACCGACCAGCTGACCGCCTGGGGCCTCGACGAGGCCGCCTTCGTCACCGAACTCGTCGTCAGCGAACTCGTCACCAACGCGATCCGGTACGGCGAACCGCCCATCCAGCTACGGCTGATCCGTGACCGCTCCCTCATCTGCGAGGTCTCCGACGGCAGTTCCACCTCCCCCCACCTGCGCCGCGCCCACGCCTACGACGAGGGCGGACGCGGCCTCCTCCTCGTCGCCCAGCTCACCCAGCGCTGGGGCAGCCGGCAGACGAGCAACGGCAAGACGATCTGGGCCGAACAGCCCCTGCCGCCCCTGTGATCACTGGAACGGGCAGCCCGGGTTCGGCGCGTCCTCGGAGAACGGCGCGCCGTGCGGAAGCACGTACAGCACCTCCAGGACGACCGGTGTGTCGCCCAGGTTGCGGCCGATGTGCACGTTTTTGGGCCCGGCGGGCTCCTGTATGGCGCTGCCCCTCGGATAGACGCCGTCGGAGGCGCAGGCCGAGTCGAAGTGGCTGAGCGTGCCCTGCTTCACCACGCCGTACAGCGGACCGTCGTGGTAGTGCCAGCCGGTGGCCTGACCGGCCGGTATGGTGATCTCTCTGAGGACGTAGTCCGTGTCGCCCACGGTCGACCGGGCGATCAGCCGGGCACTCACACCTGGCCCGGGCGGCGTCGCCTGTGCGCTTGTGGTGCCGACGAAGACGGTCGCGGCGACGAGAGCGCCGGTCAGGGCGGTGCGGAGTGAGGTGCGCATACGAAGGGCCTCCTGGTTCGCACGGGCGAGCACGACGTGCCGTCGTGTCGCTGCGAACATAGAGGCGCGCAAGGGCAGTTCGGGCCGCTTTCCGCGGATCGCCCTGGGGCCGGGGATGCTGGACGGCGGGCGGGGCGCGCGGCGCCGGGGGACGCCGGGGCGGGCGCGTGGTCTCGGGGGCGATGTCGGTCGGCGGGCAGGTCGCTCAACCTCGCTCATTCCTCCGCGGCGACCTGGCCGAGCGTGCGGCCCGTGCGCGCCGACCGTGCCCGGCGCGGGTCGGGCGTCCTGTGCCCCTGCCGCTCTCCGCGGCCGGCCCTGACGAGCAGCCACGCCTCCTCGCCGTCGTCCCCGCCCCGGAACCGGGTCAGCGCGTACTCGCCGTGCAGCTTCGACCCGTGCAGCCGGAACGTCGCATGCCCCCGCCGCAGGGACTCCTCGAAGTCGACGGCCCGCCCCTTGCGGTCGTGGCTGAGAGGCTCGTAGGTCCCGCGGTCCCAGACGATCACGGTTCCGCCGCCGTACTCGCCCCGGGGGATGACACCCTCGAACTCCTCGTACTCCAGCGGATGGTCCTCCGTGGGCACGGCGAGCCGCTTGTCCTTCGGGTCCTGAGACGGCCCCTTCGGGATCGACCACGACTTCAGTACGTCCTCCACCTGCAACCGGAAGTCGAAGTGCAGCGTGCTCGCGTCATGGATCTGCACGACGAACCGGGGCTCCTCCCCGGCCCGCGCCGTCCGTCCCCCGGGCTCCGCGGTCCGGGCGAAGTCGCGCTTGCCGTGGTACTCCCGCAGCCGCTCCTGCTCACCCACGTGCTCACTCCTTCCGGCGGCGCTCCGGCAGCCCACCGGGTACCCCGGCCCGGGGGCTCAGAACTCCTCGTGCGTCTCGGGGTCCCCGCCGATGCGGTGGTGCGCCCGGTCGGACACCGCCCGCATCTGGGCGGGGCCGAGGGAGAAACCGAAGACGTCGAGGTTGGCGCGCTGCCGCTCAGGGCTCGCCGACTTGGGGATCGGCACGGCGCCCAGCTGGACGTGCCAGCGCAGCACGACCTGGGCGGGCGTGACGCCGAGGGACTCGGCGGTCGCGACGACGGCAGGGTCCTCCAGAAGACGTGTGCCGCGGCCCAGCGGGGACCAGCTCTCGGTGCGGATGCCCTTGGCCTCGTGGAAGGCGCGCAGCTCCTCCTGCGGGAGGTGGGGATGCAGTTCGATCTGGTTGACGGAGGGGAGGACCCCGGTCTCCTTCTGCAGACGCTCGATGTGGGCGGCGGTGAAGTTGGAGACGCCGATCGAACGGACCAGACCGTCCTCACGGAGCTTGATCATGGCCTTCCACGCGTCGACGTACCGGTCGACGCGGGGGAGCGGCCAGTGGATCAGATAGAGGTCCACGTACTCCAGGCCGAGCCGTGCCCGCGACTCCTCGAAGGAGGCGAGCGTCTCGTCGTGACCGTGGTGCCGGCCGGGGAGCTTCGTCGTCACCACGACCTCTTCGCGCGGGACACCGCTGCGGGCCAGGCCGCGGCCGACGCCGCTCTCGTTGCGATAGTTCGTCGCCGTGTCGAGAAGGCGGTAGCCCTGGCCGAGGGCGCCTGCCACCGCCTCCTCCGCCTGGGCGTCGTTCATCGGCCAGGTACCGAGACCGATCGCGGGGAGCGCCGTGCCGTCGTTGAGCTGGTGCGCCGGAATGTCGATCACCGTGGAGCCTTCCCTTCGACTGAGCCGTACCCCCAGCGTCACGGATGGGGAGGGGATCGATCAAACGCACGGGCTCAGAAATTGGAGATCACGCTGGTCAGCACCTGGCCGATGACCCTCGGGTCCTTCGCGTCGTACGCGCGGGCTCCGGTCGCCGCGGCGATCTTTCCGAGTACGGTCCTGCCGCCCGCGTCCTGCTCGTCCGCGTCGGAGCCGTAGGCGATGGTGAAGATCCGGATCCGGTGGTCGGAGCCACCGACACGGGAGAGGACCTCCTCCAGCGTCGGCCGGGCGGGCACGCCTTCGTTGCGCCCGTCGGTGAGCAGCACGATGGCGTTGATGGCGTCCGGGTCGTAGTCCTCGCGCAGGGCCTTCGCCGCCGCGTCGACGGTGCCGTACAGCCCGGTGGCGCCGTTGGGGACGAGGGCGCCCACTTCTGTGGTGAGCTGCTTGCGGCGGGTGACGCCGTCGGCGCCGGGCGCCGGACCGTCCATCGGGCCGATGGGCATCAGCTCCTTGTAGTGGTGCTTGCCGTCGAGGTTCGCCGCGTTGGAGAACTTCCACAGACCGACCCGGTCGGCCGGTCCGAACTCGCCGAACAGGGCCGGTTCGGCGTCCTTCAGCAACTGCATCTTGGTCTTGCCGGTGCCGGGCACCTTGTCCTCCATGGACAGCGACGTGTCGATGACGACGAGGACGTGGGCCGGGCGGCGCAGCCGGGACCAGGTCTGCTGGATCCGTTCGAGGGCCGGGCCCTTCGGCGCGTTGTAGGCGGAGAGCTCGGTGCCGGGCAGCGCGCCGTTCTGCTCGGTGATCGACGGGCCCGGCTTCCGGTCGTGGGTCCGGTACCCGTAGGGCGCGAAGTACTTCTTGTACACGGCGGGGTCGTGCAGGTGGTGGAGGAAGTCCGCGGAGACCGTCCCCTTGGCCGCGGGCAGGTCGTTGAGCGTGACGTAGGGGTGGTCGCTGACCGGGTTGCTGTCCTTCGGGTACAGCGACACGAGCGGGGTCCTGGGTTTGTCGGTCTTCGCGCACTCCGGCTCGTCGCTGTACGCGCCGCAGGGGTAGCCCTGGTTGTAGGCCACGACCGCGTTCTCCTCGACGGTGACGGCGGAGATGTAGCGCGTCGCCTCGTCCTCACCGCCCGAGTCGTCGGCGGCGCGCAGGTTCGCCAGGAACGTCAGGGTGGTGTCGCCGTAGTGGACCACCGACTTCTCGATGGTCTTGACGAGCGCCTGGTTGGCGGGGGCGTCGATGTCCTTCGCGGACAGTTCGCCGCTGGTGCCGGTGCGGGCGTAGAAGGCGCCGATGGTCGCGTTGAGGCCGGAGGTGGAGTAGTGGGGGTTCGTCTTGCCCAGCTTGAGGGCGCCCCACTGCTTCTCGCCCCGCTCGGTCCAGAAGTCCGCCGGGTCCTCGGCCCACTTCGCCAGGTCCTTCCAGCCGATCCGCTGCTCCGGCCAGCCCAGGGCCGTGGCCATCGTCTTGGGCATCGCGATCGTCAGAGGGCTGGTGACGATCGGCTGGGCCGTCTCCGGGAGTCGCTCGAGAGCCTTGGGCGTCGCCTTCGTACGGGCCAGTGCCAGCCACTCGCTGCCTGCGGGCGACCACACGTCCGGGGGCGTGGGTCCGTCGGCCTCGGTCCAGCCCTTGGCCAAAGCGCGCATCGCCGTACCGGAGTTGACGCCGCTGACGGCGATCTTCACACAGTGGCCGTCGGTGCGCCGGGCCCCGTAGTCGGCGGCGGCCTCCTGGAGCGACTTGGACAGATCGATGGAGGCGGCTATGCGCAGGGTGGTGTCGGCCTTGTCCGCGGGGCAGGTCGGCAGGCTGGAGGCGAAAGGGTTCCCCGGGCCGGGGCCCGCCCCGTCGTCTCCGGAGAACAGGACGGGGACGAGTGCTCCCAGGATCAGGACGAAGGCGAGCGCGGTGGCACGGAGCGGCGTGAGGTGCCTGCGTGCGGCCCGCAGGCCTCGTAAGAGGGGCGCGCGGAGCCCGGACAGCAATAAGGGGTCTGCGGCCTGCGAGGCCCGGTGGGCCGGCTTCCGCCCAGGCACCCGGGCGGCGCCGGGGCCGGCGGCGGCGTCGTCGGTGCCGGGCGAGGCGGCCGGGGCGGCCGGGGCGGAGGATCCCGGCGGGTCGGAGAGGGGCGTCGCGGTGGAGGCGGAGGGCGCCGACCGGCCGGTGCCGGGGCCGTCCGAGAAGACGGCGAGCGCGGGCGATACCGGGCCTTGGCGGGTGGCGGGGCCGGTCAGGGTGGGCGGGGGAGCGACGGCGGGTCTTTCCTGCGCGCCTCTTTCCGGAATGGATCTTTCCGTCGCCACGGGTTCCGGTACGGGTCTCTCCGCGGTGGGCGCGGGCTCCGGCGCGGGTCTCTCGGTGGCGGCCGCGGGTTCCGGCGCGGGTCTCTCGGTGGCGGCCGCGGACTCCGGTATGGATCTCTCGACGGCGGCCGCGGGTTCCGGTACGGGTCTCTCCGTGGCGGCCGCGGGTTCCGGTGCTGGTCTTTCCATGGCTGCCGGTTCCGGCACTCCGGTTGCTCCGGGACCGGCCGAAGCTCCGGCGTCTGCCCCCACCGCGGAACCGTGGGCCGGCAGGGAACTCCCCGCCCCTCCACCACCCTGCGCCGCCAGGGCCCCGACGCCGTGTCCGGGATCCGGCCGCGCCACGACGCTCTTGGCGAACTCCCTGAGGACGGCGACGGCGATCGTCGCGGCACGCGAGGCCGCGATCCGCTGGGTGCCCTTGGCGTCCGCCTCCCGCTTGCGGCCGTCGGCCTTGTCGCTGATGCAGCGGATCGTCAGGGTGTCCAGCCTGCCGCTGACGTGCGCGGCCCGGGCGACCCCGGCGCTCTCCATCTCGATGGCGACGGCGTCGTTGTAGTTCTTCTCCAGGTGCTCCGAGAGGTTCGACGCCCGGTCGTTGAGCACCACCTCGCCGGCGGCTATCGGCTTGTAGTGGACCGTGACGTCCGGCTCGTGGGTGGCCCGGTACGCCGCCTGCAACAGCCGCCACGAGGCGTCCCAGGCGCGGGGGCGGGCGAGGGAGGCGCCCGGGTTCACCTTCGCGCCGTGGTAGGCGTAGATGCGGGTGGCGACGACGACGTCGCCGATCTCGAGATCCTCGCTCAGCGCGCCCGCGACCCCGACGAAGAGCAGGGCCCTGGGGCCGAACAGGTTGTAGGCCTGCCCGGTGATCAGGGCCGCGTTCTCGTTGCCCTCGCCGATCAGCGCCACGGCGGCCGTGAGGCCGGTGTCGGCGAGCCGCCCGCAGTCGAAGACCGTCCCGTAGTCGTCCTCGCGCCGCACCACGTCACTGAGGTGCGCGCGTACGGCTGCGTACTCCACGGGCAGCGCCGTGAGGATCACCACGGTGGGAGGAGAGTCTGTCACCTGATAACCGGGCCTCTGCTCCGACTTGTCGACTGCGACCTGGGGGAAACACCGTAGCGGCGAGGTGCCGTTATGGCAGCAAGTCCGGCAAGCCCGAAGGCCGTTGAGCTGAAATCGTGACGGGATTCGATTCGATTCGACGGGACGGCCCCCTTCCGGCCCCCTTCCGAAAGGCCCTGTCGCCCCCTCGGGCGATCGCTGTCACGATCTCCCCGGAGCCGGTACCACGACCAGACGATCAACGGAGCGCGCATGAGCACGGACTGGGGCACGGGGGAGAGGGACACGGGGGAGAGGGCGGAGCGGACGGCGGGGATCGAGGCGCGGCCGGTCGCCGGGCACATCGGTGCCGAGATCACCGGCGTCGACCTGGCCGACGGCCTCGACGACGCCCAGGTCGCGGCGATCAGGGCGGCGGTGCTGCGCTGGAAGGTCGTGTTCTTCCGCGGACAGCGGCTCGACCACGCCGGGCACGTGGCCTTCGCGCGCCGCTTCGGCGAACCGGTCGTGCTGCGCAAGCGCGGAAGCGCCTCACCGCCGCAATACCCCGAGATCGAGACCACCGCCGACCGGCTGGAGCTGGGCGGCCGCTTCGGCATGGAGCACGACGAGTGGCTCCAGCGCCGGCGGCACACCCTGCTGCGCGGCTGGCACTGCGACCACGGCGCCCGCATCGACCCGCCCGCCGCCACGATCCTGCGCGCCGAGACCGTCCCGCCCTACGGCGGCGACACCACCTGGTCCAACCTGGCCGCCGCGTACGCCGGACTCTCCGCGCCGGTACGGGAGTTCACCGCCGGCCTGCGGGCCGAGCACCGGCTCGGCGTGGGCTACCAGCCGCGCCCCGGCGACGACGCCTACCTCCGCCATCTGCTGGACCACCAGGTCGCGTCCCTGCACCCGCTGGTGCGCGTCCACCCCGAGACGGGAGAGCGGGTGCTGTACGTCAACGGTTACTACGTCGAGCAGATCGCCGACGTCTCCCGGGCGGAGAGCCGGGCGCTCCTGGACATGCTGCTGGAGCAGGCGGTCCGCCCCGAGTACACCGTCCGCTTCCGCTGGGAGCCGGGCAGCGTGGCCTTCTGGGACAACCGGGCCACCATCCACCTCGCCCCCGGCGACAACGCCCACCTGGACTTCCCCCGGACCATGCACCGGGTGATGCTCGCCGGGGACGTGCCGGTCGGGGTGGACGGCAAGCCGTCGGAGCCCATCACGGGGACCGAGCCGGGCCGCTGGTGAGGCCGACCCGGTCGGGACCGGCGGCGTCAGGCGGGCTCCGCGCGGGTCACGAACGGGCGGCCGTCCTGCGGGATGAACACGACGAACTCACGGTGGCCGTGGACCACGCGGGCCAGTCCCAGGCGCCGGTCCGCGCGCACCACGGCCTCGATGGGTTCGCCGCCCTCGACGATCCGCTCGCGGTGCGCGTAGTGCCGGACCAGGTCCTTCGCCGGCCCGCTGACCCAGAGCCCGACCTCCGCTCCCTGCCGCAGCGCCGCCAGCAGTTCCTCGCGCGGCCGACCGGGGACCGCGCCCCGGACCCGGTGCTCCAGGCGTTCCTGGAGGCTGGGCTCGGGATCTCCGACCGTCTGCGCCCTGCAGCTCGGGCAGGCCGTGTCCCGGGTCGGATCGAAGGGGCCGCGGTACACGGTGAGCCGGTCCCGCGGAATGCCGCACAGGCTACGGCCCGCCGCCAGCGCGTGCCCCACACCCGGTGCGTAGGTTTCCTCGCAGTGGGCGTAGAACGGGGGCCGGCGCCCCGGCCCGTCGCGCCAGCCCTGCAGTTCCGGGGCGGACACGGCGTCAGCCGCGCGCTGCGGGCTGCCACCCGAGCGCCGGCCCGAGCTTGGCCGCCATGTCGGTGAGGATCTGCACGTAGTCCTCGTGCTCGAAGGTGAAGGGCAACGCGAAGGCGACCTCGTCGATCTCGCGGAACGCGGCGTGCGCGTACAGCTGCTCGGCGATCTCCTCGGAAGTGCCGACCAGGTCCGGCGCGAACAGCAGCCGGGCCGGGCCCTGCGGGGACGTGGTGCGCGGCAGCCGTTTGGCGACGAACTCCTCGTACTTCGCGCGCTGTTCGGGCGACGCGGAGTCGGTGGGGATGACGACGAGGCCCTGGGAGACGCGGGCGGCCTCGCCGTCGGGGTGGGCGGAGCGGAAGGCGTGGACGTGGGAGAGCTGGATCTGAGCGAAGTCCCGCGTGTCGTCCGGGCCTTCGGCCTTGACGACGCTGCTGGTGAGGAAGTTCATGCCGTGCTCACCCGCCCACCGGGCCGAGCTCAGGCTGCCCCCGCCGTACCACAGGCGGCCTCCCAGGCCGGGAGAGTGCGGCTGCACCCGGTCGGAGAACACCTCGAATCCCTCCATGCCGCTGAAGTCGGTGGCCGACTTGCCGCGCACGAAGTCCAGCAACCGCCGCACCCGCTCGTAACCAAAGTCCTCGGCGTCGGCCGTGTCCGGGTACAGCGCGTCCTTCACCTGGTCGTAGTGCATCGGCGGGCCGACGCTGATCCCCGGGTTCAGGCGGCCCCCGGACAGGATGTCGACCGTCGCCAGGTCCTCCGCGAGGCGCAGCGGGTTCTCCCAGCCCAGCGGTATCACGGCGGTGCCGAGCTCGATGTGCCGCGTGCGCTGCGAGGCGGCGGCCAGGACGGCGACGGGGGAGGAGATGCCGTACTGCAGATGGCGGTGGCGCACCCACGCGCTGTCGAAGCCGAGCCGCTCGCCCAGCTCGATGATCTCCAGCGTGGTCTCGTGGCCCCGGCGCGGGTCGGCCTCGTCGAACAGTCCGATGGTCAGGAAGCCCAGCTTCCGCAGGGGTTGTGAGGTCGTCGGCACGGGCTTCCTCCATCGTTCACGGCGGGTACGGCCGTTCAGCGGTGCTGTTCGATTGTCGCAGGTGGGTTCGGGCCGGCTCAGGTCAGCGGGATGGTGACCTCGTCCTCGACCGGCGGGTGGAGTTCCTGTGCACGGTTGCCCGTCGCCGCGAAGCAGCGCAGCCGGATCGCCTCCGGGGTGACGTCCAGGCGCAGGAAGCACTTGAAGAAGGGCGGGCTGTAGGTCGCCGAACCCGGTGAGAACAGCGAGGTGTAGATCTTGCGTACGGGCAGCCGGAACCGCGAGGTGCGGTCGGGGCGGCCACCGGCGCCCAGCAGACTCGCGACCAGCCGGGTCCGCAGGGTGACACGGGCGTCCGGGCCAGGAGCACGGGCCGGGGTGATGCCGAGGCGCTCCGCGATCACGGCCGTGGCCTCCGCCTCGGTGAGCGTGAAGAAGCGGCGCAGGCGCAGCCGCCGGCCGTACAGCCCGCTGTAGAAGGCGAGGGAGTCGCCGCGCAGCGGATAGCAGCGGAAGTCCTTCTCGGTCACGCCGGCGATGTCGACCCGGGGGATGATGTGCGTGGCGTGCATGAAGGCACCGCCGCCACCCGAGACCACGTACTGGAGGGTGCGCCCGCCGTCCAACCGCACCGGGTAGCGCTGGTAGTTGTGGATGTCGCCGCCGATCGCCGCGACGTAGTGGTGCTCGGGGTCGCGGACGATCTCGTCGACCGTGCCGCCGCCGTCGATCGGGCAGGGGTGGTGCTCGCCGTCCACGTACAGCGGCGAGCCGGTGATCAGCACCTTCGGGCGGGGGCCCTTGGACACCTCGCGCAGCCACGCGCCCTGTTCGGCGTCGAGCGTGCCCAGCAGACCGGTGTCGATGCCGATGATCCGCACCGGTCCGGCGTCGATCGCCCAGTACGGGCCCGGCTGGACGGCCCGTTGCCCCGCAGCGGACCGCAATTGCCGCACCTCGTCGAGGTGTTGACCGTCCGTCGCGCGCGGCCGGTGCCACAGCAGCGACCGCGTCCAGGCCCGGGTGAGCGGGCGGGGCCTGGGCTCGGGGGCGAGCGGCGGGGCGTCGTCGCAGAAGACGCGCATGAACGCGCCGAGATCCTCGTACCAGTCGTGGTTGCCGGGTATCGCGTATATGGGCGCCGGATACTCCTGGTAGGGCCGGAAGAACTTCGTGCCGTAGTCGTCGGCGCTGCCCACGGGGTAGATCACGTCGCTCGCGAGGACGGCGAAGTCCGTGCCCTGACCGATCTTCAAGAACCCCGGCACGACGGCGTACTGGGAGTCGTCGCCCTCGCCGGTGTCACCGATCACCATGAAGGAGAAGGTGTCTTCGCCGGCGCGCCGGATCACCTTGTCGGCGGGCGCCCCCGCGGCCTGTCTCTGCGCCACCCAACGGCCGCGGGTACGGCCCGTGGGGTCCCCGAACCAGGAGGCCACCACGCCGTTGCGGGCCGCCCACAGCGTCTTCGGGTTCAGCCAGGAGAGCTTCTCGACCCTGGGCGGCATGAGCTTCTTGTACTCGCCGCGTTCGAGGGTGCCCCAGCCGGCGCCTTCGGCGGTATCGCGTGAAGAGTCAGACACCGGGGCACCGTAGCAACGATCTACGACGGGACCGGGACGGGGGTCCACCCCGCCCGGCCCGGTGCAGAGTCGACCCCCGAGGCGCTCGTGGGCGGACGCGTCCCCCACCGTGCCTTCCTCAACGGCCGGGGCCGGGCGCCGCGTTCCGGCAGCCCGACAGGTGGGACGCCGCCTCGGCCGCCGCCGCGTCCGCGTCCCCGGCGCGGATCGCCGCCACCAGCCGGGCGTGGTCCATGTAGTCCTCGGGGCGCAGTCCCGCGTCGAAGTGGCCGCGCAGCGACCGCCGGATCACCGGGGCGAGGTCGGTGTACAGCGCCTCCAGCACCTCGTTGTGGGACGCGGCGACCACCGCCAGATGGAAGGCGGCGTCCGCGTCCACGAAGGCGTCCCGGCCCCCGTTCTCCCAGGCGTCCTCCCGCCGCCGCAGTGCCTTCTCCAGCAGCGCGAGATCCTCCGCCGTGCGCCGCAGCGCGGCCACCCGTGCCGCTGTCACCTCCAGGGAGCCCCGCACCTCGACCACGTCCCGCTGCTCGGCGTCGGCGAAACGGCGCTGCATCACGCCCGCCAGCTCGCTGGTCGCCGCGACATAGGTGCCCGAGCCGTGCCGGATGTCCAGCAGGCCGTTGTGTGCCAGCGCCCGTACCGCCTCGCGCACCGTGTTGCGGGCCACCCCGAGCTGCGCCACCAGCTCCGGCTCGGTCGGAATCCGCGACCCCACCGGCCACGTACCACTGGTGATCTGCCGCCGCAGCCGGGCGACCACCCCGTCGAACAGCCCCGTCGGGCGGGGGACTGGACGTAGACTCATCCCATGATTATACGATGCGAAGGTGTCGTATGACGAAGCAGTGGCTTCCTGCCGGGGTGACGAACAGCGGGACTCCGCCCGCCCGGGGGTATGGCTGCGCCGCCTCGCCGTCGTGGCCCTGATGTCGGCCGCGGTGAACCTGAGGCCCGCGGTCACCGGCGTCGGCCCCGTACTGGAGGAGGCCCGGGCGGGCCTCGGGATGAGCGCGACGCTCGCCGGACTGCTCACCTCGATGCCGGCCGTGTGCTTCGCGCTGGTCGGCTTCACGGCCCCGCGGCTGGCTCGCCGGCACGGCCCGGACGCCGTCGTCGTGGCCGGCATGGCCGCCGTCACGGCCGGGCTCGCCCTGCGCCCGCTCGCCCCGAATGCCGCCCTGTTCGTCACGCTCAGCATCCTCGCGCTGGCCGGGATCGCCGTCGCCAACGTCCTGCTGCCCGTCGTGGTCAAGGAACGCTTCCCGGAGCGCGTCGGGGCGATGACCGGCTTCTACTCCATGGCCCTCAACGTCGGCGCCTCCACCGCCGCCGCCGTCACCGTGCCGCTCGCGCAGGCCTTCGGGGGCGACTGGCGGATGGGGCTGGGGGCGTGGGCGCTGCTCGCGGCGGTCGCCGTACCACCGTGGCTGGTGCTGGCACGGGACCGGGCGAAGGCGGCACATCGCGCGTCCGGGAAGACCACGCCGTCCGATGCCACGGTGGCCCGCGCGCCCACGCCGGCCAGCGCCACCGCGCCCCGCCGGGAGGCACCGTCCGACGTCACGGCGTCGCACGCCCCGCCGGGCCCGCCGCGGTCCCGGCCATCGGTGAGCGGTGCCACCGAAGAGCCTTCGCCACCGCTCCCGCTCACCCGTGACCCGACCGCCGGGGCTGACGCCACCGCGCCCCGTCAAGAGGCGCCGTCCGAGGTCACGGCGTCGCACGTTCCGCCAGGGCTGCCGCGTTCCCGGCCATCGGTGAGCGGTGTCACCGATGAGCCTTCGCCACCGCTCCCGCTCACCCGTGACCCGACCGCCTGGGCCCTCGCCGTGTACTTCGGGCTCCAGGCCACCGCCGCCTACGTCGTCATCGGCTGGCTGCCGCAGATCTTCCGTGACGCCGGCCTGTCCGCGGAGAAGGCGGGAGTGCTGTTCGCGGTCACCTCGGTCCTCGGCATCCCGCTGTCCCTCGCGCTGGCCGCTGTGGCAGGCCGGTTGCGTGACCAGAGCGCGGTCGCCGTCACGATCGGGCTCTTCGGCCTCGCCGGGTACGCGGGACTGTGGGCGGCCCCGGCGGCGGCACCGTGGCTGTGGGCCGTCCTCCTCGGCGTGGCCAACTGCTCCTTCCCCCTCGCGCTCACCATGATCGGGATGCGCGGCAGGGACGGCGCCACGGTGATCCGGCTGTCGGCCTTCGCGCAGAGCACCGGCTACCTGCTGTCGATCCCGGGCCCCGTCCTCGTCGGCGCGCTGTACCAGCACACCGGCGGCTGGCACGCGCCGCTGCTGCTCCTGTCCGCGCTGATGCCGGTGCAACTGGTGGCGGGCCTGCTCGCGGGCCGCGACCGCCCCGTCGGCTGAGCAGACCCGCACCACGTCACCCCACCGAGAGAGGCTCGGCATGAGCAAAGACGGCAGCTTCCTGGACCTCGTCCCGGACCCCGAACACCGCCAGGACCGGCTGCTGTTGGGTATCCGCCGCTTCGACGAGCCCTTCCTGCTCACCGTGTCCCTCTCCCAGGGCCTCGGCTCCAGCGCTCTCCAGCTGGACCGGGGCAGGGCGGGCAAGGCCCGGTCGGCACAGTTCCGCAGGGTCGGCGACCGGATCCTGTTCGCCGTACGCAACAAGCACTTCCTGACCAGCGGCGACGCGGCCGCCGTACGCGCCGGGGAGGAGTCGTTCGCCCTGTCCGTGGTGTGGAGCGGGCCGGTGCTGCGCGAGGAGGACGGTGCGGCGGTCGTCGACGCCACCGACCTCGTCCTGTACGACCACGACCGGGTCGCTGAGCACCTGTGCGAGGAGGACCAGGGGGAGTACGCGCTGGACGCCTCGGCGAGCCTGCCCCTCGTCGCCGACAGCCGCAGCGGCCCGCGCGGCGTGCGTCTCCCGGCGCTCCTCACCTTCCGCGGCCCGGGCCGGGGCAAGGCCGTACGGGCCGTCGCGGCCGACCCGCGCGCCGTGACCGTCGTCCAGCAGCTGAACCTGCTCAGGCTGCCCGACTCCCCGCTCCCGCCCCGCCGTTACCACCCCGCGTCGGGCGGCTACGGCATCGGGCACGACGACCACGCCCTCGTCGGCCTCGCGGACCGGCAGGTCAGGTTCCAGCCCCGCTTCCGGGTGGAGCCGGGCGGTCCCGCGATCGTCTTCCAGGTCGACCCCGCCATCCCCGAACCCTTCCGCTCGGCCGTCGTCGAGGGCGGCAACTGGTGGCGGGACGGCTTCGCCCGGATCGGGTTCCCCGACGCGTACCGAGTCGAGGTCGGCGGCGACGACTTCGACCCCTACGACCCCGACGTCAACGGCGTGGTGTGGGTGCACCGGGCGGGCCGCGGCTGGTCCCTCGGGCAGGGTCTGACCGACCCGCGCACCGGCGAGATCCTGCACGCCCGGGTCCGCCTCGGCTCCCAGCGCATCGAGCAGGTCCGCGCCCTCGGCGAGTCCCTGCTCGCCCCCTACGGTCGCCCCGACGAGGCCGAACGGATCGCCACCGTAGAGGAGTTGGTCCTCGCCCGGCTGCGGCAGCTCGCCGCGCACGAGATCGGTCACGCACTCGGCTTCATGCACAACTTCGCCAGTACGCACCATCCGAAGCCGTCCGTCATGGACTACCCGCACGCCCGTATCCGCGTCACCGCCGACGACACCCTCGACCTCTCCGCCGCGTACGCCACCGGACTCGGCCCGTGGGACCACTTCCTCGTCGCGCACGCCTACGGCCACTTCCCGGACGAGGACACGGCGCTCGCCGCACTGCGCCGACAGGCCGCCGCCTCAGGCCTGGCCTACGTCACGGACACCGACGCCCAGGGCCCGCACGCGGCCCACGCCGACGGCGTCCCCTGGGTGACGTCCCCTTCCGCCCTGGAGGCCCTGGACACGGTCCTGCGTGCCCGCCGCATCGCCCTGGACGGCTTCTCCCACGCGGTCCTCCCTCCCGACCGCCAGACCGGCGAACTCGAGGAACGCGCCGCCCTGCTCCACCTCCTGCACCGGCACGAGGTGACCGCCGTGGCCCGCCTGGTGGGCGGCGTCCGCTACACCTACGGCTTGGCGGGGGAGCGGAGCGCAGCCAGTACGGAGCCGGCGGACGCGGGGGAGCGGAGCGAGGGCGGCCCGGACCCGGCCGGTGCGGGTGAGCGCAGCGGCGGCGGTACGGAGCCGGTCGACGCGGACACCCAGCAGCGCGCCCTGCGTCGACTGGCCGCCCTGCTGCGCGCCGAGCATCTCGCCCTGCCCACGGCCGTCCTGGACACCCTCACCCCGCCGGCCATCCGCTACACCCGCACCGACCAGTACCTGGACACCGCCGCGGGCCATGTCTTCGACCCCTTCGAAGCGGTCCGGGCGGCCGCCGCCCTGGTGACGGAACCGTTGCTGGAGCCCACCCGCCTCAACCGCCTCGCCTGGCAGCACGCCGTCCATCCGAAGGTGCCCGGTGTCACCGACCTGCTGGACGCGCTCCTGGCCGCGACCTGGCACCGCCGCGAGCCGCTGCCCGCCGACCTCCCCGGCGGGACGGCGGTGCAGCACACCGCCGACTGGACCCTCCTGAACCACCTCCTCGCCACCCTCGACGACCCCGCCCTCCAGCCACCCGTCCGCTCCTCCCTGCGCAGCACCCTGCGCCGCCTGGCGACGGACCTGCGCCGCAGGGACGACGACCACGCACACGAGGCTGCCGACCTGATCGGCCGCCATCTGACCGACCCCGGCCCGGTACGCCTGGACCGGCTCCCGAGGGTGCCGCCCGGGGCGCCGAACTGACCGGTTTCCCGAGGAGGTCCGGCCTTCGCGAGAATGCCGTGACGACCGATCAGCC
Source organism: Streptomyces sp. NPDC002888 (assembly GCF_042888465.1). NCBI lineage: Bacteria > Bacillati > Actinomycetota > Actinomycetes > Kitasatosporales > Streptomycetaceae > Streptomyces > Streptomyces sp. NPDC002888. Next base: position 16,922 of record NZ_JBIAPU010000047.1, on the reverse strand, counting down.
ACGGCCGGAGGAGCCCGGACATGAAAACTCCCCAGCACGCCCACGCCAGCCTTGACGGGCTCGTCATGGGTGACGCCTTCGGTGACGGCTGGTTCACGCTCTCAGGCGAGCCCGTCGAGGAGATGTGGTCCGCGCGGGAGCTGCGTCCCGCGCCGTGGCTGTGGACGGACGACTCGGCCATGGCGTTCGTCCTGTTCGCTCATCTGACGGCCCATGGGGAGGTCCGCCCGGACGACCTGGCGCGGGAGTTCGCCGCCGAGTACGACCGCGACCCGGGTCGCAAGTACGGCCCGTCCATGCACGGTGTGCTGCGGCGCATCGGTGAGGGCGAGAACTGGCGGACGGTCACCACGGGACAGTTCGGCGGGCAGGGTTCGCACGGCAACGGCGCCGCGATGCGGGTCGCCCCGCTGGGTGCCTGGTTCCGGGACGATCCGGCGGTCGCGGGCGAACAGGCCAGGCTGTCCGCGCTGACCACCCACGCCCACCCGGAGGCCGTGGCGGGTGCGGTGGCCGTGGCCGTCGCCGCCGCGCTGGCGGCCGCCGGCGCGGGTCGGGACGCTTCTCCGCGCGCCGATCTCCTGCGGGAGGTCGCCTCGCACGTACCCGAGAGCGACGTCCGCTCGGGGCTGCTGGTGGCCGCCGGCTTCCCCGACCGCACCTCGGTGCGGCATGCCGCCTCCGTGCTGGGCTCGGGCACGCTGATCTCGGCCCAGGACACGGTGCCGTTCGCCCTGTGGTCCGCCGCGGGACACCTGGACGACCTGCCCGAGGCGCTGTGGCAGACCGTCGCCGGCTGGGGCGACCGCGACACGACCTGCGCCATCGCGGGAGGCGTGGTCGCCGCCCGCACCGGCACGGCCCGTCTCCCGGCCGCCTGGCGGCAGGCCCGAGAGGACATCCCCGCGTGGAGCGGCTGGGACTCCCGCGCGGCGGGCCGCTGACTCCTCCCCCACCTCCTCAAAATTTCGAACACTAGTTTGATTGAGTGGTGGGGTGGAAGACGCCGTGCATGGCGCACACCTCGCTCCCCGGCCAGCTCGTCCGCACCGCCCGCTTCACCCGCGGTGTCCCCGACCGCTTCACCGTGACGTCCGACGGAGGGACCGTCCTGTATCTGCGCGGCCGTGCGGGCGACGCCCCCGCCGCCTGCCTCTGGGCGCTGGACGTCGCCTCGGGTGCGGAGCGGATGCGGGCCGGGCCCGCGGAGGGGGTCGACGCCTACGGGACCGACGGGACGGGTCGCCTCGTCGCCTTCACCTCGGCCGGTGCGTTGTGGGCGGTCGACATCGACCGGGGTGAGCCCCGGCCGCTGCCCGCCGCGTCCGAGGTGGCCGACCCGCGCCCCGACCCCACCGGCCGACGCATCGCCTACGTCCGTGGCGGCGCCCTGCGTGTCATCGACGCGGACGGGACACGGGACCGTGCCCTCGCCCAACCGGACGCCCCCGACGTCGAGTTCGCCGCGGCACCGCACCTGGACGGGGCGCGCGGATACTGGTGGTCGCCCGACGGCACCCGGATCCTGGTCGCCCGCACGGACTCCTCGCACGTCCGGCCCTGGCCGGCCTGCCCTGCCGAGGACGCCCCGCCCGTGAGGCACCTGGCCGCGGCCGGTACCCCCAACGCCGACGTCACGCTGTGGCTCGCCGACCTCGACGGCTCACACACCGGGGTCGAGTGGGACCGGAAAGCCTTCGAGTACGTGATCGGCGCGGGCTGGGACACCCACGGCCCGTACGTCGCCGTACAGTCCCGCAACCAGCGCACCGTCCGCTTCCTCGGCATCGAGCCGAGCGACGGCGGGACAACCGTACTGGGCGAGCAGCGCGACGAGGCGTGGGTCCAGCTCGTGCCCGGCCTCCCCGCCCGCATGGTCTCCGGCTCCCTCCTCACCCACCGCGATCTGCGCGACACCCGCCACCTCACGGACGACGGTGTCCCCGTCACCCCGCCGGGGCTGCAACTGCGCGCGGTACTCGGCATCGACGGCGACGACGTCCTGTTCACCGCGTCCGACGAGCCCACCGAGACCCACCTGTGGGCCTACCGCGCGGGCTCGGGCATCCGACGCCTGAGCGACGAACCCGGCGTGCACGACGGGGTGAGCCGCGCCGGCACCCTGGTCCGCGTCACCCGCGACGGCGCCCGTCCCGGCGGCCGGGCGGTGGTCCTGCGACAGGCCGAACCCGCCGCACTCCGGCGCGGGAAGCCGACCGTCCCTGTCTGCGACCCTGCCCCCGTTCCCCTCGCTTCGTACGCAGAGTCCCCCGCTCTCGACCTGCACGCCCTCCGTCTCCGTCTCGGGCCGCGCGAGCTGCGCGCCCGTCTGCACTTCCCCTCCTGGCACCGCCCGGGCGGTGGACCGCTCCCGGTGCTGCTCGACCCGTACGGCGGAGCGGGCGGCCTGCGGGTCACCGCGGACGTGGACTGGAAGACGCTGGTCTCGCAGTGGTTCGCCGAGCACGGGTTCGCGGTGCTCGTCGCCGACGGCCGCGGCACTCCCGGACGCGGACCGGACTGGGAACGCGAGGTTCACGGCGACCTGTTCGGGCCCGTCCTCGACGACCAGGTGACCGCCCTGCACGAGGCCGCCCGCATCCACCCCGACCTCGACCTCGGCCGGGTCGGCATCCGAGGCTGGTCCTTCAGCGGCTCCCTCGCCGCCCTGGCCGTACTGCGCCGCCCGGACGTCTTCCACGCGGCGGTGGCCGGGGCGGGCGTCACCGACCAACGGCTGTACGACGCCCACTGGCGAGAGCGGTTCCTGGGCCACCCCGACCGGTTCCCCGAACGCTACGACGCCTGCTCCCTCCTCCCGGAAGCCCCGCACCTCACCCGCCCTCTCCTGCTGATCCACGGCCTCGCCGACCCCAAGGTCCCGCCCGCCCACACCCTCCGCCTGTCGGAGGTCCTGCGAGGGGCCGGACGCCCGCACGAGGTCCTGCTCCTCCCCGACGCCGGCCACCAGCCCGTGGGCACGCACCGCACAGAGGACCTTCTGAACCGCCAAGTCGACTTCTTCCAGGCTCACTTGCGGGCGGGTGGGACGTCGCCCCCTGGGCTCACCGCGGAAGATCGTGCACGGACTGAGGGCGCAACGGCGGTGCGTCCTCCCCGGCGGTGACGACACCGGCCGCCGCGGCGTCGAATCCCGCGGGCCAGACGGTGGTGGCGTCGGCCACCGCGCCCAGGAGGCCGGCCGCGCCGGGATCGGTGCCGGTCAGATCCGCACCGCGCAGGTCGGCCTGGTCCAGGCGCGTGCCCTTGAGGACGGCTCCCGTCAGGTCGGCGCCGGTCAGGTCCGTGGCCCTGAGGTCGGCTCCGTCGAGTCGTGCGTGCCACAGGAGCGCACCGCGCAGGTCGGCCTGGTGCAACAGGGCGTCGATGAGAACGGCACCCGCCAGCCAGGTCCCGGTCAGCTGTGCCCGCCGCAGATCGACGCCCTGGAAGCCGGCCACCGCGAGGTTGCTGTAGTGCAGGTCGGCGTCGGCGAGGTCGGCGAAGGGCAACCGGACCTGCCGGAGGTTCGTCCAGTCCAGGGTCAGCCGCTGCCGGTCCGGCCGCCGGGGCCTGCGGCCGAGCACCGTCAACGCCGCCTGACGGTCGACGGCGCGTACGGCCATGGGCCCGTCCTCGCGGTGGCCCAGGGCGAGTTCGCGTTTGTGCGCCGCGTCGCGCGGCACGGGCCACGCGTGGAACGGGTCGGTCGTTCCACTGCGTTTGACGAAGGCGCACAGCACCTCCGCGATCGTGGCGTCGTCGTCCGGCGAGTCCCGGGCGATGCGCTCCAGCGCGTACACAGCGCCGAGGCGCACATCGGGACTGGCGCTGCCCAGTTGCTCGACGGCCGCGGTGAAACGCTGGGTTATCTGGCCCTGCCGGCTGACCTGCACCTGCCGCCAGGTGAAGAACGCGCCGATGAGCACGGCGAGTGCGGCCAGGCCCTGGAGCAGCGTGGTGCGGATGTCGTTGACCGCCTTGGCCCGCTCGGCGTCGGGAGTGGCCGGGGCCTCCCAGCCCAGCAGCCAGCGAGGGGCCACCACGGTGACGAGGACGACCACGAGCAGACTCCCGCACACCACGCCCGCGTTCACTGCCCGCGACGCGCCTGCCCGCCGCACGGCAGGACGCGTCCGTTCGCGCACCGGGTGCCCGGGCAGCGCCCGCTGTCGCCGAGTCGACCTCGCCATCCCCCACCGCTTCCGCGCTCGCGCCGACCGCACTGGCAGGAGGATGCGCCCGCGTCGGGCGCTTCAAACACGGGCCCCGGACCCGGCGGCCGGCCTCGGCCGGGCCGCCGGGAGCCTCAGTCGAGGGGATCCAGCGTCAGATAGGCCTGCCGCGGGCTGCCGTCGTGGACGAGGGACTCGTGGTGGCCGACGTCGTCGAAGGCGAACGCGTACGCCGTGCCGTCGGACATCTGGGCGTGGATCTTGCGGGCGTAGTGGTTGGTCACCGTGTCCTGGTAGAAGTTCGCCGAGGAGGTGTCCGGCTGGTCGGGGTTCACCAGGAGGGTCGAGCGGTTGAAGCCGGCGCACAGGGTGCGGGAGATCGGGCCGCGCACCGCGTCGTTCGGCGCGTCCAGCAGCTTGTGGCAGCCGAAGACGCTGTCCGCGTCGGGCTTCTGGAAGCTGGTGACGATGGCGCCGGTGCTGTTCGTGAAGTTCAGGGCGCCGCCCGAGACCCGGCCGTAGTACTTCGTGCCGGGCTGGTCCGCGAACGGGGTCACCGTCAGCGTGGTCGTGGCGTACCTCCGCCAGACGCGGTTGACGTAGTCGTCCATGACGGACCGCGGCAGGGCTCCCGTCTCCACACCGTAGAGCGGGGAGAGCGCCCGCAGGACGGTGCCGTCGGAACGGGCCTGGATCAGGTTCGCCCAGCCGCCGGGCTGCCCGCGCAGGGCGTTGAAGAAGCCGCGGTAACCGCCCGGCTTCAGCCGCCCGGTGCTGCTCACGCTCCCGTCGGCGCGCTGTACGCCGACCGCGTACGGGGCGGAGAACATGTCGACCTGGGTGCTGTTGAGCCACAGCCCGGAGTCGTTGAGCGTGTACTCCGACCAGTTGAAGAGGATGTCGCGGTTCGGGTCGCTCGGGTTCTGCACGGCCGGCTGCACGAGCCCGCCGGTGGTCAGCTTGAACACCAGCTTCTGCCCGTACGAGAAGTAGATCCGCCCCGAGAACTTGGGGATGCGGATGGTCGTGGACTGCCCGGCCGCCGGGCCCGCGATCGAGGCGTCGGGTGCCGCAGTGGGCGGGTTGCCGCCCGCGGGCCACGCGTGGAACGTGCCGTTCGCGTCCGCCCAGCCCTGCCGGCCCGTCGTCAGGAGGGTGCCGAGGTTGTAGACGTAGAGGGGCTCGCCGCGGCCCGAGTTGTTCGTGATCTTGAGGGGGATGGTGTCGGGGACGGCGGCCTGGGCCGGCGGCCCCAGGGTGAGCAACGTGCCGACGAGAGCGGCGGCTCCCGCCGCTGTCGCGAGCCGGGACCTGAGGGTGCGAAGCACTCTCCACCTCCGTGCGGGTAGGCCTGTGGGGTTGGTCCGTACCTAGTTGAGAGCGCTCTCAACGTCGCATCGAGGTGTGGGCATGTCAATGACTTGCGCACGAAGAGGCGCCCGCGGCCGTCCGTCGCGGGCGCCCCCGAGTGATCAGAACGTGCGCTTGAGCAGGTCCAGCAGCGCCACCCAGTGCCGCTCGTCGCCCTCCTGGTGGTACGCGGCGGTGTCCTTCTGCGTGAAGCCGTGGTGGGCGCCGGGATAGACCTCGCACTGGTGGCGGACGCCGGCCGCGGTCAGCACGTCCTCCAGGCGCTCGATCTGCTCGGGCGGCAGGGAGGGGTCGTCGTCGGCGTGGCCGAAGTAGAGCTCCGCGGTGACGCGTTCGGCGACCAGGTGCGGGCTGTCCGGCGCGTCCGTCGCCAGCCGCCCGCCGTGGAACCCGGCCGCCGCCGCGACCCGCTCGGGATACGTGCCCGCGGTCAGCAGGGACAGCCGGGCGCCCATGCAGTAGCCGGTCAGCGCCACCGGGCCGTCGGCGACGAGGGGGCTGCCCTCGAGCCACCGCAGATAGGCGTCGGCGTCCCGCATGGCGAGCTCAGGCGTCAGCGACTGCATCACCGGGACGATCGCGTCGAAGATCTCCGGGCGCGCGGTGGTGTCGATGAACTCGGGCAACTCGAAGACGGGGGCCCGCCCGTGCCGGTAGAAGACGTTGGGCACCAGCACGGTGTAACCGGCCGCCGCCAGCCGGTCGGCCATCGACCTCAGGTGCGGACGCAGCCCGAAGGCGTCCTGGTAGAGCAGCACGCCCGGACGGGGGTTCGTGTCGCCGGGGTGCGCCAGATAGGCGTCGGCGGTGCCGTCCTCGGTGGGGATGTCCACGGCTGTTCCCTGAACGGAGGTCATGAGCAACCACCTCTCTGCGCAGTCGACGGTGAGCTGAGTCGCCGGCCCGACGGGCCGGGCCGCGATCATCGTTGCACGCACCATCCAACCGGCCGCGAGGGCCCCCGACGCGCAGACCGTCCCTTTAAGGACCCCTTACTCGAACCGCCCGGTGTCCCCCGCGCCCCGCCGGACGATCTCCGCCTCGCCCCCGGAGAAGTCGATGACCGTCGTCGGCTCGGTGCCGCAGTCCCCGGAGTCGACCACCCCGTCCACCGCGTGGTCGAGCAGGTCCTTGATCTCCCACCCCTGGGTCATCGGCTCCTCCTCGCCGGGCATGAGAAGGGTGCTGGACAGCAGCGGCTCACCGAGCTCGGTGAGCAGCGCCTGCGTGACGACGTGGTCCGGGATGCGCACACCGACCGTCTTCTTCTTGGGGTGCTGGAGCATGCGCGGCACCTCCTTCGTCGCGGGCAGGATGAAGGTGTAACTCCCGGGTGTGGAGGCCTTGATCGCGCGGAAGACGTCGTTGTCCACGTGCACGAACTGGCCCAGCTGCGCGAAGTCCTGGCACACGAGGGTGAAGTGGTGCCGGTGGTCCAGCTGCCGGATCGTCCGGATGCGGTCGATGCCGTCACGGCTGCCCAGCCGGCACCCCAGGGCGTAGCAGGAGTCCGTCGGATACGCGATGAGCGCCCCCGAGCGGACACTGTCGGCCACCTGGGAGATGGTCCGCGGCTGCGGGTTGTCGGGGTGCACGTCGTAGTACTTGGCCATCTGTCGAGCTTATGCCGTCCCCGGCCCCCGCTCATGTCGCCCCCGGCCCGGGGCGACCGCGCCCGGTGGTCGTGGCGGCGCTCACATCGGCGTGAGGTAACGTCCCCGAACGGGGGGTGCGCGCAGGGCTGACGCTAGGGACGAGGAGAAGGCCGAGATGGCTGGCCGGGACGAACGGTACCGCCGTACGGACGTGCCCCCGGGAGGGGACGCGGCGTGGGCGGAGGAACTCCTCGACCATCTGCGACCCGCGGGGCGCGATGTCCGCAAGGTCGTCGACTGGCTCGCCGGCACCCTGGGGGCGACCGCCTCCCTCCAGGACGACACCGGCGCTCTCCTCGCCGGACCGCCGCCCCCGCCGACCGACCACCTGCTGGCCGACATCCGCACCGGCCGGATCGCCTCCGCCGCCTGGGAGGGCGGAGGACAGCACCTGCGCCTGGTCCGGGTCGCGCTCCCGCATCCGGGGTCGGCCGGCGTGCTCGTCGTCGCGCGCACGGCCCCGTTCGACCGGCGCGCCTCTGACGTCGTCACGCACACCGCCGCGGTGCTCGAACTCCTGCTGCGGGCCCGCGAGACGACCGCGACCGGACGCCGCCTGAAGCGGGCCACCTCCGACCTGCGCCTGGCGATCCTGCAACTGCTCATGGTCGAGGACATCATCGCGGCCCGCCGCGTCGCCGCCGGCCTGTGGCCGGGCCTGCTCGACACCGAGACGGCCTGCGTCTACGTCGTCGAAAGCCGCCCCGAGGAACGCGACCGGCTCGCCGAGGACTGCATCGACGTCACGGCGCAGCAGGCCCTGGTCGTCCGCTGCCCGGCCATGGACGGACACGTGATCGTCGTGTCGCCCCGCGACACCGCGGCCGCGGAACTGCGCACCCTGCTCCACCGCAACCCCCACACCTTCCTCGGCGGCAGCACCCGGCAGAGCCTCGCCCAGACGGCCACCGCCTACGGGCAGGCCGTCAGCGCCCTCGCCGTCGCCCGCTTCCGCTCCGACAAGGCGGCGGTCTACGCCGAACGCACCCACCCCGAACGCCTGATGGACCCGGACGCGCTGCGCACCTGGACCACCCGACTGCTGCGCCCGCTCGACACCCTCCCGCACCACACCCGCGCCGAACTGCTCGCCACCACCCGCCTCGGCCTGGAGTTCACCGCCGTCAGCGCGGCCAAGGTCCTCGGCGTCAGCCGCAACACCGTGCGCGCCCGCATGGAGCGCGTGGAGGCCCTGCTGCGCGCGGACTTCTCCGACCTCACGGTCCGCGCCGCCGTCCACCTCGCCCTCAACACCCAGGTCGGCTTCATGGAGCAGGCGACCGACAGCGGGGACGAGCCGGCCGCCGTCCGGTTCGAGGAACTGCTCGGCGGGCCCGCGCTGCGCACTTGGGCACACGCCCTCCTGAGCCGCCTGGACGTCGACGCGCGCGACCTGCGCCGCACCTTGGGCGCCTGGATCGCCGCCGGAGGGAACGCCGAGCGCGCCGCACAACAGCTCGGTGTCCACGCCCAGACCGTCCGCGAGCATGTCCGTGGCGCCGAGCCCGTCCTCGAACGCCAGCTCCTCGCCAGTGGCAGCGACCTCTACGAGGTCGTCCTCGCCCATCTGGCCACCGGCGACCTCGAACGTCCCGAGCTGCACCGGGCGAAAACGGGCTATTAGGACTCACCTGTGCACGGGTGAGCCCTCCGGCGCCGGGAGCGGGCACGGACGCGATTCACAAGCGGAGCACCGTCCACGTAAATTCATCGCACCCGCGGGGGCACGACCGGAACGGGGGACCGGTCGGCGCCCCCGCGCACGTCAGCCCCGCAGCCGGACCGGCACCTCCTGCCAGCCGAACGCGATGAACGAGGGCACCTGCCTCAGCTCCTGCCCGGCGACGGCCAGTTCAAGCCCCGGGAAACGATCGAAGAGGGCGGGCAGCGCGGTCAGCGCCTCCACGCGCGCCAGCGGCGCGCCGATGCACCGGTGCACACCGATCCCGAACGCCAGATGGTCGTCGGCCCCGCGGGTGGCGTCGAAGGCGTCCGCGTCCGGCCCGTAGTGCGCCGGATCAAGGCCGGCGGCCGCGAACGTCGTGATGATCGCGTCCCCGGCCGGGATCGTGACGTCCCCGACGGTGAGGTCACTGACGGCGAACCGCAGCGGCAGCGAGGCGATGGACGGGTGCACCCGCAGCGTCTCGTCGACGACCGCGTCCCAGCCGATCTCCCCGCGCCGCACGGCCGCCAGCTGCTCGGGATGCCGCAGCAGGGCGACCACCGCGTTGCCGATCAGGTTGACGGTCGTCTCGAAGCCCGCCCCGATGACCAGCAGCAGCGTGTACAGCAGCTCCTCGTCGCTGAGCCGGTCGCCGTCCTCGTCCCGCACCCGGATCAGCTCGGTCGTCATGTCGTCGCCAGGATGCTCGCTCTTGTGGGCGATGAGCGCGCCGAGGACGGTGCCGATCTGCTCCTGCACGAACGCGGCGTGCTCCGGGCTCGGGTCGGAGGTGTCCATGATGGCCGCGATGAGCCGGGCGGTGGCCTCCCGCAACTCCTCGGGCACCCCGAACAGTTCGCAGATGATCCGCATGGGCAGCGGATGCGCGAACCCCTCCCGCAGGTCCACCACCTCGTCACCGCAGGCGTGCAACGCGTCGAGCAGGTCCTTGGTGACCGCCTCCACCCGCGGCCGCAGCGCCTCGGTGCGCCGGTGCGTGAAGCTCGGCGCGACCAGCTTGCGCAGCCGGGTGTGGTCGGGGCCGTACGTCGACAGCATGTTGACCACGCCGACCCAGCCCAGGATCCAGCCCCAGGACGGGTGTTGCCCCACTTCCGGCCACAGGTTCCAGTGCAGCCGGGGGTCCTTGCTGACCCGCGGGTCGAGGATCAGTTCCTTGAGGGTGTCGTAGTCGGTGGGCGCCCAGGCGGGGATGCCACCGGGGAGTTCGACGGGCACGATCGGGCCGAGGGTGCGCAGCCGGGCGCTCTCGCCGGGGATGTCGGCGCCGAACGGGTCGAGCGCGATGCGGTCGGTCACGGTCACGTGGGTTCTCCTGGCTGGTCGGGGGAGCGGGGGCGGAAACGCACGGGCAGCGCCGTGAGCGAGCGGTGGAAGGGGCCCGGCCGCCAGCTCAGGCGGTCCCGGGGCAGTACGGGCTCCAGGTCGGGCAGCCACTGGGTGAGCCGCTCGATGGCCTCGGTGACGAGGAGCAGCGTGTGCCGCTTCACCGGGCAGGCGTGCGGGCCCGCGCCCCAGGACAGGTGCGAGGCGTCGCCCGGGTGCCGGTCCGCGCCGTGCTCCTGCTCGGCGAAGTGCCCGAGCGCGCCGTAGGAGACCACCACCGGCACCGCGTCCCGGATCCACACGTCGTGGAAGGCGACGGGAGCGCGGGCGTAGTAGATGCCGTAGTTCGCCAGCGGCGTCTCGTGGTGCAGCACCTCCACCACCGCGTCCATGACGGGGCGGGCCCCGCTGGTGAGAGTGGAGTAGAAGGCCGGGTTGCCCAGGATGCGCGACAACGCGTTCGACAGCAGGTTCGCGGTCGGCTCGTACCCGGCGCCGAGGGTGAGGAACACCTGCCAGGTGACCTCCTCCGGGGTCAGCCCCGCGGGATGGTCCAGGAGCCGGCTCGGCAGGTCGTCGCCGGGCCGCTCCGCCTTGGCCGCGATGAGGTCCAGCACGTACGCCGCGTACTGCGCCTCGCCCTCGGCGGCCCGCGGGCCGCCCTCCATCATCGTGCCGAGGCCCTCGTTGAGCCGGTCGCCGTCGCTGTCCGGCATCCCGAACAGGTCGTTGAAGACCAGCGCCATCATCGGCCGCGCGAAGTCGGCCACCAGGTCGGCCTCGCCCTTCGGACCGACCCGGCCGACCAGCAGGTCGACCGCCCGGTGCACGCGGGCCCGCAGGTCGTACGGCTCCACCAGCTCGAAGACGTCGATGAGGGTGGTGCGGTAGCGGACGTGGGCGGCTCCGTCGGAGAACAGGGCGTTGGGCCGCCAGCGCATCATGCCGAGGATCGGCGCGTCGTCGGCGACGGTCGCCTCCCACGGCCGCGGGTCGTGGGAGAACGTCTCGGTGTCGTGCAGCAGCTCCAGCGCGGCCCGCCGGTCCGTGACGATGTACGCCGGGACGCCCGGCGCCAGTTCCGCCCAGCCGATCGGGCCCTGGGCGCGCAGCGCGGCGTAGTAGCGGTACGGGTCGAGCGCGAAACCGTCCTCCCACAACCGCACGGGCACCGAGCGGGAGAAGGCCTCCTGGGCGGGGGAAGAGGCCGCAGGGGAGGGGCTCGCGGGGGAAGGGGTGGTCAACGGCTCTCCGGAAGGTCGCGTTCCATCAGGTACTGGACCAGCGCGAGCAGCGCGTCGACGGACGAGTTCCGCTCCCGCGCGTCGCAGGCCACCATCGGCGTCCCCGGCTCCAGGTCCAGTGCGCGGCGCAACTGCTCCTCGCTGTAGTGGCGCGGCGCGTCCGGGAAGACGTTGAAGGCGACCGCGTACGGCAGCCCGCTCTCCTCCACCAGACCCAGCACGTCGAACGACGCCTCGACGCGCCGGCTGTCCACCAGGACGAGCGCGCCGAGCGCCCCATGGGCGATGTCGTCCCACAACGAACGGAACCGCTCCTGCCCGGGGGTACCGAACAGGTAGAGCACGATCCTGTCGGACAGGCTGATCCGTCCGAAGTCGATGGCGACGGTGGTCGTCGTCTTGTCCCGCAGCCCGTCGAGGTCGTCCACGTGCGCGGACGCCTCGGTGAGCCGCTCCTCGGTGTGCAGCGGCCGGATCTCGGACACCGAGTCGATCAGGGTCGTCTTGCCCACCCCGAAGGGGCCCGTGATCAGGATCTTGACGAGGTCGCGGGCGGTGTCGGGCAGGTGGAGGGCGCTCGGGCTGCCGGGCATGCTAGGGATGCTTGAGGGCGCGGAGGCCATCGGCCACTCTCTTCAGCAGGTCGGGGTCGAACCGTGCGGCGGGCGGGATCGGCGGACGGGCGAGGACGAGGTCCCTCTCGACGAGGTCGGCGGCGAGCACACGCACCGCGGAGACCGGCAGTCGCAGCAGCGCCGCCGCCTCCACGACCGTCAGCGAACCGCCGTCCAGCGCGTCCAGGAGGGCGAGCTGGGCGGCGGGCAGGCCCGCGGGCAGGTCCTCGTCGCTGCGGTTCAGGACCGAGAGCCGGTCCAGCCGCAACCCGCGGTGCTCGGCCACGCCCCCGGTCGACAGGTACGCGGGAACCAGAGGACGGCCGCCCGGGCGGCCGGTCATGCCGGTGTGTCGTCGCCGTCGGCCCCTCGTGGCGCGGCGGCCATCGCCTTCTCGCCCATCCGTGCCACCTGCGAGTGGACCCGGTGCGCGAGCAGGTCGAGACGCACCTCGCCGTCCCCGTACGCGGCCACACAGGTGCCGTGGTCGGTCGGCACGATCAGCACGTACCCGTGGTCCGACTCGATGACGACCTGCCGTACCTCGGCCCGGTCCTTGTCGGCGAAGGCGGCGGCCGCCGTACGGCACGCCCCCTGCACGGTGCTGGTGATCGCGGCCACCCGCTCGGCCGACGGCTGCGAGAGCGCGTCGGTGTACCCCGTGACGAGCCCGTCCTTGGTCAGCAGGACGGCGGCCACGACGTGCGGCACCTGAAGGATCGGTTCCAGCACCCATGCCGTGTCGCTCATGTCGCGGCTGGTCATCGGGCCGCTCCCCCCTCGTGGTCGGTCGGTTCGGTGTCGGCGGGCCACCCGTCGGTGTGTCCGTCGGTGTGCCCGCCCGTGTCCCGCTCGGCGGCTGCGGCGCGTGCCGCCGCGGTGCCGGACTGCAGCGCGCCGAGCGCCGCCGCGGCCTCCTCGGGCCGCCGCGCCGGACGTGCCGGTTCGGGCGCTTCCTGGACGGCCACCCGGCTACGGCGCCGCCGCTGCGGCAGGCCGCCGTTGTCCCCCGGATCGTGGTGCCCCGGCGCGGCCGGCGCCCCGGGGTCGTCCTGTTCGCTGCCGTAGCCGTGGGCCGATGCGGACGACGCGCCGCGGTCCTCCGGCACGGCCCGGCGGGTCGTGCGCGGCGCGCTGGCCGCGGGCGGCTTCTCGGCGGGGTCGAGACGGCTGAGCAGGTGGCTGTCGACGCGCAGGACCGCCCGCACTCCGCCGTACGGGGAGGGCGAGGAGACGTCCACGCCGAGGTCGAACTGCCGGGTCAGCCGGCCGATCGCGGCCAGTCCCATGCGGGGCGGGTCGCCTAGTTCGGTAAGCAGGATCGGGTCGCTGCCGGCCACCAGCCGCTGGGCGCGGGCCCGTTCGTCCTGCGTCATGCCCAGGCCCGCGTCGTCGATGGTGACGCAGACGCCGTGGTGGACGTGTTCGAGACCGACCACGACCTCGGTGTCCGGAGCGGAGTGCCTGAGGGCGTTGTCCAGGAGCTCGGCGACGATGATGGCGACCGGTTCGACGGCGTGCGAGACGAGGGCGGTGCCCGTCTCCAGATGGTTGTGGACCTTGACCCGGTGGTAGCCCGCGAGCCGGGCCTGACCACCGGTCACCGCGTCGACCAGGTGGGACTCCTCGCGGGCGAGCCCCACCCAGGCCCCGCACACCACGGCGGTGACCTGCGCCCGCCGCAGCGACTGCTCGTTCTCGTGGTCCAGTTGGAACAGCGTCTGCGCCAACTCCGGGTCGTCGTAGCGCTGTTGCAGTCCCCGCAGGGCGTCCTGGAGCCGGTACAGCGCCGCCTGGATCTCGCGGGTGGCGCCGCGCAGTCCGGCCTGCGCGGCCGCGTCGACGCGGGTGCGCTGCGCGAGCAGTTCGGCCCGCAGTCCGCTCAGCACGCCGTCGAGGGCGGTGCCCATGTGCGTTCCGGTGGTCTGCGGCTGCAGCGGGCCCGGCACCACGACGTGGGGGTGTGCCAGCTGACGGGCGGCGGCGGGCACGCGCCGCTCCGCGAGGTGCTCGACCTCGGCGGTGAACGCCTGGATCAGACCGTCGATCTGGGCGCGCAACGCGGTGATCTCGGTGCGCTGTCTGGCCCGTTGACGCCGGGAGCGCAACAGCCCGCCGCCGAGGGCGAGCGCGGACAGTGTGCCGGCGGCGAGACCGCCGACGGCCAGGTCCGGTAATTCGATCATCGAAGCGGTTCCATGAAAGGTCGGGCAGGGCAGGGTCCGAGAACCTCGAGTGGGGCGCTCGCAGCACAGTACACACCGCCATTGACCGATCTCGCACGGTCGAGTGATAGTTCGCTCGGAAAGTGACCGTCCTCTCTTCGTTTCTGCGTCAACTGTCTGAAATGCCATACGAGCTCATGGAGTTGACGCTAGTCACCCGACGGCGCCAGCACGGCGAGTGTCCCGTTGGCCCGACGCAGCGCGAGTTCCAGCGTCGTCGGCGGGTACAGCGCGCCACTTCCGTCGGGCGGGACGAGCCACTCCATGAACCGGCCCGGCCGGTACGGGGGAGGAACGGCGACCCACGCCCCCTTGCCGGCGTGTCGCAGTCCCGCCCCGACCCACTCGCTGCCCGGGTCGGGCGGCAGGAAGAAACCCACCCGTCGGGCGGCCGTGTCGACCAGCGTCGGCCCCGGCAGGGGCGGCGACGACTGCCACAGCAGGTCCAGCGTGAGCAGGCCCAGCCGCTCGGGAACGCTCAGCACGTCCCAGTACCGGCCGGCCTTCAGAAGCGCGATGCCGTCGCCCTGGTCCCAGTCCCGCTTGCAGGCCCGCGGGTCCGGCGCGGCAGCGGCAAGCCACTCCACGCCGCGCGCCCACATCCCATCGCTCATGTCCGGCTCCGTGTGACGTCCGCTCGGCCCACCCGGCAGGTCGATCCGGCATATGCATGCTTGTGGACATTTCTACGGCACGGAAGGGGTGGCGCACCCTGGCGCTTCCCAGCGATCCGCCAGACCGCTTCCTGGGAAGACGTGGGCTGAATGTCCGCTTCCGGCAACAGCTGTCACTGACCCGTCACAGCCCCCGGGGACGCCACAACTCCTACGGGCCGTCTCGTGTCGAACCAGGCGTCGGCGAAGAACGGGCGTATACCAGTCCGATCCGGCACACAGCCCGTACTCGACCGCATACGCCGACACGACCACGACCACACGTCTCACCTGGGGGAAACAGGCATGTCCCGCACATCGCGCACGACCCGCCGCACCGGTGTCTCCGCCGCCGTCACGGCAGCCTCGTTCCTGCTGCTGACCGGAGCCGCCATGCTGGCCGCCCCGGCCGTGTACGCGGGCGTCCCGGGAGGCACCAGCGCCGCCGACCGCAACAACGACTTCAACGGCGACGGCTACGCCGACATGCTGATCGGCGCGCCCGAAGGCAGAGTCGACGGCAAGGAGGGCGCCGGATACGTCACCGTCCAGTACGGCGCCCCGAACGGCATCGGCACCAACACCAGCGTCCCCAAGGGCCGCACCGCCGTCTTCAGCCAGTCCACGGCCGGTGTCCCCGGCACCTCGGAGGCCTGGGACGACTTCGGACAGGCGGTCGCCTCGGGCGACATCGACGGCGACGGCTACGACGACGCGATCATCGGCGCGCCCGGCGAGGACGAGGGCAGCGTCGCCGACGCCGGCCGGGTCACCGTCCTCTACGGCTCCGCGCAGGGCCTGGGCACCCGCAACGGCTCCTTCACCGCCCCGACCCCCACCGCCGGCGCTCGCTTCGGAGCGGCCCTCGCCGCGGCCCGTTTCTCCTCGGCGACCGCCAACGACGACATCGCCGTACTCGACGACGCCGGAGCCCAGGTCTTCACCTACCGCCAGGGCAAGCTCACCCGCACGGCCCGCCTCGGCACCGCCCAGCACCCCGAGGGCCACCGCATCCAGCCCGCCTACCTCACCACGGGTGACTACGACAAGGACGGCTTCGCGGACCTCGTGGTCTCCGGCTTCAGCCCCGAGGACGACTACGCCCAGGGCTGGTCGGCCGTCTATGCCGGCGGCGCGAGCATGACCCACCTCCGTGACCTGCGCGGCGGCATCTCCACCGCCTCCGGCGACATCGACAGGGACGGCTACGACGACCTCGTGGTCGGCCAGGTCAGCAGCCCCGACGACGAGGCCGAGGGCCTGACCGGCGGACTCATCGGCGTGTACTACGGCGGTGAGGACGGCCCCGTGGGCGAGGAGGACTCGGCGCAGTGGTGGACCCAGAACTCCCCGGGCGTCCCGGGCGTGGGCGAGCACGGCGACGCGTGGGGCGCCGACGTGTCCGTGGCCGACGTCAACGGCGACGGTTACGCGGACGTGGCCGTCGGCGCGCCCGGCGAGGACGTGGGCTCCGAGGCGGACGCCGGCGCGGTCTGGCTGCTGCGCGGCTCCGCCGGCGGCCTGACCGCGACCGGCAGCCAGTCCTTCGACCAGAACACCGCGAACGTCCCCGGCACCGTCGAGGCCGACGACGCGTGGGGCGCCCAGGTCCGGCTGATCGACACCGACGGTGACGGCCGCGCCGAACTGGTCGCCGCCGCGACGGGCGAGAACGCCGGTGACGGAGTGGCCTGGGTCCTGCCCGCCGGCCCGTCCGGCCTGCTGGCGAGCGGCTCCTGGTCGTACGGGGCCGGCTCGCTGGGCGCGCCGGTGGTGGGCTCCCGCTACGGCGCCGCCGTCGACGAGTGAGACACCGGCCCGCAGGCAGGTGACGTACCGGATACGCCGTGTGGTCCGGGGGGGGGGGGGGGGCCCGCCCCCCCCCCCCCCCCCACCAACCCCCCCCCCCGGGCCGCAGACCCCGTGGACGCGCACCCGCGGCGGGGGCCGCCCCCCCCCCCCAGACAAAAAA
>NZ_JBIAPU010000046.1:0-61696 GCF_042888465.1 Streptomyces sp. NPDC002888 | reverse complement strand
TGCGTTTCCGACTCTATCAGATCTTTTTCCGATCCGATTTCCTCGGTGCTTTCCAGGTTCCCGCTCTCGCGTTTCCCTTTCCGGCGGTTCCGACTCTACCAGATCCTTTCGGTCCTGATTCCCAGTCGGAGGGGGGTGTCTTCGCGGCTGTTGGGCCGTTCCGACGAGTGAGACTTTAGCGGATTCCCTGCTCCCGAAGCCAATCGGGGGCTGCGTCCTTTCGAACGCGGATTCCTCATTCCGTAAATACGCATGCCAATCACGGGACGACAGACAGAACGACTGTTCGTCGAGTGGTGGTGGGTCTTGCGGAATGGCTGTCCGGGGACCGACCGGAGTCGGCGCTCACGTCGGACAACCCGGAGAACACTACGTACGGGCAGAGGGCGTGTCAACTCCCGCGCGGACGGCCCTCTCGGGGCGTACCGTGGGAGGCGTGACTACGTGTACGTGTACCCAGCTGTGGTGGGCCGCCTGACGGCGGCCGTACTCGCGTATGCATGAAACGGCCGCCGCTTCGGCGGCCGTTGTTGTTTCTCCCTCCGCGACTCCAGAGGGTCGGCCGCCCGGGCGGTGGCCATGACCAGGAGGTGGAGTGGACATGAAGCGGGTCTTCAGCGGGATCAAGCCGACCGGGCATCTGACGCTGGGGAACTATCTGGGGGCCATGCGGCGGTGGGTCGCGGTCGACCAGCACCAGGCGGACGCGCTGTTCAGCGTCGTCGATCTGCACGCGCTGACCGTGGACCACGATCCGGCGCGGGTGCGCCGGCTGAGTCGGCAGACGGCCACGTTGTTGCTCGCGGCGGGGCTGGATCCGGAGCTGTGCACGGTGTTCGTGCAGAGTCATGTGGACGAACACGCGCGGTTGTCGTACGTGCTGGAGTGCGTGGCGACCGACGGTGAGATGCGGCGGATGATCCAGTACAAGGAGAAGGCCACGCGTGAGCAGGCGCGGGGCGGGAGTGTGCGGCTGTCGTTGCTGACGTATCCCGTGCTGATGGCGGCGGACATCCTGGCGTACGGGACTGACGAGGTGCCGGTCGGGGACGATCAGGTTCAGCATGTGGAGCTGACGCGGGATCTGGCGGTGCGGTTCAACCAGCGGTACGGGCAGACGTTCGTGGTGCCTCGGGCGACGCGTCCGGGAGTGGCGGCGCGGGTGATGAATCTGCAGGAGCCGATGTCGAAGATGGGCAAGAGCGACGACGCGGGGCCCGGGATTCGTCTATCTGCTGGACGAGCCTGATGTGGTGCGGAAGAAGGTCATGCGGGCCGTCACCGACAGCGGGCGGGAGGTCGTGTACGACCGTGAGGAGCGGCCTGGGCTCGCGAATCTGCTGGAGATTCTCGCGGCGTGCACCGGTGGGGAGCCGGAGGAGCTCGGTCACGCCTATGCGTCGTACGGCGATCTGAAGAAGGACACCGCCGAGGCTGTGGTGGAGGTGCTGCGGCCGCTGCGGGAACGGCACCGGGAGTTGTGTGCGGATCCCTCTTATGTGGAGGGGGTGCTGCGGGAGGGTGCGGAGAAGGCGCGGGCGATGGCTCGGCCGGTCGTGGATGCCGCTTATCGCGCGATCGGGCTGTTGCCGCCGGTTGCGGAGCCGGTGCTGAACGCGGCTCGGTAGGCGCGCGGGCTGGTGGCGAGGCGCGAGGCGAAGTGCTGGCGCATCGTGACCTCGCTGCCGAAGCCGGCGCGGCGGGCGACCTCGGGCATGGGGAGGTCGGTGCGTTCGAGGAGTTTCTGGGCGGCGGCGAGGCGCTGGTCCAGGAGCCAGCGCAGGGGGGTCGTGCCGGTCGCGGCGGTGAAGTGGCGGGCGAAGGAGCGCGGGGACATGCCCGCGTGGGTGGCCAGGTCGGCGACCGTGAGGGGTTCGTGGAGGTGGCGCAGGGCGTGTTCGCGTACGGCGGCGAGGGCGTCGGCGTCGCGGTCCGCTCGGGGGGTGGGGTGCTCGATGAACTGGGCCTGGGTGCCGGTGCGGAAGGGGGCCGTGACCATCGAGCGGGCGATGGTGGCGGCCGCCTCGGCGCCGTGGGCGCGGCGGACGAGGTGGAGGCAGAGGTCGATGCCGGCCGCGGTGCCGGCGGCGGTCCAGATGTTGTCGTCCTCGATGAAGAGGGCGTCGGGGACGACGCTGACCTGGGGGTGGCGGGTGCGCAGGAGGTCGACGAGGTTCCAGTGGGTGATGGCGCGGCGGCCGTCGAGGAGGCCGGCCTGGGCGAGGGTGAAGGCGCCGCCGCAGAGGGCGGCGATGGTGGTGCCGCGGGAGTGGGCGCGGCGCAGGGCGTCGAGGACGGGGGCGGGTGCGGGGGTGAGGTGGTCGTCGAGGCCGGGGACGACGACGAGGTCGGCCTGGGGCAGCCAGGTGAGGGCCCGGTCGGGGAGAAGGGCGAGGCCGCCGCGCATCGGGATGGGGGTGGTGGTGTCGGCGGCGACTCGGCGCAGGTCGAAGGCGGGGGCGCCGCGGTCGGTGCGGTCGGAGCCCCAGACCTCGGTGATGACGGAGACGTCGAAGGCGCGGATGCCGGGGAAGGCAACGAGGGCGACTCGGTAGGCGTCCTCGGCCTTCGCGGCATTCGCGGCGTTGTCGACGTTCTCCATGGTGGCAGTAAACCATCGATCGATGTCTTTTGACCCCCTGGGGTGGGGGTGGCTCCGGCGCCAGGATCGTGGGCATGGAGATCGCAGAGAACGCAGCACTGGTGGTCGTCGACGTACAGAAGGGCTTCGAGGAGCTGGACTTCTGGGGGTCGCGGAACAATCCCGGGGCCGATGACAACATCGCCGCTCTCATCGACGTGTGGCAGGAGACGGGGCGGCCGGTCGTGTTCGTGCGGCACGACTCGTCGAAGCCGGGGTCGCCACTGCGGCTGGGATACGAGGGGAACGACTTCAAGGAGTACGTGGAGCAGCGGCGCGGGAAGGGAGCGGGGCCGGAGCTGTCCATCACGAAGACGGTGAACTCGGCGTTCCTCGGAACGCCGGATCTGGGAGCCTGGCTGAAGGCGGAGGGGATCGCGCAGATCGTGATCGCCGGGATCCAGACCAACATGTGCGTGGAGACGACCGCGCGGATGGGCGGGAACCTGGGGTACGACGTCGTGGTCGCGTACGACGCCACGTACACGTTCGGCCTGGAGGGGCCGTTCGGCTGGCGGCGGAGTGCGGAGGAGATCGCGCAGGCTTCGGCGGTGTCGCTGCACGGGGGCGGGTTCGCGCGGGTGGTGACCACGGAGGAGGTCGTGGGCGCGGCGGGCGTGTGACCGCCCCCGGCGGGCGTCAGTCCTTCTTGCCGGAGGCCAGTTCGCGGCTGCGGTCGCGGGCGGCCTCGAGGGCGGCGATGAGGGCGGCTCGTACGCCGTGGTTCTCGAGTTCGCGGATGGCGTTGATGGTCGTGCCGGCGGGCGAGGTGACGTTCTCGCGGAGCTTGACCGGGTGTTCGCCACTGTCGCGGAGCATCGTCGCGGCGCCGATGGCGGACTGGACGATGAGGTCGTGGGCCTTGTCGCGGGGGAGGCCGAGCAGGATGCCGGCGTCGGTCATGGCTTCGACCAGGTAGAAGAAGTACGCCGGGCCGGAGCCGGAGAGGGCGGTGCAGGCGTCCTGCTGGGACTCGGGGACGCGGAGCGTCTTGCCGACGGCGCCGAAGATCTCCTCCGCGTGGGCGAGGTGGTCGGCGGTGGCGTGGGTCCCGGCGGAGATGACGGACATCGCCTCGTCGACGAGGGCGGGGGTGTTCGTCATGACGCGGACGACCGGGGTGCCGGCGGCGAGGCGCTCCTCGAAGAAGGAGGTGGGGATGCCTGCCGCGCCGCTGATGATCAGGCGGTCGGCGGGGACGTGCGGGGCGAGTTCGTCGAGGAGGGTGCCCATGTCCTGCGGCTTGACCGTGAGGATCAGGGTGTCGGCGGTCTTGGCGGCTTCCGCGTTGGTGACCGGGGTGACTCCGTAGCGGGCGCGGAGTTCTTCGGCTCGTTCGGGGCGGCGGGCGGTGACGAGGAGGTCGGCGGGGGCCCAGCCGCCGCGGATCATTCCGCTGAGGAGGGCTTCGCCGATCTTGCCGGTGCCGAGGACTGCGACTTTCTGGGTCATGTGGTTCATCCTCGCACCGGGGGTGGGGGGTGCGGGGTGGGTGTCCGGTGGGCGGAACTTGGCTGGTGGGTGGGCTGGGGGTGCGGTGGGGGCGGGTCGGAGGGCCGGGTCTATGACGTCCTGCGCCGCAGGGTCGCCGCGCCCAGGCCGAGGACCAGCAGTGCGCAGCCCGCGACGATCAGGGCGTCCCGTACGAATGTCGCCGTCATGTCCGTGTGCCTCAGGACCTCGTTCATGCCGTCCACCGCGTAGGACATGGGGAGGACGTCGGAGATGGTTTCCAGGGCCGGGTGCATGTTGTCGCGGGGGGTGAAGAGGCCGCAGAGGAGGAGTTGGGGGAAGATCACGGCCGGCATGAACTGGACGGCCTGGAATTCCGAGGCGGCGAAGGCGGAGACGAAGAGGCCGAGGGCGGTGCCGAGGAGGGCGTCGAGCAGGGCCACCAGGAGCAGCAGCCAGGGGCTGCCCGTGACGTCGAGGTCCAGGAACCAGACCGCGAGGCCGGTGGCCAGGGCCGACTGGATGATCGCGAGGGTGCCGAAGGCGAGGGCGTAGCCGGCGATGAGGTCGCCTTTGCCGAGGGGCATGGCGAGGAGGCGTTCGAGGGTGCCCGAGGTGCGTTCGCGCAGGGTGGCGATGGACGTGACCAGGAACATCGTGATCAGCGGGAAGATCCCGAGGAGCGAGGCGCCGATGTTGTCGAAGGTGCGCGGGCTGCCGTCGAAGACGTAGCGGAGCAGGAGCAGCATCAGGCAGGGGACGAGGATCATCAGCGCGATCGTGCGCGGGTCGTGGCGGAGCTGGCGCAGGACGCGGGCGGCGGTGGCGGCGGTGCGGGAGGCGTTCAGCGCGCCGGTGGGGGCGGGCGAGGTCGTCGTGCTCATCGGGTGCGCTCCTTCGTGCGGCTCGCCTCGGTCGCTTCAGTCGCTTCGTTCGCTTCGTCCACGAGGTGCAGGAACGCCTCCTCGACCGTTTCGGAGTGCGTACGGGTGCGCAGGGCGTCCGGGGTGTCGTCGGCGAGGATCTCGCCCTGGCGCATGAGGAGGAGGCGGTGGCAGCGCTCGGCCTCGTCCATGACGTGGGAGGAGACGAGGAGGGTCGCGCCGCGGGTGGTCGCGATGTCGTCGAAGAGGTTCCAGAGGTCGCGGCGCAGGACGGGGTCGAGGCCGACGGTGGGTTCGTCGAGGACGAGGAGTTCGGGGGCGCCGAGGAGTGCCACGGCGAGGGAGACGCGGTTTCGTTGGCCGCCGGAGAGGTTGCCGGCGAGGGCGTCGGCGTGGGTGGTGAGGTCGACGTCGGCGATGGCTCGGGTGACGTCCTCGGCGCGGCGGTCGGAGGCCGCTCGGCCGGGGTTCAGGATCGCGGCGAAGTAGTCCAGGTTCTGGCGGACCGTCAGGTCGTCGTAGACGGAGGGGGCCTGGGTGACGTAGCCGATGCGGGTGCGGAGGGTGGGGTGGCCGGCGGGGCGGCCGAGGACGTCGAGGGTGCCGGTGACCTTCGCCTGGGTGCCGACGACGGAGCGCATGAGGGTGCTCTTGCCGCAGCCGGAGGGGCCGAGGAGGCCGGTGATCTGGCCGCGCGGGACGGTGAAGTCGAGGTGGCGCAGGACGGTTCGGGGACCGCGCACGACGGTGAGGTTCTCGGCGTGTACGGCGGGAGGTTCCGGGGGCTCCGAGGCATGGGTGGATGCCCCGGGAGAATAATTCATCATGCGATGAATAATGCGCTCGGGGTGGGAGGCCGTCAAGTGGTCTCGCACGTGGGGTGCGTGCGGTGGCGCGGGCGCGCCGCCGGGTGACCGGGAGGTGCGGCTGGAGCTGGGCGGGCTGCGGCGTGTCGGCCACGCCTGCGCGGCGGCCCTGGAGGGGCGGGCCGCCGCGCGGCGCGGGCGTCAGGGGGTGGCGACGATCAGCAGGACGTCGTAGACCTCCTCGACCATGCCTTCGGGGAAGAGCTTCAGGAGGTGCTCGCGCTCCCGGGCGAGGAAGCCCTTCGTCGCCTTCTCGCCCTGCACCAGGAAGATCGAGTGGCTGCCTATGTTGGCGAGGTGTGTGTCGAGGGGGATGGTGCGGCTCCAGCGGACGACGCGGTGCTGGTGGGCGGGGACGGTCGGCGCGCCCTCGAAGGCGAGCGCCGTCCTGCTCGCGGACGCGCCCTGCTTGTTGCCGTGCTCGCCGTCGAAGTGGTGCCTGATGCGGTCCGCCTGCTCGCTGATCCACGGCACGTCGACCGGGTCCACGTTCCACCACAGGGCCAGCGCGCCGCCCGGACGCAGGACCCGCCGCGCCTCCGGCAGCGAGCGGGACGGGTCGGTCCAGTGCCAGGCCTGGGCGTAGGTGAGGAAGTCGGCGGAGGCGGTGGCGAGCGGGAGGGCGTTGCCGTCGCCGCGGACGAGCGGTACGTGCGGGAGGGTGCAGTGCAGTTGGGCCGCCATGCCGTCACGGGGCTCCACGGCGATCACGTCGGCGCCGCGGGCGTGCAGCAGGGCGGTCGCGATGCCCGTACCGGCGCCGATGTCCGCGACGCGGGCGCCTGTGAGGGGGCGGCCGGCCAGGTCCTCGATCGCGTCGAAGAGGGCGGACGGGTAGGAGGGGCGGTTCGCGGCGTACTGCGCCGCGGCGGCGTTGAAGGAGTGGGCGCGGGTGGTGTGGGAGGTGGCCGTCATGGGGCCATGGTGGCGCGGGTGGGCGGGCCCGGGGGTGGGATTTTGGTGAGAAGAGCGGGCGCGGGGGCTAGGACTGGCGGCGGCGCTTCTTCGACGGGTTGCCCGAGCGGCGGGTGGAGCGGCGGTCGTACTCCTTGCGTGCCGTCTCGTACTCCTCGCGGTGCAGCTTCTCGCCGGGGGCCTCGGTGAGGGAGCGGAAGAAGTAGGCGAGGAGCGAGCCGACGAAGCCGATGGCCAGCAGGCCGCGCAGGGAGGCCTGGCGGTCGGGGTCGGGGCGCTTGCCGAAGCCGCCCCAGGTGTGGCCGAAGGCGAGGGCGCTGCAGACGGCGAACATCACGACGACGAGGAGGGTGACGAAGCTGCCGGTGTCCGCGATGCGCAGGCCGTCGAGGGCGAGGCGCAGGACGAGGCAGGACGCGACGGCCGCGGCGAGGGAACCCGCCGCCACGCCGGCACGGCGGGCGGCGTAGCCGTTGTCGTGGTTCACCCACGTGGTGCCGAAGAAGCGCAGGGGCTCGGGGCGGGGGCCGGTGGGGGCGGCCGGGGAGCCCGGGCGGGTGTCCGGCGTGCCGGTTTCGTCGCTCACGGGTCGATTATGACTCTGGTGTGCGAACCGCCGTGGCGCAGGCTCCCGTGGACGGCTCTCATGTGCGAACCGCCGTGGCGCAGGCTCCCGTGGACGGCTCTCATGTGCGAACCGCCGTGGCGCAGGCTCCCGTGCCGACCCGGGATGCCTGCGCCCGCGTGGGTGCGTCAGCCGCAGCGCGATGTCACGTAGCCGTCGGCGCCCGTCTTCACGTACGCGTCGGAGACGAACTCGCCGTTGCCGATGTTGTCCCAGATGTTCGAGGTGCCGTACGGGCCGGTGACGCTCGAGCCCGGGGTCTGGCAGTAGATCGGGACGTAGGCGCCCTCGGCGAGGGTGCGGACGAGGCTGTAACCGGTGCCGGGGCCGCTGCGGACGTTGAGGCGGACGCCTGGGGCCACCGGGTAGTAGTGGACGGCCGCAGCCGTGACCGCCGTCGCGCCCTCGGCCCCTTCTCTCTCTTCCACATGGTCGACAGACATGAGAAAACCTCCCCCGTTGAGCCCCATGACCGACATGGGGTCCCGTTGATTCCCCTGAAACACGACATGAAACACATGTGCGCAACTCGTACGCGGAGGCTAGCAAGTCGCCTCGGTCTCATACGAGTCATCGACTAGGCTCCGTGCGTCGCGCGGGCGGACGAACAGCACGGGGGTGGGTCCCATGGCGCCACGGCAGGACACTGGAGCGGGCGCGGAAGCGGAACTTCCCGAATACGCCGGTCACTACCACCTGGAGTCATGTCTGGGCTCCGGTGGCATGGGCATCGTCCACCTGGCCCGCAGCACGTCGGGCATGAAGCTCGCGGTGAAGGTCGTACACGCCCAGTTCGCCAAGGACCCAGAGTTCAGGGGGCGGTTCCGGCAGGAGGTGGGCGCCGCGCGGAGGGTCAGCGGGGCCTTCACCGCGCCCGTCGTCGACGCCGACCCGGAGGCCGAACGGCCCTGGATGGCCACGCTGTTCATCCCGGGGCCGACCCTCTCCGAGCATGTGAAGCGGAACGGGCCCATGGCACCCGCCCAGTTGCGTCGGCTGATGGCCGGGCTGGCGGAGGCGCTGCGCGACATCCACCGGGTCGGTGTCGTGCACCGGGATCTGAAGCCCAGCAACGTACTGCTCGCCGATGACGGGCCAAAGGTCATCGACTTCGGTATCTCGCGGCCGAAGGACAGTGAACTGCGCACGGAGACCGGGAAGTTGATCGGTACTCCGCCCTTCATGGCACCGGAGCAGTTCCGGCGGCCGAGGGAGGTCGGATCGGCCGCCGACATCTTCGCGCTCGGGTCGGTGCTGGTGCACGCGGCGACGGGACGTGGGCCGTTCGACTCCGACAGCCCGTACGTCGTCGCCTACCAGGTCGTGCACGACGAGCCGGACCTCACCGGCGTCCCGGAGAGCCTCGCGCCGCTGGTACTGCGCTGCCTCGCCAAGGAGCCCGAGGACCGGCCCACGCCGGACGAGCTGATGCGCGAACTGCGGTCGGTGGCGGCCTCGTACGACACGCAGGCGTTCATACCGGGGCAGCGGTCCCTCGAGACCGACGTGCCGGAGCCGCCGGAGCCCGAGGAACCGCGCCGTGCTTCCGGCGGGTGGCTGCGCAGGAAGGCGGTGCTCACCGCCGGTGCCGTGGTGCTCGTCGTGGGCGGTGTGCTGGGCTCGGTGCAGTGGTTCGGCGGGGAGACGAGCGAGCCGAAGCCCGCCGCGCCCAAGGCCGTGCCGGCCGCGTTCCAGGCCTGGGAGGCGAAACCGGTCTCCACGGCCGCGGGTGTGCGGCAGTGCTCCCACGGCGCCGGGAAGCTGATGTGCGCCCAGCCCGGGCTCGTCTTCGCGCTCGACCCGGCCGACGGTTCCCTGCTGTGGAAGCACTCCGTCGCCACGAACCGCTGGAGCGGGCCGCCGGTCCTCGCGGGCGGGCTCGTACAGCCGTCGGTGGACCACGGGCAACGGCTGGAGGCGCTCGATCCGGCGTCGGGCAAGCCGCGGTGGCAGCGGAAGGTGCCCACGTACAGCGCATTGCGGCCGGTCGGCAGCGTGCTGCTGGTCACCGGTGCCGACGGGATCGTCACCGGCGTGGACGCCGCCTCCGGCGACACCAAGTGGAAGCGGACGCTGCCGGGGCAGAGCTCGCCGTCCTTCGCCTCCTTCGCCGGGGACCCCCTCGCCTACGCGGCGAGCGCCACCGCCGACGGGAAGCGGACGCGGGTCACCGCGGTGGACCCGGCCACCGGGGACGTGCGCTGGGAGGCGCTGCTCAAGGGGACGCTGGAGCCGGTCGGGTCGCAGGGCGGGTCGGTGTTCTTCCTGTCCGTCGACAACGTCTACTCACGTGCGCAGGCCGTCGTGCGCTACACCCCGGCGACGAAGGCCTCGCGCCGGGTGAAGCTGCCGGTCCCCCGCCAGGACGCCCAGGTGAGCGTGCGTGGGAACGTGGTGCACATCCTGGCGATGGGCGGCTCGCTGGAGGCCGTGGACGTCGACGCGGGCAAGCAGCTGTGGCATCTGGAGACGTCCGTGAGCCGTGGCTCGGCCCCGGTCGCCGACGCCGCGCACGTGTACGTCACGGCGGCCGACGGGCGGCTGCTCGCCGTCGACGCCCGCACCGGGAGGCTCGTCGGGCAGACGCCGCCCCGGCTGGGCACCGACGCCGACTGGGTCGCGGCCACGCTGCCCGTGCCGGTGCTCGCCGGGGGGCGCGTCTTCGCGAGCGCGCCGGACGGCACGGTGTTCGGGGTGGACGGGCGGGATCCGGCGGGGTGGTGACACGGGACCCGGCGGGGTGGTGAAACGGGGCCCGGCGGGGTGGTGGCATACGTGAGGGCCGCCCCGGTGGGGACGGGGCCCTCAGCCATGCGTAGGTGTCTCAGCTATGCGTAGGTGTCTCAGCCCAGCTTGCTGACGTCCCGCACCGCGCCCTTGTCCGCGCTGGTCGCCATCGCGGCGTAGGCGCGCAGGGCGGCGGAGACCTTGCGGTCGCGGTTCTTCGGGGCGTAGACCCCGTTCAGCGCCTCCTCGCGGCGGGCCAGTTCGGCGTCGTCGACGAGCAGCTCGATCGTACGGTTGGGGATGTCGATGCGGATGCGGTCGCCGTCCTCGACGAGGGCGATGGTGCCGCCGCCGGCCGCCTCGGGCGAGGCGTGGCCGATGGAGAGGCCGGACGTGCCGCCGGAGAAGCGGCCGTCGGTGATCAGCGCGCAGCTCTTGCCGAGGCCGCGGCCCTTCAGGTACGAGGTCGGGTAGAGCATCTCCTGCATGCCGGGGCCGCCCTTGGGGCCCTCGTAGCGGATGACGACGACGTCGCCTTCCTTGATCTCCTTCAGCAGGATCTTCTCGACGGCCTCCTCCTGCGACTCGCAGACGACCGCCGGACCCTCGAAGGTCCAGATCGACTCGTCGACGCCGGCCGTCTTCACCACACAGCCGTCGACCGCCAGGTTGCCCTTGAGGACCGCGAGGCCGCCGTCCTTGGAGTACGCGTGTTCGGCGGAGCGGATGCAGCCGCCCTCGGCGTCCTCGTCGAGAGCCTCCCACCGCTCGGACTGGGAGAAGGCCTCGGCGGAGCGCACGCAGCCCGGGGCCGCGTGCCACAGCTCGACGGCCTTGGGTGACGGGGAGCCACCGCGCACGTCCCACGTCTTCAGCCAGTCGGCCAGGGACGGGCTGTGGACGGAGTGCACGTCCTCGTTGAGCAGGCCCGCGCGGTGCAGCTCGCCGAGGAGGGCGGGGATGCCGCCGGCGCGGTGCACGTCCTCCATGTAGTACGTGCGGTCCTTCGCGACGTTCGGCGCCACCTTGGCCAGGCAGGGCACGCGGCGCGAGACCTCGTTGATCTCCTCCAGGCCGAACGGGACGCCCGCCTCCTGGGCCGCGGCCAGCAGGTGCAGGATCGTGTTGGTCGAGCCGCCCATCGCGATGTCGAGGGCCATCGCGTTCTCGAAGGCCGCGAAGGTGGCGACGTTGCGCGGCAGGACCGTCTCGTCGTCCTGCTCGTAGTAGCGGCGGGTGATGTCCATGACCGTGTTGGCGGCGTCGACGTACAGCTGCTTGCGGGCCGTGTGGGTGGCCAGGACCGAGCCGTTGCCGGGGAGGGAGAGGCCGATGGCCTCGGTGAGGCAGTTCATCGAGTTGGCGGTGAACATGCCCGAACACGAGCCGCAGGTCGGACAGGCGTTCTCCTCGATACGGAGGATGTCCTCGTCCGAGATCTTTTCGTTCACGGCCTCGGACATCGCGTCGACCAGGTCGAGCGTGCGGACCGTGCCGTCGACCAGTGTGGCCCGGCCGGACTCCATCGGGCCGCCGGAGACGAAGACCGTCGGGATGTTCAGACGCAGGGCCGCGTTCAGCATGCCCGGGGTGATCTTGTCGCAGTTGGAGATGCAGATCAGGGCGTCGGCGCAGTGGGCCTCGACCATGTACTCCACGCTGTCCGCGATCAGGTCGCGGGAGGGCAGGGAGTAGAGCATGCCGCCGTGGCCCATGGCGATGCCGTCGTCGACGGCGATCGTGTTGAACTCGCGCGGGATGCCGCCGGCCTCGACGATCGCCTCGCTGACGATCCGGCCGACCGGCTGGAGGTGGGTGTGGCCCGGCACGAACTCGGTGAAGCTGTTGGCGACCGCGATGATCGGCTTGCGGCCGATGTCCGCACCGGGTACACCGGAGGCGCGCATAAGGGCGCGGGCGCCCGCCATGTTGCGGCCGTGGGTGACTGTGCGGGACCTCAGCTCGGGCATCGTCGCTCGCTCCTTCAAGGACTGCAGAGACTGCGATCAGAGAATTCTGACTGGTACTGAGCCTACGCCGGTCATCCAGAGGGCGGACAGGTTGTCCGGAATGCGGGATGTACGTCTCACCCTCGGAAGTGCGTTCCACCGTGGCCCGCTGGGCTCAAGGCGCGGTCAGGTGCCCCTGGACCACCGGTGCCACCCGCGCGACGATCTGCTCCAGGTCCGCCGACGCCAGCGGCTCCACCTTGATCACGTACCGCAGCATCGCGCACCCCACGAGCTGCGCGGCCGCGAGCTCGGCGCGCAGCTCCGCGTCGGGGAGGTCGAGCTGGGCGGCGATGCGGCGCAGCAGCTGCGCGGAGATCAGCCGGCGGAAGACGGCGGCCGCGGTCTCGTTGTTCACCGCGGAGCGGACGATCGCCAGCAGTGGCTTACGGGTGGTGGGGTTCTCCCAGACGCCGAAGACGAAGCGGGTGAGCCGCTCCCCGACCCCGTCCAGCGGACCGTCGGCGACCGCCTCGGGCGCGTTGAGGGCTGGCGCGAAGGCGACCTCGATGGCGGCCTCGAAGACCTGCTCCTTGGTACCGAAGTAGTGGTGGACCAGTGCGGAGTCCACCTCGGCCGCCTTGGCGATGCCACGCACGGACGTCTTGTCGTAGCCGCGCTCGGCGAACTCCTCGCGGGCCGCGGTCAGGATGCGGTCGCGGGTGTCGCCGGCCTCCGTACGCGGCGGGCGGCCACGGCGCCTGGCGGTGGCCCCGGTCATCGCCGCGGCACCTTCGCTCCGGCCGCCAGATGCAGGCGGGTGAAGGCCAGGGCCTCGGCGAGGTCGGCCTCGCGCTCCGCGCTCGACATGGCGCGGCGGGTGTTGACCTCGATGACGACGTGACCGTCGAAACCGGTCACGGCGAGACGTTCCAGCAGCTCCGCGCAAGGCTGGTTGCCGCGGCCGGGGACGAGGTGCTCGTCCTTCGCCGACCCCTTGCCGTCCGCGAGGTGCACGTGGCCGAGGCGGTCGCCCATGCGGTCGACCATCTGGAGGGCGTCGGTGCGGGCCGTGGAGGAGTGGCTGAGGTCGATCGTGAAGTGCCGGTAGTCGTCCTTCGTCACGTCCCAGTCGGGTGCGTAGGCGAGCATCTCGCGGTCGCGGTAGCGCCAGGGGTACATGTTCTCGACGGCGAACCGTACGTCCGTCTCGTTCGCCATCCGCCAGATCCCGGCGACGAAGTCACGCGCGTACTGGCGCTGCCAGCGGAACGGAGGGTGCACGACGACCGTGGACGCGCCGAGCTTCTCCGCCGCCGCCCGGGCGCGCTGGAGCTTGACCCACGGGTCGGTGGACCACACGCGCTGGGTGATGAGCAGGCAGGGGGCGTGCACGGCGAGGATCGGGACCTGGTGGTAGTCGCTGAGTCTGCGCAGCGCGTCGATGTCCTGGCTGACCGGGTCGTTCCACACCATGATCTCGACACCGTCGTATCCCAGGCGCGCGGCGATCTCGAAGGCCGTCGCCGTCGACTCCGGATAGACGGAAGCCGTCGACAGGGCGACCTTCGCATCCGGGACGCGGACCACTGGTTCTGCCACGAGGGACAGGGTACGGGGTGCGACCGGGGTGAAGCCGGGCTCCGATGGGCCGTTGTGGCCTTCGTCATGGTCGGCGACATTTCGCCGAACCGGTGTCTACACCGAGCCCATGTGATCAAGTCGCCGCAGGATCACGCCCTCGCGCAGGGCCCACGGGCAGATCTCCAGTGTCTCGACGCCGAAGAGGTCCATCGCGCCCTCGGCCACCAGGGCGCCCGCGAGGAGCTGGCCCGCGCGGCCCTCCGAGACCCCGGGCAGTTCCGCGCGCTGGGCGGCCGTCATGGCGGACAGGCGCGGCACCCAGGCCTCCAGGGACTCCCGCTTGAGATCGCGCTGGACGTAGAGGCCCTCGGTGGAGCGGGCGGCGCCGGCGAGGCGGGCGAGCTGCTTGAAGGTCTTCGACGTGGCGACGACGTGGTCGGGGGCGCCGAAGCGGCTGAACTCGCCGACCGTACGAGCGATCTCGGTGCGCGTGTGCCGGCGCAGCGCCCGTATGTCCTCGGGGTCGGGCGGGTCGCCGGGCAGCCAGCCGGCCGTGAGCCGGCCCGCGCCCAGGGGCAGGGAGACCGCGGTGTCGGGCTCCTCGTCGATGCCGTACGCGATCTCCAGGGAGCCGCCGCCGATGTCCAGGACCAGCAGTTTCCCGACCGACCAGCCGAACCAGCGGCGGGCGGCGAGAAAGGTGAGCCGGGCCTCCTCGGCGCCGGTGAGGACCTGGAGCTCGACACCGGTCTCGGCCTGCACGCGCGCGAGGACGTCGTCGGCGTTGCTGGCCTCGCGCACGGCGGAGGTCGCGAACGGCAGCAGGTCCTCGACGCCCTTGTCCTCGGCGGCCTGGAGCGCCTCGTGGACGACCGAGACCAGCTTGTCGACCCCCTCGGGGCCGATCGCCCCGTCCTCGTCGAGGAGTTGGGCGAGGCGCAGTTCCGCCTTGTGCGAGTGTGCGGGCAGCGGGCGTGCGCCTGGGTGTGCGTCCACCACCAGCAGATGCATCGTGTTCGATCCCACGTCGAGGACACCGAGTCTCATGGAGGGAAACGCTACTGCCCAGGAGGCCGTGGGCCGTCCCCGAAGCGGCCTCTGTCGTCTTACCCTGGACGGGTGCCAAAGACGAAAAAGGCGAAAACCGACAAATCAACCGACGGTTCTTCGCGGGCGAAGTCGGCGAAGTCACCGAAGATGTCGAAGACGTCGAAGAAGGCCCCGGCAGGGGACGAGACGGGCCTCGACTTCGCACGCGCATGGGTGGAGTTCCCGGATCCGGCGGACGACGAGCAGATCTTCCGCTGCGATCTGACCTGGCTGACCTCGCGGTGGAGCTGCATCTTCGGAAGCGGCTGCCAGGGCATCCAGGCGGGCCGCGCCGACGACGGCTGCTGCACGCTGGGGGCCCATTTCTCCGACGAGGACGACGAGAAACGCGTCGCCGAGCATGTGGCGAGGCTCACTCCGGAGATCTGGCAGCAGCACGACGAGGGCACGGAGAACGGCTGGGTCTCGAAGGACGAGGAGGGCTCCCGGCAGACCCGCCCGTTCAACGGCTCCTGCATCTTCCAGAACCGGCCCGGCTTCGCCGGCGGCGCGGGCTGCTCGCTGCACATCCTGGCGCTGCGGGAGGGTCGCGAGCCGCTGGAGACCAAGCCGGACGTGTGCTGGCAGCTGCCGATCCGGCGTACGTACGACTGGATCGACCGGCCCGACGACACCCGGGTGCTGCAGGTGTCGATCGGTGAGTACGACCGTCGCGGCTGGGGCCCCGGCGGTCACGACCTCCACTGGTGGTGCACCTCGGCGACCTCGGCACACGGCGCCGGCGACCCGGTGTACGTGTCCTACCGCGCCGAACTGAGCGAGTTGATGGGCAAGGCCGGCTACGACCGTCTCGTGGAGCTGTGCGAGGCGCGGCTGGCGTCGCAGCTGCCTCTGGTGGCACCGCATCCGGCGGACCCTGCCGGGCCCGTCGGCGCGTAGGACCGACGGGTCGGTGGGGTGAGGGGCGTGTGCCGCCTCTCCCCTGCCGCTGCCGCCTGCCCCGTCGCCTGTCCCCTGCCGGCATCAGCCACCGGAGGGGCTCGGTGTGCCGCTCTCGCTGGGGGAAGGTGTGGGGTCTCCCGTGGCGGGTGGGGTCGAGGCGTCGGGAGTGGGCTGTGGGGACTGCGGTGGGGCCGTCGGGGTGGGATCCGTGGTGGGGGGGGTCGTGGGGGTCGGGTCCGGGTGGGGTGGGGGTGGGTCGCCGGGGCCCGTGGGGTCGGGGTGGGGGCCGGGAGCGGTGCCGTAGCCCTCGATGGAGACGACGGCGCCTGCCGGGGAGATCGCCACGCGCGCGTGCCAGTGCCCGGAGGGCTCGCGCAGAGGGTCGACGTACACCTTGATCGTCAACGACTCACCGGGCTCGAGCGTTCCCGAGGAGCGGCTCAGGTAGAGCCAGGCCGCCGAGGTGGACGCGGACCAGCGCACGGGCGCGTCACCGGTCGCGGTCAGGGTGACGAAGGTGGTGTCGCCGTTGTTGCCGGCCTCCACCGACAGCCGTCCCGCCCCGTTCCTGTGGGCGCCCGGGGCACTGATCACCTCCACGGACACGTCGGGCTCGTCGCCCTTGCCGAGGCGGCGGCCGGGCTGGGTGCTGACGTTGCCGGCGTTCTCGTACTCGCCCGCCGCCTCCCCGTCGAGGCTGTCGGTGCCCTGGAGCTCGCTCGCGCTGGCCGCGCGGCCGTCCATGCCCTCGGCGGTCGGCGTGCCCCGGTAGGCGGCCCACAGGGCGAGCACGGGGGCGGCGACGACGGTGGCCACGACGGTCGTCGTGACGGCACGCGCGCGCAGGCGGTCCCTCCGGGCGGCGCGGTCCTTGGGGTCCATCGGGAAACCGCGCCGGTCGAAGCGGGGCACGGCGGTGCCCCGCGCGCGCGGGAGGTGCGCCAGGGCGAGGTGCAGCGCCGCGCGGGGCGCCTCCAGGACGGGCAGCTCGGCGGGCGTGACGGTGGCGCCGGGCCAGCGACCCGGGGCCGCGCGCTCGGCGGTGCGGCGGCATCGCGGACAGTCGTCGACGTGCCGGACGAGCTCGCAGCGCAGGGCCGAGCCGAGCACCAGCTGGTTGTCGCCGGCGAGACGGGCCGCGCCGGGACAGGTGCCGGTCTCGACGACGGCGAGGGCCGCGCGGGTGCGCTCGACCTCGCAGGCGGCGGAGGCGAGCAGGTCGCGGGCTGCGGCGAGGCCCATGCCGAGGACGGCGGCGACCTCGTGGGCGGCCAGATGGTGGCGCACGGCGAGTTCGAGCGCCTCACGCTGCTCGGGCGTGGTCCCCGCGGCCTCCGGCCAGGCGAGCTGGGCGAGTTCACGCCGCCGCTCCTCCTGGACCTCTGCGGGGACGGACGGTCCCGCGGGCTGCGCGGCCGGCAGCCGGTGGGCGCCGCGCCGGCCCGCCGCGTGTGTGGCCTGACGTCTCTGCTTGGCCTCGGCCAGCTTGCGCAGGCACGCCCAGCGGGCCAGCGCGTACAGCCAGGCCCTGCGGTCACCGGCGGCCTCCGGGCCGCGCTGCCCGCGCCGCTCGGCGAGCGCGACGACGTCGCCGAGGGCGGAGGTGGCCGCGTCGTGGTCGCACAGCACGGACAGGCAGTAGGTGAACAGGCCGTCCAGGTACGGCTCGTAGCGCGCGGGCGGCCACTGGGCCACCGTGCGCGCCGCACCGCGATCGCGCGCCTCACGGTGCGCCCGGTGTGCGCCGGTGGTGCGGGTCGAGGTCTGCGGACTGCTGCTCATCACCCGTGCGACCGTAGGTGGGGAGACATGTCCCCATCTCGCCCCTTGAGCACTTTTAATTCGTACGGGTGAAACGATCCCTCATACGGCTACTGGAACGGTTTATTCCGTTTTTTCGGGTCTCACGCGTGGACGGGAGAGGCCCGGCGCCGCCCGCGCTGTCAGTGCCGGCGGCTACGGTTCCGTCCATGGCTGCCCGTACGAAGACCACCAAGGACCGCCCGTCCTACCGCTGCACGGAGTGCGGCTGGCAGACGGCCAAGTGGCTCGGCCGCTGCCCCGAGTGCCAGGCGTGGGGGACGATCGAGGAGTACGGCGCGCCCGCGGTCCGCACGACGACACCGGGGCGGGTCACCACCTCCGCCGTGCCCATCGGCGAGGTCGACG
Organism: Streptomyces sp. NPDC002888; assembly: GCF_042888465.1. Taxonomy (NCBI): domain Bacteria; kingdom Bacillati; phylum Actinomycetota; class Actinomycetes; order Kitasatosporales; family Streptomycetaceae; genus Streptomyces; species Streptomyces sp. NPDC002888. The sequence continues at coordinate 43,892 of NZ_JBIAPU010000046.1, read as the reverse complement.
TCCGTCAGGCCACCGCCCGCTCCACCGGTGTGCCGGAGCTGGACCGGGTGCTCGGCGGTGGACTGGTCCCCGGCGCGGTGGTCCTGCTCGCGGGCGAGCCCGGCGTCGGCAAGTCGACGCTGCTGCTCGACGTGGCGGCCAAGTCGGCGAGTGACGAACACCGCACGCTGTATGTGACGGGCGAGGAGTCGGCGAGCCAGGTCCGGCTGCGCGCCGACCGCATCAGGGCCATCGACGACCACCTGTATCTCGCCGCCGAGACCGACCTCTCGGCCGTGCTCGGCCACTTGGACGCGGTGAAGCCGTCGCTGCTGATCCTCGACTCCGTGCAGACGGTGGCCTCCCCGGAGATCGACGGCGCACCGGGCGGCATGGCACAGGTGCGGGAGGTCGCGGGCGCCCTGATCCGGGCCTCCAAGGATCGCGGGATGTCCACCCTTCTTGTGGGCCATGTCACCAAGGACGGCGCCATCGCCGGACCGCGCCTCCTCGAACACCTCGTGGACGTCGTCCTGCACTTCGAGGGCGACCGGCACGCGCGCCTGCGTCTCGTGCGGGGCGTCAAGAACCGCTACGGCGCGACGGACGAGGTCGGCTGCTTCGAACTGCACGACGAGGGCATTACCGGCCTCGCCGACCCAAGCGGACTTTTCCTGACTCGTCGTGACGAACCGGTCCCCGGCACCTGCCTGACGGTCACCCTGGAGGGCCGCCGCCCCCTGGTCGCCGAAGTCCAGGCGCTCACGGTCGACTCGCAGATCCCCTCCCCCCGGCGTACGACGTCCGGGCTGGAGACCTCCCGCGTCTCGATGATGCTCGCGGTGCTCGAGCAACGGGGCCGGATCAGCGCCCTCGGCAAGCGGGACATCTACTCCGCGACGGTGGGCGGAGTGAAGCTCTCGGAGCCCGCCGCGGACCTGGCGATCGCCCTCGCCCTGGCCTCCGCCGCAAGCGACACCCCCCTGCCGAAGAACCTCGTCGCGATCGGCGAGGTGGGCCTCGCGGGCGAGGTCAGACGGGTCACGGGCGTCCAGCGCCGACTCTCGGAGGCACACCGTCTGGGCTTCACACACGCGCTCGTGCCGGGCGACCCCGGCAAGATCCCTGCCGGTATGAAGGTCCTGGAAGTCGCCGACGTGGGGGACGCCCTGCGGGTGCTGCCGCGCTCCCGTCAGCGAGAGGCCCCGCGGGACGCGGAGGAGCGCCGGTAGACTTTGCCCTGGTCTCGCCCGTCCGTACGAACCGAGTGCGCGAAACGGGAGCACCCCAGAACCCGCGACCGGAGGAGTGCAGTGGCAGCCAACGACCGGGCGGCAGCTCCCGGAAAGTCCGGTGGGAGCTCCGGTGCCGACGGCCTGATGCGCGCCTCGCTGAGCGCGGTGGCTCCCGGCACGGCGCTGCGTGACGGCCTCGAGCGGGTCCTGCGCGGCAACACCGGCGGCCTCATCGTGCTCGGCTTCGACAAGACCGTCGAGACGATGTGCACGGGCGGTTTCGTCCTGGATGTCGAGTTCGCGGCGACCCGGCTGCGCGAGCTGTGCAAGCTCGACGGCGGCATCGTGCTCTCCTCCGACCTGTCGAAGATCCTCCGCGCGGGCGTGCAGTTCGTGCCCGACGCGACGATCCCCACGGAGGAGACGGGCACCCGGCACCGTACGGCGGACCGGGTCTCCAAGCAGGTCGGCTTCCCGGTGGTCTCGGTCTCGCAGTCCATGCGGCTGATCGCCCTGTACGTGGACGGTCAGCGCCGTGTCCTGGAGGACTCGGCGGCGATCCTGTCCCGCGCCAACCAGGCCCTGGCGACCCTGGAGCGCTACAAGCTCCGCCTGGACGAGGTCGCGGGCACGCTGTCGGCGCTGGAGATCGAGGACCTGGTGACGGTCCGGGACGTCTCCGCGGTGGCGCAGCGTCTTGAGATGGTGCGCCGCATCGCCACCGAGATCGCCGAATACGTGGTCGAGCTGGGCACCGACGGCCGGCTCCTCGCCCTCCAGCTCGACGAGCTGATCGCGGGTGTGGAGCCCGAGCGCGAGCTGGTCGTGCGGGACTACGTCCCCGAGCCGACGGCCAAGCGCTCCCGCACGGTCGACGAAGCCCTGTACGAGCTGGACGCCCTCTCCCACGCCGAGCTCCTCGAACTGTCCACGGTCGCCCGCGCGTTGGGCTACACGGGCTCCCCCGAGGCCCTCGACTCGGCGGTCTCCCCCCGCGGCTTCCGCCTCCTCGCCAAGGTCCCCCGCCTGCCCGGCGCCATCATCGACCGGCTGGTGGAGCACTTCGGCGGCCTCCAGAAGCTGCTGGCCGCGAGCGTCGACGACCTCCAGACGGTGGACGGCGTCGGCGAGGCCCGCGCCCGCAGCGTCCGCGAGGGGCTGTCCCGGCTGGCGGAGTCGTCGATCCTGGAGCGGTACGTCTGACCCACGGCCGCGAACCTCGCGGCCGTGCACTCCCGCTTGGTCCGGGACCTGCCCGGCCGGTCATGCCGCAGACGGACAGGGCTTAAGGGCCTGTCCTAGTCGGCGGACAGCACGAACGACGTCTGTGCCTTCGCGAAGCCCGGCGCCTTCGACTCCAGCAGGTAGGTCCCCGCGCCCGCCGACCCAGCGGGAGGCGTCGCGCACTCCGAGGCGCTCGGCTTGCGGTCCCACTTCACGGTGTAGGTGATGCTGGTGCCCGCGGGGACCCGGTACAGCAGGCTGCCGGAGACCTTGGGGCAGTCCGCCGAGGACCAGTAGTCGTCCTCGCTGCCCGCCTGAGTGATGGTCAACACCGAGTTCTTCGGGCCGAGATCGACCTTGCAGTCATGTGCGGAGGAGTTCTTCGCGACCAGCTGGAAGGCCGGCGTCTGGTCGGGCGAGTACGTGTTGTGGACGCTGCGCAGGGTCAACGTGACCACGCCTGCTGTGCAGTTGGGCAGGGTCGATCCGGCCGGCAACGCCGTCCCCGTGCCGCCGGAGCCGACGGTGACCTCGCCCGCCCCGCCGGACCCCGCGGAGCCCGATCCGCTCCCGCCGGAGCCCCCGGAGCCGGAGCCCGAACCCGAGCCGCTTCCGGAGCCGTCGTCGGACCCAGAACCGGACCCGGAGCCGGAGCCCGAGTCGGATCCGGAGCCGCTGGAGTCCCCTCCGCCCGACTCGTCGCGTCCGCCCGGGGCTTGGCTGATCGCGGGCCCGGAGCTGGACGGGCCCGGCGTGATCGTGGGCGCGGGATTCTTGCCGTCGGAGCCGTCGCCCTGGTTCTTCCCGTCCCCTCCGCCGGAGACGACGATCCAGGTGACCACCAGGGCCAAAAGGGCGACCACAGACAGCAGTACGGCCCTCCGCCGCCAGTAGATGGTGGAGGGAAGCGGCCCGACCGGATTGCGCAGAGATCCCACGGCGCAAACTGTACGAGAGATCACCCAGTTCGCTCGCCTCACATGCCGCCGGGAGCACAACTTTTCACGATCATCATTCCGCGAACTGCCGCCCCACCCCTGTCTTTCGTCAGGTGCGGCACGCGACGATCGCAGGGTGTGACGGCGACGACCGGTCGCCTACCGTCCGTGACCATGAACTCCGAGGACGCCGGGCTCTACCGCGACATCACCGACTTCGCCCATGACACGCCCGGGTGGGTACAGCACTTGACCGAGACCTGGACGGAGGCCGGACTCCTGCTGTTCGCCGCGCTGTTCGTCACGGCATGGTGGCGGTCCCGCCGCGGCACGCCCCAGGCCTTCGCGATCGCGGTCCTTGCACCTCTGGCCACTGCTGTGGCGTACGTCTGCAGCGAGGTGCTGAAGACGGCCGTCACCGAGGAGCGTCCGTGCCGCGCGGTCGCCGACGCTGCTGCCTCCCTGACACCCTGTCCGCCGCACGGCGACTGGTCCTTCCCCAGCAACCACGCCACGATCGCGGGTGCCGCCGCCGTCGCCCTGGCGCTCGCCCGACGCGCGCTCCTGTGGCTGACGGCCCCGCTGGCCCTCCTCATGGCCTTCTCCCGGGTCTTCGTCGGCGTGCACTACCCGCACGACGTCGCCGCGGGGCTCCTGCTCGGCGCGGTCGTCGCCACCGTCGCCGTACGCCTGAGCACACGTCCGGCGGTGCGGGTGGCGGAGGCGATGCGGGGCTCCTCTGCGGCCCTCGTACGGTGGTTCACCGGGCCCGGGCCGTACCGCGGCGCCGCGTACGCGTCGGCGGGCCGGCGCTGAGCCCGCCCCACACGTCGGCAGGGCGCGCCGGGGCTCAGCCCTCCACCAGACCCGCCTCGTACGCCACGATCGCCGCCTGCACGCGGTTGCGGACGCCGAGCCGGTCGAGGACCGCGCTCACGTACGCCTTCACGGTGCCCTCGACGAGGTGCAGCCGACCGGCGATCTCCGGGTTGGACAGTCCCGCTCCGACCAGCGCGAGGACCTCACGTTCGCGCGGGCTGAGCAGCCCCACGCGCGCGCGTGCGTCCGACTCACGGGCGAGCCGTCCGCCGCCGAGGCCGTCGACGACGTAGCGGGCCACCTTCGGCGACAGGAAGGCGGCGCCGCCCGCGACCGCCCGTACGCCCGCTATCAGCTCGTACGGGTCGCCGGACTTGAGCAGGAATCCGGTGGCGCCGCCGCCGAGCGCCCGGGCCACGTACGCCTGTTCGGAGAACGTGGTCAGCATCGCGACGGCCGTGCCGGGCACGGTCCGTACGATCTCCTCCGCGGCGGCGAGGCCGTCCAGGCGGGGCATGCGGATGTCCAGCAGGGCCACGTCCGGGCGGTGGGCGCGGGCCAGTTCGACCGCCTCGTGTCCGTCCCCGGCCTCGGCGACGACCTCCGTCTCCCCGCCGCTCGCGAGGATGGCGCGCACCCCCGCCCGTACCATCGCCTCGTCGTCGGCCAGCAGTACGCGGATCATCCTGCGAACTCCCTGTACTCCTCGCGCCCCTCGCCGGACAGACCGGCTCTGGGGACCACGTCCTTGGCGACCAGGCGCCCCTCGTCGTCGAAGCACAGTCTGAAGTGGTCGACGGAGACGAGGAGTTCGCCGCTGGCCCGGTAGTAGCGGCAGTGGGTGCCCTTCGGCGGCGTCGGCGCCCGTTCCGTGGGCGGGTCCGTCACGGCGCGCTCCGGCAGTACGCGCGCGAGTTCCTCGGCCGACGCGCCGGGGCGCAGTTTCGCGTACGCGGCGGGCGCCAGTACCGAGTGGGTCTTGGTGTAGGCGTACCAGCCGAAGCCCCCGCCGAGCAGGACGACTCCCGTGCAGGCGGCGCCCGCGAGGGCCAGGACGACACGGCGGCGGGCCCGGGTGAAGGGAGCCGAGGGGGCGGGGCGGGCCGTGGGCGGCGCGGGCTGTGCGGGGACGTGGGCCCGGACCCGGAAGCCGTCCTCGTGCGGGCCGGCCGCGAAGTCGCCGCCCAGCGCGGTCACCGCGGCGCGCAGGCCGCGCAGACCCGAGCCGCCCGAGGACGCCGAACCCTCCTGTGTGGGGCGTCCGTTGGTGATCGTTACGGTCGTGCCGTCGTCGTCCTCGGCCGCCGCCACGGTGACGGGGGCGCCCGGCGCGTGGCGGGCCGCGTTGGTCAGGGCCTCGCGGACCACCCCGTACAGGATCCGCTCGGTGACCCCGCCGGGCGTCACGGTCGTGGCGGCTTCCGTCGGCTCCCAGCGCACCGGCAGTCCCGACTCGGCGGCGCGGGCCACGAGTTGTTCGACGCTCTCGCCGGCGGGGGTCAGGGGTGCCGGCTCGTCGTCCTCGCGCAGGACGCCGATGATGCGGTGGAGGCGGTCCGTGGCGTCGGCGGCGGCCGCGCGCAGGTCGGCCACGGCGGTGCGATGGTGCTCCGGGAGGTCGGCGGCGACCTGGAGGGCACTCGCGCGCAGGGCGATCAGGCTCAGTTCGTGTCCCAGGGAGTCGTGCATGTCCTGGGCGATCCGCGCACGTTCCCGCAGTCGGGCGCGCTCCTCGGCGCCTCGCCGCTCGCCCTCCAGCCGGGCGGCCCGGTTCCAGCCCGCCTCGGCCAGCTCGCGGCTCTGCCGCCAGTAGCGGCCGCCCAGCCACGGGAAGACGCAGCCGAAGAGCAGCGTGGCCATCAGGACCACCCATTCCGGCGCCGGGTCGATCCCGACGAGTGCGGTCTTCGCGGTGCCCGCGCAGGCGACGGCGGCGAAGACGAGGGCCGCGGGGCGCGCCCGGTCCGCGCGCAGGCCGAGCAGCAGGGCGAGGACGCCCAGGGCAAGGCCGTAGGACACGTTGAACAGGGCGGGGGCGGCGGCCAGGTTCAGGGCGGCCGTCAGGGCGAAGGCCGCCAGAGGCCGGCGTCGGGCCACGGCGACGGCCACGGCGAGCACCCCGAGCCCGGCCCCCTGCTGCCAGGCCGGGCGCGGCTCGTTCAGCCCGAGGCGGTCCGCGCTGAGCGCGGGGAGCGCGAGGACGGCCCACAGGAGGGCAGCGCCGACACGCGGGGGAGGACGTTCCATCCGCCCGACGCTACAAGCGGTGGGCGGGGCGGCACTGCTGTCGATCGTCAGGTGCTGCAGGGGGCGGATGGGGTTGTGCGGTGTGACGTACCGGCGTGTGCGGGCGACCGCGAACCGCCGGACCGGGGTGGCGGTCAACGCATGTGTGCCCCTCGTCGTGGGAGGATCGGAAGGTCATGACTGCGCCCACGAAGCCCCCGCACAGCAGCCCCGCCGACGCCGTCTCCGGCCCGCGACGCGGCGAGGACCCGTCCCCCGGAGAGAGCCTGCACGCCCCTGTCATCGACTGGTTCGAGGAGCACGCCCGCGATCTGCCGTGGCGGCGCCCCGAGGCCGGTGCGTGGGGTGTGATGGTCAGTGAGTTCATGTTGCAGCAGACGCCGGTGAGCCGCGTCCTGCCGGTCTACGAGCAGTGGATGGTCCGCTGGCCCCGCCCCGCGGACCTCGCCCAGGAGGCGCCCGGCGAGGCGGTGCGCGCCTGGGGCCGGCTCGGCTACCCGCGCCGCGCCCTGCGCCTGCACGGCGCCGCGGTCGCCATAACGGAGCGGCACGGCGGAGACGTACCGTCCGACCACGCGCAGCTGCTGGCGCTGCCCGGCATCGGCGAGTACACGGCTGCCGCCGTGGCCTCCTTCGCGTACGGGCGGCGGCACGCGGTCCTGGACACCAATGTGCGGCGCGTCTTCGCGCGCGCGGTCACCGGCGTGCGGTACCCGCCGAACGCCACCACCGCCGCCGAGCGCAGGCTGGCGCGCGCGTTGCTGCCCGAGGACGAGGGGATCGCCGCGCGCTGGGCCGCCGCCTCCATGGAGCTCGGCGCCCTGGTGTGCACGGCGAAGAACGAGACGTGCCACCGCTGTCCGATCGCCGCGCAGTGCGCCTGGCGGCTCGCGGGCAAGCCGGAGCACGAGGGTCCCCCGCGGCGCGGGCAGACGTACGCGGGCACGGACCGTCAGGTCCGCGGCAAGCTGCTCGCCGTACTCAGGGAGGCCCACGCGCCGGTCCCACAGGCCGCGCTCGACCGGGTGTGGCACGAGCCGGTGCAGCGCGCGCGGGCCCTGGACGGGCTCGTCGCGGACGGGTTGGTGGAGCCGCTGCCGGGCGGGCTCTATCGGCTGCCGCTGAGCTGACGCACAGACACATCACAGGCGTACGGGCCGTCGTAACGGCGTCCCGGACCGCCAAATCACCCCATAAGCATGGTAAACGGTGTGTCGCCTTACCCGTTTCCTGCTTTCGTTACACAACCGACGGACAGCCGAGCGCTGTCCGCAGGCTGCTTCGGACAGCCCCGTGACAACCGCTCCGTAGCTTCTTTCTCGTGCCGACAGGCACGGGACGGTGGCGGACCACACGGCCACACAGGCAGACCACACGCACCGCGAGCCGTCCCCCAATGAAGTGAAACCCGGCCGACGAACAGGCCGGGAAACGGGGAGCGGAGGCGGTCGATCATGGCGCAGGGCGAGGTGCTCGAATTCGAGGAGTACGTCCGCACCCGGCAGGACGCGCTGCTGCGCAGTGCCCGCCGGCTGGTCCCGGACCCGGTCGACGCCCAGGACCTCCTCCAGACGGCGCTGGCGCGGACGTACGGCCGCTGGGACGGCATAGCGGACAAGCGGCTGGCGGACGCCTACCTGCGCCGCGTGATGATCAACACGCGGACCGAGTGGTGGCGGGCCCGCAAGCTGGAGGAGGTGCCCACCGAGCAGCTCCCGGACGCCTGCGTGGACGACTCCACCGAGCAGCACGCGGACCGTGCCCTGCTGATGGACGCCATGAAGGTGCTCGCTCCGAAGCAGCGCAGTGTCGTGGTGCTGCGACACTGGGAGCAGATGTCCACGGAGGAGACGGCCGCCGCCCTCGGCATGTCGGCCGGAACGGTCAAGAGCACGCTGCACCGGGCGCTCGCCCGGCTCCGCGAGGAGCTGGAGGCCCGCGATCTGGACGCACGCGCGCTGGAGCGTGAGGAGCGGGAGCGTTGCGCGGCGGCCTGACCGGGGCCGGGCCCACACCGGCCCGAGGAACCTTCCAGGCGGCGATCACGGCGGTGGCCGTGCTCGCCGCCCTCGCCCTTTTCGTCGCCGCGTGCGCCACCGGCGGCACCGGAGCCCGTGACGAGGGACCGGCCCACGCGGACACGGTGGTGGGCGGCGCGGCGTCGCCCGCGGCGATACCCTCCTCCCCCACCCCGACCCCCGACCGGGGGAAGGCGGTCCGGCTCGTCAAGGACGACCCGCAGGTCTCGGCGGAGGTCAAGCGCGAGCTGAAGCCGTGCGTCGCCGACAAGTACCCGGTCGAGGTGTCCTACGGCGAGCTCACCGGGGGAGCCGCCGAGGACATCGTGGTCAACGTGCTCACGTGCAGCGACGCGGTCGGCGTCGGATCGTACGTGTACCGCGAGTCCGACGGCCGGTACGAGAACGTCTTCAAGGCCGAGGAACCCCCGGTCTACGCGGAGATCGACCGGGGCGACCTGGTCGTGACCAAGCAGGTGTACGAGAGGGGCGACCCGGTGTCGGATCCCTCCGGCGAGAACGTGATCACGTACCGCTGGGCGGCGGGCCGCTTCGCCGAGAGATACCGCACGCACAACGACTACAACAACACCGTCGGCGAGGATCCCACCGTGGCACCCGAAAGCAGTTGAGCAACAATTTCCCGACTGCGTGAACCGATCGGCCCACTCGATCCGATGCATGGGTGAAGGCAGGCGACACGAGACCCGCCCCGAGACCGACACGAGGACTGAGAGCACCGGGATGGCAGACCAGACCCACGTCCTGTTCGTCGAGGACGACGACGTCATCCGCGAGGCCACCCAGCTCGCCCTGGAGCGGGACGGCTTCGTGGTCACCGCCATGCCCGACGGGCTGTCGGGCCTGGAGGCGTTCCGGGCGGACCGCCCCGACATCGCGCTGCTGGACGTCATGGTCCCCGGCCTGGACGGCGTGAGCCTGTGCCGGCGCATCCGGGACGAGTCGACCGTGCCGGTGATCATGCTGTCGGCGCGCGCGGACTCCATCGACGTCGTGCTGGGCCTGGAGGCGGGCGCCGACGACTACGTGACCAAGCCGTTCGACGGCGCCGTCCTGGTCGCCCGGATCCGCGCGGTGCTGCGCCGCTTCGGGCACGCGGCCGGCGGCGACCGGCTGGACGAGGGCGGCTCGGCGGCGCCGGGTGGCGTGCTGAGCTTCGGTGACCTGGAGGTCGACACCGAGGGCATGGAGGTGCGCCGCGCGGGACAGCCGGTGGCCCTGACGCCCACGGAGATGCGGCTGCTCCTGGAGTTCTCCTCCGCGCCGGGCACGGTGCTCTCGCGCGACAAGCTCCTGGAGCGGGTGTGGGACTACGGCTGGGGCGGGGACACCCGCGTGGTCGACGTCCATGTGCAGCGACTGCGGACGAAGATCGGCCAGGACCGTATCGAGACGGTCCGTGGCTTCGGCTACAAGTTGAAGGCCTGAGCGGGGCGACATGCGGGGGATCTTCCGGCACCTGGATCCGACGCGCGGAGGGCGCGTGGAGCACGTGGGCATGCGTACGGGCCTGAGGTGGAAGCTGAGCGCGGCGATCGCGCTGGTCGGAGCGCTGGTGGCGATCGCGCTCAGTCTGGTCGTGCACAACGCCGCCCGGGTGTCGATGCTGGACAACACGCGTGACCTCGCCGACGAGCGGGTCCGGATCGCCCAGCGCAACTACGAGCTGTCGGGGCGGCCGAACTTCCCCAGCATCAAGATCGACGACCCGGATCTTCCGTCGGAGCTGCGGCAGAAGGTCGAGGAGGGGCGCCGGGCGACGTTCGTGTCCGACCGGGCGGGCGGTGGGCCGGACATCTGGGCGGCCGTGCCGGTCAAGGACGGTCATGTGCTGTCCCTGCACACCGGGTTCACCGACCGCAGCACCGACATCCTCAAGGACCTCGACCAGGCCCTGGTGATCGGGTCCATCGCGGTCGTCTTCGGCGGCAGCGCGCTGGGAGTGCTCATCGGCGGGCAGTTGTCACGCCGGCTGCGCAAGGCTGCGGCCGCGGCGAACCAGGTCGCCCGGGGCGAGACGGACGTGCGGGTGCGGGACGCGATCGGCGGGGTCGTGCGGGACGAGACCGACGACCTCGCGAGCGCGGTGGACGCGATGGCGGACGCGTTGCAGCTACGCCTGGAGGCGGAGCGCCGGGTCACCGCCGACATCGCCCACGAGCTGCGCACTCCGGTGACCGGTCTGCTGACGGCGGCCGAGCTGCTGCCGCCCGGCCGGCCGACGGAGCTGGTGCTGGACCGGGCGAAGGCGATGCGCACCCTCGTGGAGGACGTCCTGGAGGTGGCCCGGCTGGACGGCGCGTCCGAGCGGGCCGAGTTGCAGGACATCGTGCTGGGCGAGTTCGTGGCCCGCCGGGTGGCGGCGAAGGACCCCGCCATCGAGGTGCGCGTGGTGCACGAGTCGGAGGTCACCACCGACCCGCGGCGCCTGGAGCGGGTGCTGTTCAACCTGCTGGCCAACGCCGCGCGGCACGGCAAGCCGCCGATCCAGGTCACCGTCGAGGGCCGGGTCATCCGGGTCCGCGACCACGGCCCCGGCTTCCCCGAGGACCTCCTCGCCGACGGCCCGAGCCGCTTCCGCACCGGCAGGAGCGACCGCTCCGGCGCGGGCCATGGCCTCGGCCTGACCATCGCGGCGGGTCAGGCACGGGTGCTGGGCGCCCGGCTGACGTTCCGCAACATCCGGCCGGCCGGCGCGCCCGAGCACATACCCGCGGAGGGCGCGGTCGCCGTCCTCTGGCTGCCGGAGCACGCGCCGACGAACACGGGGAGCTATCAGACGCTGCCCTGACCGGCCGTGGGTGGTGGCTCAGCCGAAGTCCTTCGAGAAGTCGAGTTCCGCACTGCGCTCGGTCAGCGAGAACCAGTTGCCGTTGTCGTCGCGGAAGATCGCCTCGATGCCGTAGGGACGCTCGGCCGGCTCCTGGATGAACTCCACACCGCGCGCATTGAAGGTCGCGTAGTCACCGCGGCAGTCGTCCGAGTGGAAGGCGCCCCCGCCGATGACCCCCTTGCCGACCAGCTTCTTCAGCGCCTCGGCGGATTCGGGGTCGAGGCCGGGCCCGTCCAGGCTCATCAGGGCCAGCTCGACGTCCGGCTGGTCCTTGGCGCCCACGGTGATCCACGTCATGTCGCCGAGGGCGAGCTCGGTGCGCACCTCGAAGTCGAGCTTCTCGGTGAAGAAGGCCTTGGTGCGCTGCTGGTCGAAGGTCCACACGGTGGCGATGCCCAGTCCCTTGATCATGGCTCTGCGCTCTCCTCTGGTGCTTGCTCTGGTGCTTGCGGTTCCTGTTCGTCACCGTAGGCAGCGGGAGAGCCGGGGCGCTTCTTCAAAGTTGCCCTCCTGAATCCCCCGGCCCAGAGCATCGCGTAACACCCGGGGATGAGAGAGGCGCCGCGGCCCACGTGCCTGCCCCGGTATTCGCTCGGCGTGAGCCCGGTCCGTGCCTTGAAGCGGGTCGAGAAGGTGCCGAGGCTGCTGAAGCCGACCAGGTGGCAGATCTCGGTGACCGTCAGGTTGGCGCCACGCAGCATCTCCTCGGCACGCTCGATACGGCGGTGCGTGAGGTACTGGCCGGGTGTCTCGCCGTACGCCTCCTTGAACGCCCTTACGAAGTGGAAGCGCGAGTACCCGGCGTGCGTGGCCACCGCGTTCAGGTCGAGCTCCGGGTCGGCCCAGTCATGGTCCATGGCGTCCTTGGCGAGCCGCAACTGCCGCACTTTGTCCATGGGGCCGATGGTGGCACGCGGGACCGACACGGGCGCCGGCACGGCACGGGGCATGACGAAGGCCCCCGGGGCGGACACGCGCCGGGGGCCTTCGGGGTTCGGTCGGGTCAGACGGCCTCGACCACGGGCGGCTGTGCCGATGCCGTGCCGTCCGCCGATCCCTCGTCCGCCTTCTGCGGTCCCGCCCCCTTGAGCGGAACCTCCTTCACGAACACGGCCGCCGCCAGCGCGCCCACCGCCACGATCGCTCCCAGCAGGAACGCCGAGTGGGTACCCGCCGACACCGCGTGCTGGTAGGCGTCCCGAGCCGCCTCCGGCAGCTTCGCCAGGCTCGCCGCGTCGAGCTGGGCGGACTGCTCGGTCACCTTCGAGCCCAGCGCGCCGCCCCGCTCGGCCATGACGTCCTGGACGCGGTGGTTGAACAGCGCGCCCATGATGGCGACACCGAAGGAAGAGCCGAGCGTACGGAAGAGGGTGGTCGACGAGGAGGCGACACCCATGTCCTTCATCTCGACGCTGTTCTGCGCGACCAGCATGGTGATCTGCATCAGGCAGCCCATGCCGAGACCGACGACGGCCATGTACACACCGGACGTGAGCCGGCTCGTGTCGGTGTCCATGAGCGACAGCAGGTACAGCCCGACGATCATCAGCGTGCTGCCGACCACGGGGAAGATCTTGTACTTGCCGGTGTTCGTGGTCACCCGGCCCGCGATCATCGAGGTGACGAGCATCGCGCCGAGCATCGGCAGGAGCAGCAGCCCGGAGTTGGTCGCGGAAGCGCCCTGCACGGACTGCTGGTACAGCGGCAGGAAGAGCGTGGCGCCGAACATCACGAAGCCGGTGATGAAGCCGATGATCGACATCAGGGTGAAGTTGCGGTTGCGGAAGATGTGCAGCGGCACGACCGGCTCGGCGGCGCGGGTCTGCCAGAAGACGAAGCCGACGAGCGCGGCCACGCCGATTCCGATGAGCTCCATGATCCGCGCGGAGCTCCACGCGTACTCGGTGCCGCCCCAGGTGGTGACGAGCACGATGGCGGTGATGCCGATGGTCAGCAGCGCGGCACCCAGGTAGTCGATCCGCGCCTTGGCCCGCTTCTTCGGCAGGTGCAGCACCGCGCTGATCGCGGCCAGCGCCACCACGCCGAGCGGCAGGTTGATGTAGAACGCCCAGCGCCAGCCCCAGTGGTCGGTGATGGTGCCGCCGACCAGCGGACCGCCGATCATCGCCAGCGCCATGACGCCGGCCATCATGCCCTGGTACTTGCCGCGCTCCCGGGGCGGGATCAGGTCACCGATGATCGCCATGACGCCGACCATCAGACCACCGGCGCCGAGCCCCTGAACGGCACGGAAGCCGATGAGCTGCCCCATGTCCTGCGCCATGCCGCTGAGCGCGGAGCCGATCAGGAAGAGCACGATCGACGTCATGAAGGCGCCCTTGCGGCCGTACATGTCGCCGAGCTTGCCCCACAGCGGGGTGGAGGCCGCCGTCGCCAGCGTGTACGCCGTGACCACCCAGGACAGGTGTTCGAGCCCGCCGAGCTCGCCCACGATCGTCGGCATCGCGGTGCCCACGATCATGTTGTCGAGCATCGCGAGCATCATGGTGATCATGAGCGCGAGCAGGACCACCCTTACGCTCTTGGGCTGTTTGTCCGAGACTTCTTGTGTGTTCGTGTCCACAGCTTGTGCGTCCGCCATCGTCTTCCACTCCCCCCGGCCACGGCCCACTTACTTGCCGCCCGGCTAGTTCAGTACACTCTGGAAAATAGACCTGGAACTAGCCGGGCGTCAAGTAAGTTTTGATGGGGGACGGGGAGCACGAGAATGGGCGGCACCATGGACAGCACCAAGCGGCAGCGGCGCGGCAACACGCGCCAGCGCATCCAGGACGTGGCGCTCGAACTCTTCGCCGAGCAGGGCTACGAGAAGACCTCACTGCGCGAGATCGCCGAGCGCCTGGACGTCACCAAGGCCGCGCTCTACTACCACTTCAAGACGAAGGAAGAGATCATCGTCAGCATCTTCCAGGATCTGACGAAGCCGATCGAGGAACTGATCGAGTGGGGCGCCGCCCAGCCGCACACCCTGGAGACCAAGCACGAGATCGTACGGCGCTACAGCCAGCACCTCGCCGACGCGGCACCGCTCTTCCGCTTCATGCAGGAGAACCAGGCGACGGTGCGGGAGCTGCAGATCGGCGACTCGTTCAAGGACCGCATTCGCGGCCTGCGCGACATCATCATCGACCCCGACACTCCCCTGGTCGACCAGGTCCGCTGCGTCAGCGCCATCTTCACGCTGCACGCCGGCATGTTCCTCCTGCAAGACCTCGAAGGCGACCCCGAGGACAAGCGCAGCGCTGTCCTGGAGGTCGCCGTCGATCTGGTGACGCAGGCGCACCAGGGCACCTGATCAGCGAGCGGTCAGACCTTCACGCCCTTGGAGTGCAGGAACTTGACCGGGTTGACGGCCGAGCCGTAGTTCGCGGTGGTGCGGATCTCGAAGTGCAGGTGCGGGCCACTGGAGTTGCCGGTGTTGCCGGACCGCGCTATCTGCTGACCGGTCTTCACGACCTGGCCGACCTTCACCTGGATGCGGGAGAGGTGGGCGTACTGGGAGTACGTCTTGTTGCCGTGCTTGATGACGATGGCGTTGCCGTAGGCGGGGCCGTCACCGGCGCCGTTGCCACCGGCCTTGACGACCGTACCGCCGTGCGCGGCCATGACCTTGGTGCCGCTCGGCACGGCGAAGTCCTGACCGGAGTGCTTGTGCGCCCACATGCCGCCGGCCTGGTTGAAGCTCGCGCTGAGCTTGTACTTCGCCACCGGGTCGATCCACGAGGCAGCCGACGCCGCCGCCTTGACGCCGGTGAACTCCGCGGCCGACGCGACCCCGGTTCCCAGCACGACCGACACACCGACGGCGGCGGCCACGCCGGCCACACGGGGGCGGAGCATGGACGAACGAGAAGAACGGGACGAGACGCGCTGGAACATCGAAACCTCATGGGGAAGGGGACAGAAGAAACCACCCGGCGGACGGGCATCCGCCGAATGGGTCATCCCTTGGTAACCCCGGGGCACACATAAGCCCAAACGTGTGACCTACGACGTAATCTAGTACTAAAGGTCTAGATTGCACGCTTCTTGATACAACGCCCATTCAGTACCGAACCGCCCAGAGCACGGGAATCACGGTCCGGGTCATAACCATAAAGTCCCTTTTGCTCATATTTTCGCTATCACTATTCCGCCTAGTACCGGACAAATCGCCTGTGCGGCATGTCACCGGCCCACGAGATCGAAAGACCCCGGAATGTGACGGGGGCTACGCTGAGCGCCTCAGGTCAACGGCCTTCGGGGGAAGGGGCGTCGGGTGGATCCCGCGGTCATCGGCACGCGCCTGGCATCGAGCGTGATGGGCCCGCTGGTGAAGCGGCTGTTCGTACGCCAGGACCCCGGCGCCGGGCTGGTCGACCGGCCCGTACGGCTGTCCGCGCTGGTGTCCTTCCGGGGCGAGAAGCGGGCGCTGACCGAGATGGACGTACGGAAGATCGCCGCCGTACTGGTCCGGCAGGCGGTGGAGTCGCCGGGTGAGCCGCCCTTCCCCGCGGACGAGGTGACCGCCGTCACCAACGCCCTCACCGCCAAGCTGCTCGCGCTGGGCGACCTCGACATGGACGACGTACAGGCCGTACGCCTGGGCCATCGCGAGCTGGCCCGCGAACTCCACCGCCGCTCCCCCACCCGCGACCTGACCTCCGACGCCTCCCTCTTCCTCGACTCCCTCACCGAGTGGTCCTGCGTCCACGTGGTGAACTTCTTCACCCAGCGGTCCACCTTCGTGGCGCGCACGCTGGTCGAGCAGAGCCGGGGGCAGGCCGAACTCATCGCCAAGCTCGACGAGTTGATCATCCGCACACCGCGCAGGGACACCCGCGACACGGCCTTCGAGCAGCAGTACCTCGCGTATGTCGGCCGCAAGCACGGCAAGTTGCTGATCTACGGGGTGGATCTGGTGAACTCGCCGGGGAAGTGGCCCCTGGACGTGGCGTATCTGAGTCTGGAGGCGTCGGCTCCCGCCGGGCTCGCCGAGGAGATCGTGTACTTCGACTCGGTGCGGCGCAGGACCCAGACGCTGCTCCAGGAGGCGGAGGCCACCGCCGAGCAGGCCACCTCCCCCACGGCGCGTCATGACGCACGGGAACGGGCCTGGAAGGCCAGACTCGCCCTGGACCACGCCACACACCGGGCGCAGACCCTCGCCGCGCGTCACGAGGCCTCCGCCACCCCCCGCCCCGCCGACGAGGCCCTCGCCGACCACGACCGGCTCTTGCTGCGCGGCGAGGCCGGCTCCGGCAAGACGACCCTCGTGCAGTGGCTGGCCGTCTCGGCCACCCGGCAGGAACCCGACGGCCGTATGGCCTACCTGCGCGACCGGATCCCGTTCGTACTGCCCCTGCGCACCCTGACCCGGCACGGCGGCCGCCTGCCCGCTCCCCGGGACTTCCTCGCCGCCGTCGGCGCGCCGCTCGCCGGAGAGCAGCCGGACGGCTGGGAGTCACGCGTACTCAACGCCAGACGCGCACTCGTGCTGGTCGACGGCATCGACGAGGTGCCCGAGAGTGAACGCGCCCTCGCCCGCACCTGGCTGGCCGACCTGATCGAGGCCTATCCGGGCAACCGCTGGCTGGTCACCTCCCGCCCGTCGGCCGTACGCGAGGACTGGCTCGCGGACGAGGGGTTCACCGAGCTCGCGCTCTCCCCCATGCGGCCGCAGGACGTGGCGTCGTTCATCAGCCGCTGGCACGCGGCCGCCCGCACCGGCGGCGGCCCCGAGGAGGACGCCGCCCTCACCGCGTACGAGACCCAACTCCTGCACGCCGTACGGGCCAAGCCGGACCTCGGGCGGCTCGCCACCAACCCCCTGATGTGCGGCCTGATCTGCGCCCTGCACCGCGACCGCCGCGGCTTCCTGCCCGTCGGCCGCAAGGAGTTGTACGAGGCCGCGCTCACCATGCTGCTCGCCCGCCGCGACCGCGAGCGCGGCCTGCCGGGCCCCGAGCTGCGCGAGGAGCCCCAGCTGCAGATCCTGCAGCGGCTGGCGTACTGGCTCATCAAGGACGGCCGCACGGAGATGGCTCGCGACCGCGCCCTCGCCGAGATCGGCAAGGCACTGCCGGCACTGCCCGAGATGGAGGCGCTCGGGCCCCCGGAGACCGTCCTCGCCCATCTCCTCGACCGCAGTGGCCTGTTGCGCGCGGCCTCCGCCGACACGATCGACTTCTGCCACCGCACGTTCCAGGACTTCCTCGGGGCCCGCGCGCTGCTCGACGAGGGCGCCTTCGGGATGGTCCACAAGCACGCGGCGGACGATCAGTGGGAGGACGTCATCCGCATGGCCGTGGCCCAGGGCCGCCCCCGCGACCGGGTGGAGATCCTGCGCGAGCTGCTGCGCGACGACTCCCCGCGCGCCCTGCTGCTGGCCGCGTCCTGCCTGGAACAGGCCACGGAGCTGGACCCGTCGGTACGGACCGAGATCGAGAGCGGTGTCGGGCGTCTGGTCCCGCCCCGCACCCTGGAGGCGGCCTACGAACTGGCCTCCGTCGGCCCCCTCATCCTCGACTTCCTCTCTCCGCCCGAGCGTCTGACGGCCCCTGCGGACGACACCGACCCCGACGAGTCGGCGCACCTCTGTGTCCTCACCGCCTCCCTGGTCGGGACCGACGCGGCGATTCCCTACCTCGCGCGCTTCAGCGACCACCCCTCCTGGCGCGTACGCAAGCAACTCTCCGGCGCCTGGCACCGGTTCGACACGGAGGTCTACGGCCGTGAGGTCGTCGCCCGCCTCCCCCACCACGACCTCTACCTGGTCGCCCACGCTCCGGCGGAACTCGCGGCCCTGCGCGACATGGGCGGACGCCCGTGGATGCAGCTGGAGGGCGACTTCCCGGCCGAGGCCCTCACGGACCACCTGAACCCGGGCCAGCTCACCCGGCTCGACCTGCGCGGCACCGTCTCGGACATGTCCGTGCTGGCCCGGTTCCCCCGGCTGGAGATCGTGGACATCACCGACTGCCCGGACGACACCCCGCTGGCGGCTCTTCGGGACCTGGCCGGCCTCCAGCAACTCGGCCTGTCCGCCCGGCACGCCAGCGCGGCCGCCCGCTCGGGGCTCGCCCTCGCGCAGGTCACGACCCTCTACCTCTACGACCTCGCCTCGGACCGCCAACTCGCCCCACTGCCGGGCGCCTTCCCCGCCCTGGAGACCCTCAGCCTCTTCGCCCGCCCGGGATACGACCCCCGGCAGGACCGCGATCTGCTGACCGGGCTGTTCCCCGACACGGCCGTGCGCGTGACCGAGGTGGCACGTCGGGCCAACCACGAGTGACGCCCACTCACAGTCCATTGTGAGCCTCGCCACAAACGCCGACCGACCCATGGGAGCGCTCTCCGACCTGCCGCTACCGTCCAGTAACCCGCTGGTTCCCCTCAAGCCACTCCCACCCACCAGCATGCCCACGACACCGGCAGCGCACGGACGCGAGAGGACCCCCACACACATGACCAGAGGCACCTGGACGCGCAGAATTGGCATGACCGCGATAAGCGCGGTGGCCGTCACGGCGATGGCCGTTCCCACCGGCGCCCAGGCCGCGACGGCCACCAGCACCTCCCCCGTCGCCGCCACCACCGTCACCGCCGCCGCGGATGACGTCGACTACGACACCTGGCAGAAGGACTGCCAGGCCGCCATGGGCCAGGCCCTGCCGTACCTCAAGCAGCGCATCGCCGCGACCAAGCCCGGTGAGAAGCAGGCGATCGTCCTCGACATCGACAACACGACGCTGGAGACCGACTTCGGCTTCAGCTACCCGCAGCCGGCCAACGAGCCGGTCCTCGACGTCGCCAAGTACGCCCAGGACCACGGCGTCTCGCTGTTCTTCGTCACCGCCCGCCCGGGCATCATCTCCGGCGTGACCGACTACAACCTCAAGTACGTCGGCTACAAGGTCTCCGGCCTCTACGTCCGCGGCTTCCTCGACCTCTTCAAGGACGTCGCCGCCTACAAGACCGCCCAGCGCGTCGACATCGAGAAAAAGGGCTACACGATCATCGCCAACATCGGCAACAGCGCCACCGACCTCTCGGGTGGCCACGCCGAGAAGACGTTCAAGCTGCCGGACTACGACGGGCAGCTGTCGTAACCCAGGGCATGCGAAGGGGGCCGGTGCTCGAAAGCACCGGCCCCCTTCGGGCGTTCGGACCGCTTACGCGTCCTTGCTCAGGTTCGGTCCGGCACCGCCGGCCGCCTGCTCGATCGGCGGGACGTCCGGCAGCGCCGACTTCTCCTCACCCCGGAAGGTGAAGGTCTTGGTCTCGCCCTCGCCCTCGGTGTCCACGACCACGATGTGACCGGGGCGCAGCTCGCCGAAGAGGATCTTCTCCGAGAGCGTGTCCTCGATCTCGCGCTGGATGGTGCGACGCAGCGGACGCGCACCCAGCACCGGGTCGTAACCCTTCTTGGACAGCAGCTCCTTGGCGGCCTGGGAGAGCTCGATGCCCATGTCCCGGTCCTTGAGGCGCTCGTCCACCTTGCCGACCATCAGGTCGACGATCTTGAGGATGTCCTCCTGCGTCAGCTGCGGGAAGACGACCACGTCGTCGACGCGGTTGAGGAACTCGGGGCGGAAGTGCTGCTTGAGCTCGTCCGAGACCTTGTTCTTCATGCGCTCGTAGTTCGACTTCTTGTCACCCGAGGCCGCGAAGCCCAGGTTGAAGCCCTTGGAGATGTCCCGGGTGCCGAGGTTGGTCGTCATGATGATGACCGTGTTCTTGAAGTCCACGACCCGGCCCTGGGAGTCGGTCAGGCGACCGTCCTCCAGGATCTGCAGCAGCGAGTTGAAGATGTCCGGGTGGGCCTTCTCGACCTCGTCGAAGAGGACGACGGAGAACGGCTTGCGACGGACCTTCTCGGTCAGCTGGCCGCCCTCTTCGTAGCCCACGTAGCCGGGGGGCGAACCGAAGAGACGCGACACCGTGTGCTTCTCGCTGAACTCCGACATGTCGAGGGAGATCAGCGCGTCCTCGTCGCCGAAGAGGAACTCGGCGAGCGCCTTGGACAGCTCGGTCTTACCGACACCGGACGGACCGGCGAAGATGAACGAACCACCGGGACGCTTCGGGTCCTTCAGACCGGCGCGCGTACGGCGGATCGCCTTCGACAGCGCCTTGACGGCGTCGACCTGGCCGATGACCCGCTTGTGGAGCTCGTCCTCCATGCGGAGCAGGCGGCTGGACTCCTCCTCGGTCAGCTTGAAGACCGGGATGCCGGTGGCCGTGGCGAGGACCTCGGCGATCAGCTCGCCGTCGACCTCGGCGACGACGTCCATGTCGCCGGCCTTCCACTCCTTCTCCCGCTTGGCCTTGGCGGCCAGGAGCTGCTTCTCCTTGTCGCGCAGGGAGGCGGCCTTCTCGAAGTCCTGCGAGTCGATCGCGGACTCCTTGTCGCGGCGGACGCCGGCGATCTTCTCGTCGAACTCGCGCAGGTCCGGCGGCGCGGTCATCCGGCGGATGCGCATCCGGGAACCGGCCTCGTCGATCAGGTCGATCGCCTTGTCCGGCAGGAAGCGGTCCGAGATGTACCGGTCGGCCAGGGTGGCGGCCTGGACCAGCGCCTCGTCCGTGATGGAGACGCGGTGGTGGGCCTCGTACCGGTCACGCAGACCCTTGAGGATCTCGATCGTGTGCGGCAGGGACGGCTCGGCGACCTGGATGGGCTGGAAGCGGCGCTCGAGGGCCGCGTCCTTCTCCAGGTGCTTGCGGTACTCGTCCAGCGTGGTCGCACCGATGGTCTGCAGCTCACCGCGGGCCAGCATCGGCTTCAGGATGGAGGCCGCGTCGATGGCGCCCTCGGCGGCACCCGCACCGACCAGCGTGTGCAGCTCGTCGATGAACAGGATGATGTCGCCGCGGGTGCGGATCTCCTTGAGCACCTTCTTCAGGCGCTCCTCGAAGTCACCGCGGTAGCGGGAGCCGGCGACCAGCGCGCCGAGGTCCAGGGTGTAGAGGTGCTTGTCCTTGAGGGTCTCGGGCACCTCGCCCTTGACGATGGCCTGGGCGAGGCCCTCGACGACGGCGGTCTTGCCGACGCCGGGCTCACCGATCAGGACCGGGTTGTTCTTGGTACGGCGGGACAGCACCTGCATGACCCGCTCGATCTCCTTCTCGCGCCCGATGACCGGGTCGAGCTTGGACTCACGAGCGGCCTGGGTGAGGTTCCGGCCGAACTGGTCGAGGACCAGGGACGTCGAGGGGGTGCCCTCGGCAGGCCCGCCGGCGGTGGCGGTCTCCTTGCCCTGGTAACCGGAGAGCAGCTGGATGACCTGCTGCCGCACCCGGTTGAGATCTGCGCCCAGCTTGACGAGGACCTGGGCGGCGACGCCCTCGCCCTCGCGGATCAGGCCGAGCAGGATGTGCTCCGTGCCGATGTAGTTGTGGCCCAGCTGAAGGGCCTCGCGGAGCGACAGCTCCAGGACCTTCTTGGCACGGGGGGTGAAGGGGATGTGCCCGGACGGGGCCTGCTGGCCCTGGCCGATGATCTCCTCCACCTGCTGGCGGACCGCCTCGAGCGAAATCCCGAGGCTCTCAAGGGCCTTGGCGGCGACACCCTCACCCTCATGGATCAGGCCCAGGAGGATGTGCTCGGTGCCGATGTAGTTGTGGTTGAGCATCCGGGCTTCTTCCTGAGCCAGGACGACAACCCGCCGCGCGCGGTCGGTGAACCTCTCGAACATCGTTAATCGCTCCTCAGAGCGGTCAGGCAGTGGGGGGAACTTCCCCTCCCTGTCCTTCCGCAGCTTAGTCCCGCAAGCGGGGACCGCTCATTCCAACTGCCGACACCGTCGATGGCCTCCTGACCCCGAACGCCGACATATGCTCCAACCCGATGGTGCGAGACGATGTTCCCGCAGGCCAGACAGTTACCCCAGTCGCCAGTACGCCGATGGCGAACGTGAGACGGCCTTTCCTACGAGTCGCCCCCTTCCCACTAGGGATGTCTTACCCGCTGGGACTGACACTCCATGCCGCACGCCCCGGTTCCCTCCGCTATGGGCGAACAACCTTGCGTCCCGCCACACCCCCGAGAGCCCCCTCGTTCGACACGCTGCGCAGCCAACTGGGCACCCAGCGTAACTCTGAGGCTCTTTCGACGGTTGGACTTGGCATGACTGGTTCAGTCCCCACGCTCTCCACCACCTCTCTCCCCGTCCCTCTTCCCCGTCGACCGCTCGATGCGACCGATCGGATCCGTCGGTGGTACGAGAACGAACTGGGGTGGGCGACGGTGCCCGGGAACCCGGGAGATTCGCTGAGGCTCGCCGTGGGCCTGCGCTTCGACGTGCTGGACGTGCCGGCCGAGGCGGGCGTCGCGGCCCTGCGGCGGCTGGGCCCCGGAGCGCCGGTGGCCGTGCGGGCCGACCGGATGCAGCTCCTGGTGGCCGTGGGCGGCGCGGAGGAGCTCCCGGGACTCCTGGACTGGCTGGAGTGGGGCGAGCTCCCGCTGGACCTGGTGCCGATCGGCGCGGGCGGGGCCATGGAGGCGCCGTCGCCTCCCGAGACGCCACCGTCTCCGCGGAGCAGGGCGGAAACGGCAGCGGGGGCCGCCATGTGGTTGCGGCCCCCCGTCCCGGGGTGCGAGGTCGAGACCTCGCTGCCGACACTGTCGGCCCTGGGGAGCGGTGGGGGCGCCCCCGATCTCGTGCGATGGGTGAACACGGTGGCGACACAATGCCACCGCATCCGGCTGCGGCGCGCGTGCGCTCAGCCGTTGGCCTTCTCGTAGGCCTCGCGAATGGTCGCGGGAACACGGCCGCGGTCGTTGACCTCGAATCCGTTCTCCTTCGCCCATGCGCGGATCTGCGCGGTGTCCTGGCTGCCGCCCGAAGCGGCGCGCGCCTTTCCACGCCCACCCGAAGCACGGCCTCCGGTGCGACGACCGCCCTTCACATAGGGATCGAGAAGGCTGCGCAGCTTGTCCGCATTGGCAGTCGTGAGATCGATCTCGTACGTCTTGCCGTCCAACGCGAACGTCACGGTCTCGTCTGCCTCGCCGCCGTCGAGGTCGTCGACAAGAAGGACCTGAACCTTCTGTGCCACCGGATTTCCTTTCATCGATAACGTGAGGGCTCGGGGTGCGCGGCGTCCCCGTTTCGCCGCCCCCTGTTATATGCAGTACTGCAGTACGTCGGAAAGCAAACCGCTTTTCCTGGAAAAACACAAACCCCCGACAGAGACCTGCAGTCCTCCCTCGGCCCGGAAACGTGCGCGTTTCGGACATAGGGCACCTCGGTCCGGGCGTCCGGGCGGAATACGTCCCTTGTCGATCACAGATGCAGAAGCATCCGGCTGTTGCCCAAGGTGTTCGGTTTCACTCGTTCGAGACCGAGGAACTCCGCGACACCCTCGTCATAGGAACGCAGGAGCTCCGCGTAGACATCGGTGTCGACGGGCGTCTCACCGATCTCCACGAAGCCGTGCTTGCCGAAGAAGTCCACTTCGAAGGTGAGACAGAAAACGCGGCGAACGCCCAGCCAACGCGCGGTGTGCACCAACTTCTCCAGCAACTGGTGACCGACCCCGGCGCCCTTCAGGCCCGGCTTCACAGCGAGAGTGCGGACTTCCGCGAGGTCTTCCCACATCACGTGCAGTGCGCCGCAGCCGACCACCTCGGCGTTGTCGTCACGTTCCGCGACCCAGAACTCCTGGATGTCCTCGTAAAGGGTCACCGTCGCTTTGTCGAGCAGGATGCCGCCGCGGACGTACGCGTCAAGGAGTCGGCGTACGGCGGGGACATCGCCGGTCCGGGCCCGCCGGACGGTGATGGCTTTAGCGGGGACTTCGGGGCTCACTGCGGACATGAGCGGACGCTATCGCCCGCGCGCCTCCGTTGCCGAGCCGGGGTTCTCCTCGGTGGCTTCAGGGGGTTGTGCGGGTTCGGGTGTTTCCGGACCCTGGACCATCCGTACGGCGTCCCGCAGGGCCTCTCGCTGTTCGTCGCTCATCATGCCGAAGAAGGCGACGAGAGCGGCGGCGGGGTTGTCACTCTGCGACCAGGCGTCGTTCATCAGGGCGGCTGCGTAGGCGGCCCTGGTGGAGACCGCCTCATATCGATAGGCCCGGCCTTCCGCCTCGCGGCGCACCCAGCCCTTCTGATGGAGATTGTCCAAAACGGTCATCACCGTGGTGTACGCGATGGACCGTTCCTGCTGAAGGTCTTCCAGGACTTCTCGAACGGTCACCGGGCGGTTCCACTTCCACACCCGCGTCATGACCGCGTCTTCGAGTTCTCCCAATGGCCGGGGCACACCTCAGAACAATAGTGGGAGATCTCGGCAATGGCGTGCCGGACGTGCACTTTCACCGGCAAACAGGAACAAAAAGGGGCGTACGGCTCGGATGAGGGCGGAGATTCGCCCTCATCCGAGCCGTACGCCCCTGAAGCGAGCGCGTCAGGCGTCGGTGCCGGCGGAGGCCTGCCTGGTGCCCTCCGTGCGCGCGAGCGCGGCGTCCACGGCGGCGTCCTCCTTGGCCTTGTTGGCGCCGCCCTGGGTCTTCACGATCACCCTGATCACACCGATGAAGAACACGGCCATCACGACCGGGGGCACGAGCGCGGAGACGTAGTCCATGGCTCCAGAGTAGCTATGGCGGGGTGGAGGGACGGCGTGGGGTGGGGAAGGAGTCAGCCCGCTGCCAGTTGCTGTGGGGGGTCGGAGGGGGGCGGGGCCGGCTTGCGGCGGGGGAAGACCTCGCCCGGGGTGGGGATCGGGCGGCGGGCCGGACCGGGCTCGGCGGGGGCCGGCTTGGGGGTGGCGGGGGCGGGAGCGGCCGGTTTCTCGGCGGGCTTCTTCTGCGGCTTCGGCGTGGGGCGTTCCGCCGGGTCGGACACGTCACCGTGACGGCCACCGGAACCGTGACGGCCACCGGAGACGCCACCGGGAACATCGTCGGAGATGCCCCGTGGATCGCCGCCGGAGATGCCCCGTGGAACGCCGCCGGAGACGCCCCGTGGAACGCCGCCGGAGACGCCCTGTGGAACGCCGTCGGAAAGGCCTCCGGGAAGGGCCAGAAGACGGGTGCGGGACGCCGGGACGGCCGGGGTGGGCTGAGCCGCCGGGCGGGGCGACCGGGTGGCCTGGCGGGGCGGCTGAGCGGCCTGGCGGGGCGGCTGGATGTCCAGGTGGGGTGGCTGGGCGGCCCGATGGGGCGGCGGCACGGCCTGGTGGGAAGCCTGGGCGGACCGGTGGGGCGGCTGGGTCGCCTGGCGGGGAGTGCGGAGGGTCGGGCGGGGGCGTGCGTCGCGTGCGGCGAGGGGCCGGCAGCGGGTCAGGAGGGCGGCCGCCGTGGGGTTGCCGCGCAGCGCACGGAGGGCGGCGAGGTCGTCGGGGCCGGGGCAGTACCCGGCGCCCAGCACCTCTTCCAGGAGTGCGAGGTACCCGGCGGCGGTGCCGGGCAGGGCAGCGCGGTACCGGGCCAGGTCGGCCACCAGGAAGGCCCTCAGCCGGGCGCCCTCGCGCATCGCCTCGTCCAGGGACTCGGCGAGACGGTGACAGTCCTGGATGTCCTCGGGCGAGGCGGGGCCGGGCTGAAGGGCGAGGGCGAGGGCGCGGCGGAGCACACGCAGCTCCTCCGCACCGAACGCCATGCCGCCGCGGGATCCGTATGGCGTGGGCATGCGGCGACGATACGCGCTAATCAGACAAATTCGACATAGGAGGGCGGGTGTGGCGCGGCGAGCCACCCGCCCGGACGGCCCTCACCGCTGCGTCAGCGCTGCTCAGGCCGCCGCGGAGGGGCCGGGACGGCAGCCCCCGCGCCCCGCCCGTCCTCAGAGCCGCGACACGTTCCGCTCGTACACCAGCCTCAGCCCGATCAGCGTCAGCCACGGCTCGTGCTCGTCGATCACCGACGACTCGCCCAGCACCATCGGCGCGAGCCCGCCCGTCGCGATCACCGTCACGTCGTCGGGATCGTCCGCCAGCTCGCGCGCCATCCTGCTCACGACCCCGTCGACCTGACCGGCGAACCCGTAGACGATCCCGGCCTGCATCGCCTCGACCGTGTTCTTGCCGATCACACTCCGCGGCCGGGCCACCTCGATCTTCCGCAGCTGCGCGGCCTTGACGCCCAGCGCCTCCACCGAGATCTCGATACCGGGCGCGATGACTCCGCCGACGTACTCCCCGCGCGCGCTGACCGCGTCGAACGTCGTCGCCGTGCCGAAGTCCACGACGACCGCGGGACCGCCGTACAGCTCGATCGCCGCCACCGCGTTGATGATGCGGTCGGCGCCGACCTCCTTGGGGTTGTCGAAGAGGATCGGCACCCCCGTCTTCACCCCGGGCTCGACGAGCACCGCGGGGACGTCGCCGTAGTAGCGGCGGGTCACCTCGCGCAGCTCGTGCAGCACGGACGGCACGGTCGCGCAGATCGCGATCCCGTCGATGCCGTCCCCCAGCTCCTCTCCGAGGAGCGGGTGCATGCCCATGAGTCCATGGAGCAGCACCGCCAGTTCGTCGGCGGTACGGCGCGCGTCCGTCGAGATCCGCCAGTGTTCGACGATGTCCTCACCGTCGAACAGGCCGAGCACGGTATGTGTGTTCCCCACGTCGATCGTCAGCAGCATGGCCGGCTCCCCGCTCCTACTCGGCCGCTCGGAGGTCCAGGCCGATGTCGAGGATCGGCGAGGAGTGGGTGAGGGCCCCCACGGCCAGGAAGTCGACGCCCGTGGCCGCGTACGCCGTGGCGTTGTCCAACGTCAGTCGGCCCGATGCCTCCAGCAGCGCACGCCCGCCGACGATGGCCACCGCCTCCTCGCACTCCAGGGGCGTGAAGTTGTCCAGGAGGATCAGGTCGGCGCCCGCGTCCACGACCTCGCGCAGCTGGTGCAGGGTGTCGACCTCGACCTCGATCGGCACGTCCGGGAAGGTCTCCCGTACGGCCTTGAAGGCCTGGGCGACGCCGCCCGCGGCGACCACGTGGTTGTCCTTGACGAGGGCCGCGTCCGAGAGGGACATGCGGTGGTTGACCCCGCCGCCGCAGCGCACGGCGAACTTCTCCAGGGCGCGCAGGCCCGGCGTCGTCTTGCGGGTGTCGCGCACGCGGGCCTTCGTGCCTTCGAGGGCGTCCGCCCACGCGCGCGTGGCGGTCGCGATGCCGGACAGGCGGCACATCAGGTTGAGGGCGCTGCGCTCGGCGGTCAGCAGGTCACGCGTGCGTGAGGTGACCGACAGGAGCTTCTGACCGGCCTCCACGCGGTCGCCGTCGTCGACGTGCCGCTCGACCTCGAACTCGTCGGAGCAGACCACGGAGATCACCGCTTCGGCGACCCTGAGGCCCGCCGCGACGCCCGCCTCGCGCGCGGTGAAGTCGGCGGTGGCCACGGCGTCCTCGGGGATGGTCGCGACGGTCGTCACGTCCACGCCGTGGTCGAGGTCCTCCTGGATGGCGACGTTGGCGATGTCCTCGACCTCGACGGGGTCGAGTCCGGCGTCGGCCAGGAGCTGCGCGAGCGCGGGGTCGAGCCCGCACTCTGCGTACTCTTCGTAGCCCTCGTCCGCGTCGGCGCCGCACGCACAGCCGTCGCCGCAGCCGCCGCTCTGGGCGAGGGGAAGGTCGGGGGTGGTCACTTCTGTCACTGCTCCTGGGGACGCTGAGCCGGCTGCTGCCGGGTCGGGGGGAAGTCTGCGCTATCGGTGGTCTGTACGGCGAGTGTCCGGTCCGGATTCAGCCGTACGACGATGTGGCGGCGCCACGCCGTGTCGTCGCGGTCGGCATGGTCCTCGCGCCAGTGGCAGCCGCGTGTCTCCTCGCGCAGCCGGGCGGCGGCGACCAGGACGCGGGCCACGCACAGGAGGTTGGTGGACTCCCAGGTGTCGACGCCGGGCTCGGCGGTCTTGCCGTTCTCTGCGAGCGCGTCGCGGGCCTCGGTGTGCAGCCGCTGGAGCTGGTCTGCGGCCTTGTCGAGGGAGCCGGCGGAGCGCAGGACGCCCGCGCCCTCCGTCATGATCCGCTGGATCGCGAACCGGGCCTCCGCACCCAGCAGGGGGTGCGCGGGCTGCTCGGGGTGCGGGACCGGTGTGGGCACACGCGCGTGGAGGCCGCTCTCCGTCCGGCCGTCCGCGATGTCGGCGGCGATGCGCTCGGCGTAGACCAGGCCCTCCAGGAGGGAGTTGGAGGCGAGCCGGTTGGCGCCGTGCACACCGGTGCAGGCGACCTCGCCGCACGCGTAGAGGCCGGGCACGGTCGTACGGCCGTGGTCGTCGGTGCGGACGCCTCCGGAGGCGTAGTGGGCGGCCGGGGCGATCGGGATGGGCTCGTGGACGGGGTCGATGCCGTGGGAGCGGCAGGCGGCGAGGATCGTCGGGAAGCGGTGCTCCCACATGTCGGCGCCGAAGTGCCGGGCGTCGAGGAACATGTGCTCGGCGTCCTGCTCGTGCATGCGGCGCATGATGCCCTTGGCGACGATGTCCCGCGGGGCGAGTTCGGCGAGCTCGTGCTGCCCCACCATGAAGCGCACCCCCTCGGCGTCGACCAGGTGGGCGCCCTCGCCGCGTACCGCCTCGGAGACGAGGGGCTGCTGCCCCTCGGCGTCCGGGCCGAGAAAGAGCACGGTGGGGTGGAACTGGACGAACTCCAGGTCGCTGACCTCGGCGCCCGCGCGCAGTGCGAGGGCCACGCCGTCGCCGGTGGAGACGGACGGGTTGGTGGTCGCGGAGAAGACCTGCCCCATGCCGCCGGTCGCGAGGACCACGGCGGGCGCGTGCACGGCGCCTACGCCGTCGTGCTGGCCCTCTCCCATGACGTGCAGGGTCACGCCTGCCGTGCGGCCGTCGGCGTCCGTGAGGAGGTCCAGGACGAGCGCGTTCTCGATGGTGCGCAAACCATGCGCGCGCACCGCCTCGACGAGTGCCCGGGAGATCTCCGCGCCGGTCGCGTCGCCGCCGGCGTGGGCGATGCGGCGGCGGTGGTGGCCGCCCTCGCGGGTGAGTTCCAGTCCTCCTTCGGCGGACTCGTCGAAGTGGGCGCCGGTCTCGATCAGCCGCCGTACCGCGTCGGGTCCCTCGGTGACGAGGAGCCGTACCGCGTCCTCGTCGCACAGGCCCGCGCCCGCCACCAGGGTGTCGTCGAGGTGCTGTTCGGGGGTGTCGCCCTCGCCGAGGGCCGCGGCGATGCCGCCCTGCGCCCAGCGGGTGGAGCCGTCGTCGAGACGGGCCTTGGTGACGACGACGGTGTTCAGACCGGCGGCCTCGCAGCGCAGGGCCGCGGTCAGGCCGGCGACGCCGGAGCCGACGACCACCACGTCCGCGGAGATCGACCACCCGGGGGCGGGGGCGTGCAGTCGTATGCCTGTGCTGGTCACGAGGCGGCTCCGAAGGTTCCGAAGGTGAGGGGGATGTTGTCGATCAGCCGGGTCGTCCCGACCCGGGCGGCGACGGCGAGAACGGCCTCGCCGGTGAAGTCGTCCCCGATCTCGGTGAAGTCGGACGGGTCGACCAGGGCCAGGTAGTCCAGGACGAGCGGCGGGGAGAGCCGGAGGGCCTCGTCGAGGACCAGGCGGGCGGCCGCTCGGACGGCCGCCGGGCCGCCGGGGACGGCCTGGGCGACGGCGTGGGCGTCGGCCGCCGCGCGGGACTCCCCCAGGGCGCTGAGCGCCTCGGCACGCGCGTGTGTGGCGGGCACCTCGCGGGCCCGCGCGCGCAGCGCCTCCTGGGCGGCGTGCCGGTCGCGGCCCGCGAAGAGCGCGCCGGACAGGGCGAGCGCGGTGTGCCGCTCCTGGGGCGAGAGGTAGCGGTTGCGGCTGGACAGGGCCAGGCCGTCGTCCTCGCGCACGGTCGGCACGCCCACGATCTCCACGCCGAAGTCGAGGTCGCGGACCATGCGGCGGATCAGCGCGAGTTGCTGGGCGTCCTTCTGCCCGAACAGGGCGACGTCGGGACGGGTGAGGTGCAGCAGCTTGGCGACGACGGTGAGCATGCCGTCGAAGTGGCCCGGGCGCGAGGCCCCCTCCAGGCGCTCCCCCATGGCGCCCGCGCTCACGCGGACCTGGGGCTCGCCACCCGGATAGACCTCGTCGACGGCAGGGGCGAACAGGGCGTCCGCGCCCGCCTGTTCGGCGATCTTGAGGTCGGCCTCCAGGGTGCGGGGATAGCGGTCCAGGTCCTCGCCCTTGCCGAACTGCAGCGGGTTGACGAAGACGGTGACGACGACCTCGCCGTCCGGCCCGGCGATCTCCCGGGCGGTGCGGACGAGGGTGGCGTGGCCCTCGTGCAGGGCGCCCATCGTCATCACCACGGCACGGCGGCCGACCCGCACGCGTGCGTGCAGCTCGTCGGCGGTGCGCAGCACGGTCGTGGTCATCCGGCTTCTCCCTCGGCGCCGTCGGTCTCGTTGGCGAGTACCCCGAGGAGGTCCTCGGCGAGCTCGGGCTTCAGCAGCCCGTGGGCGAGCGCCCGGTCGGCCGTCGCGCGGGCCATCGCCAGATAGCCGGCGACGGCCTGCGGGGCGTGCTTGCGCAGTTCGGAGACGTGCGCGGCGACGGTGCCCGCGTCCCCGCGCGCGACGGGGCCGGTCAGTGCCGCGTCGCCGGAGCGCAGCGCGTTGTCGAGGGCGGCGCCGAGCAGCGGGCCGAGCATCCGGTCGGGCGCGGCCACGCCGGCCGCGCGCAGCAGCTCCATGGACTGGGCGACCAGCGTCACCAGGTGGTTGGCGCCCAGGGCCAGCGCCGCGTGGTACAGCGGGCGGCTCTCCTCGGCGATCCACTCCGGTTCGCCGCCCATCTCGATGACGAGGGCCTCGGCGGCCAGCCGCAGCTCGTCGGGCGCGGTCACGCCGAAGGAGCAGCCCGCCAGGCGCTGGACGTCCACCCGCGTGCCGGTGAAGGTCATCGCCGGATGCAGGGCGAGCGGCAGCGCGCCCGCGCGCAGGGCGGGATCGAGGACCTTGGCGCCGTACCGCCCGGAGGTGTGCACGAGCAGTTGTCCCGGCCTTACGGCCCCGGTCTCGGCGAGGCCCGCGACCAGGTCGGGCAGGGCGTCGTCGGGAACCGTCAGCAGCACCAGGTCGGCGCGCTGGAGGACCTCGGCGGGCGGTACGACCGCCACGTCGGGGAGCAGTTCGGCGGCCCGCCTTCTGGAGGCGTCGGAGACCGCGGAGACGGCGACCGGGCGGTGTCCGGCGAGCTGGAGGGACGCGGCGAGCGCGGGGCCCACACGGCCGGCGCCGACGACGCCGACGGTGAGCCGCGCGGGGCGGTCCCTGGGGTCTGGCTGTTGGACTGTACTCACGCGACGGTGGCCTTCCCGTTCCAGCCCGCTCTGGGTACCGGACGATTTCTCGTCATGTTAACGCGATTGGTTCGAAGGGCCGATCGGTCGTCCACAGGCTGTGGGTAGTTCCACAGGGCGCCGGCCCCGGGTGGCATGTCGGGAAGGGCGGTGGAAAAGCGCGTGACCGCTTCCAGAGGGGCACGGCATGATCCCGGGCATGAGCGATGCGGCGGACCAAGGCGTGCGGGCGACGGAGCAGGTGGCGGGCGAGAGGGAGCAGCTCTCGGACGAGGAGTGGCGCAAGCAGCACCGGGAGCGGCGCATCAGCGCCCACCAGCGCTCGAAGCGCGTACTCTCGCGCGCCGGCTTTCTCGGCACGCTCCGTGAGCGCCTGGCGCTGCTGGAACACGCCCCGGACGTCTATGACCTCGACGAACGGTCGGACATCTACGGCAACGGCGTCGTCGAGGCCTTGGAGGAGAAGGTCGCGGGACTGCTCGGCAAGGAGGCCGCCGCGTTCTTCCCTACGGGCACCATGGCCCAGCAGGTCGCCCTGCGCTGCTGGGCGGGCCGCACCGGCAACCCGACCGTCGCCCTGCACGCGCTCGCCCACCCGGAGATGCACGAGCGCCACGCCTTCAGCCAGGTCAGCGGACTGCGTCCGGTGCACATCGGCAGCGAGCCCCGGCAGCCCACCGCCGAGGAAGTGCGCGACTTCGAAGAGCCCTTCGGTGCGCTGATGCTGGAACTGCCCCTCAGGGACGCCGGTTTCGTGCTGCCCACCTGGGAGGAGCTCACCGAGGTGGTGGCGGCGGCGCACGAGCGTGACGCGGTGGTGCACTTCGACGGCGCGCGCCTGTGGGAGTCGACCGTCCACTTCGGCCGTCCCCTGGACGAGATCGCGGACCTGGCCGACAGCGTCTACGTGTCGTTCTACAAGTCCCTCGACGGCTTCGGCGGCGCCGCCCTCGCCGGCCCGAAGACGCTGGTGGAGGAGGCGAGGGCGTGGCGGCACCGGTACGGCGGCATGGTGTTCCAGCAGTTCCCGACGGCGCTGGCGGCGCTCGTCGGCCTGGAGCATGAGCTGCCCCGGCTGCCCGACTACGTGCGCCACGCGCGCGTGGTGGCCGCCGCGCTGCGCGAGGGCTTCGCGGCGGCCGGGCTGCCCTGGACGCGCGTGCACCCGGCCGAGCCGCACACGTTCGAGTTCCAGGTCTGGCTGCCGTACGACGCCCGCACCGTCTCCGAGGCCGCGATCCGGACGGCCGAGGAGACGGGGACCACGCTCTTCGGCAACGCCTGGGACGCGACGGTTCCCGGCATGGCCTGGACGGAGGTCGGCGTACGGGCCCCCGGCCTGGCATGGACGGCCGACGATGTGCGGGCGGCGGTCGCGGAGTTCGTCGACCGGCTGACCGAGGAGGTCAGCAGGTAGAGCGCCGCCAGGGCCGCGGCCACCGGCCGATGGCCTGCCGTGTCCGGCCGCGGGCCGGGCGTCCGGCGACGACCGCGCGGAACTGCCGGTGGCCGCGCAGCTCGCGCGCGACCTGCCAGTCGTTCGCGCCGGGCGCGGGCGGTGCCGGCTCGCCGAGCTGCCGTGCGCGGTAGGTGTCGAGGAAATACTGCTGGGTGATGGTCATGGCGGATCGCCTTCTCGGGACGGGTGATCGGGCTCCGCGGCTGCCCCGGGCGTCCCACACTGCGCCAGTACGGCGGTGACGTCGCGTCGATTGACGGCCGCTGTCAATCGAGGGCGGCGCTGTCAGTGGCGGAGTGCACCATGAGGGCATGAGCGTGGACATCGACATCGCGGGGCTGCGGCCGGACAGGGTGGCCGTCGTGCTCTCGCCCTTGGCGGAGCTCGGCATGGCGCTGCACGCACTGGCGGAGCCGGGCCACCATCCGCGTCTGCAGGGCTGGGCGACGAGCGTGACAGCCGGGCTCGACTCGCACCTGGCGGACCGCATGTGTGAGGCGGACTTCCTGTGGCGGACGACGTTCTCGGACCTGTTCATCCCGTGTGCGGGCATCCCCGGCAGGAGCACGCTCCCGGGCGCCACCCTGGCCGAGGAGCTGGACCTGCTCGACAAGCTGACGGACGAGCAGTTCGTCGACGCGGCCCTGGAGTTCACCTGCGCCCTGCCGTACTACGCGCACGGGCCGGCCACGCTCGCCGACCCCGACGTGCGGCAGCGGGCCCTGGAGCTGGCCGCGTCGCGCGGGCCGCAGCAGGTGCGGTTCACTGAGCGGCTGCTGAACGACCCGCCCCGCATCAGGGCCTGGCTGCGGCAGTTCCTGGAGGACTGCGACCAGGCCTTCTTCGCTCAGACGTGGTCCCGGCTGGGCCACCAGCTCGCGGCGGACGCCCGCCACAAGACCGACCTGCTCCGGCGCAGGGGCCTGGGTGAGGCGCTGGCTTCGGTGTCCCCGGCGGTGACGCTCCACGAGGCCGCCGCGCGGATCTCGGTCGACAAGCTGGCCAGCGGCCACACCGCCACCGGGGACGGCGGCCTCCTGCTCATCCCGACGAGCCTGGGCTGGCCGCATCAGAGCGTCCTGTACCGATACGGATGGCAGCCGGTGCTGCACTATCCGGTCGGGTCGCCGGAGCTCGCGGCCCCGCCGTCGGTCGAGCAGCTCACCCTGCGGATGACCGCCCTGTCCCACCCCGTCCGCATGCGCATCTGCCGTCATCTGGCCCGCAGCGCGTACACGACCAGCGAGCTGGCCCAGCTGCACGGCATGACCGCCCCCGAGATATCCCGCCATCTGAGCGTCCTGAAGAAGGCCGGCCTGATCACCACCCGCCGACGCGGGCGGTACGTCCTGCACCAGTTGGACGTCACGGTGGTGGCCCGACTGGGCAGTGACTTCCTGGAGGGGATCCTCAGGTAGGGCTGTGGTGCGGGGTCAGCCGTGGCCGCCCGCTCGCACGAGCCCGGTCTCGTACGCCAGGACCACCACCTGCACCCGGTCCCGCAGCCCCAGCTTGGTCAGGATGCGGCCCACGTGGGTCTTCACGGTCGCCTCGGACAGCACGAGGCGGGCCGCGATCTCCCCGTTGGACAGGCCCTGGGCGACCAGCACCATGACCTCGCGCTCGCGGTCGGTGAGCCGCTCCAGCTCCTTGTGCTGGGGATCCTTGCCGGTGCTGGGCAGCATCGGCGCGAACCGGTCGAGGAGGCGGCGCGTGGTGGACGGCGCGACCACGGCGTCGCCGCTGTGCACGGAGCGGATGGCGGTGAGGAGTTCGCCTGGCGGCACGTCCTTGAGCATGAAGCCGGAGGCGCCCGCCTTGAGCCCGGAGAAGGCGTACTCGTCGAGGTCGAAGGTGGTCAGGATCAGCACTTTCGGCGGCTCGGGCTCCGAGCAGATCCGGCGGGTCGTCTCCACCCCGTCGAGCTTGGGCATGCGGACGTCCATCAGCACGACGTCGACGGCGGTGGAGCGCAGCACCTGGAGGGCCTCGACGCCGTCACCCGCCTCCGCGACGACCTCCATGTCCGGCTGGGCGGCGAGCACCATCCGGAACCCGGTGCGCAGCAGCACCTGGTCGTCGACGAGCATCACGCGGATCGTCATCGGAGCCTCTTCCGTGTCCATGGGTGGTCGTGAGGTGTCGCTGGGGTTGTGACAGGTGTCAACAGGGGGCGTGCGTCGGCGTCAATGCGCCGGTTTGAGCGGGAGCAGGGCGCTGATGCGGAATCCTCCGCCCGGGCGCGGGCCCGCGTCCAGGGTGCCGCCGACCATGCCGACCCGTTCCCGCATGCCGATCAGGCCGTGGCCATGGCCGTCGGCGCCGCCTTCCTCGTACAGCTCGTGCGGGGCGCCCTTGCCGTCGTCCTCGACGAGCAGGCCGAGACCGTCGTCGAAGTAGACCAGGCGCACGCTCGCGCCCGCGTTCGGCCCGCCGTGCTTGCGCGTGTTGGTGAGCGCCTCCTGGACGATGCGGTACGCGGTGAGCTCGACTCCGCTGGGCAGCGGGCGCGGGGTGCCCTCGACCCTGAAGTCGACGGGGAGGCCGGAGCTGCGGCACTGCTCGACCAGGTCGTCGATCTGCTCGACGTCGGGCTGCGGAACGTACTCGCCGCTCTCCTGGTGCTCGCCGGTGCGCAGCACGCCCAGCAGGCGGCGCATCTCGGCGAGGGCCTGGCGGCCGGTGGAGGAGATCGTCTCCAGCGCCTTCTTCGCCTGGTCGGGCGCGGCGTCGAGGACGTAGGCGGCCCCGTCGGCCTGCACGACCATCACCGAGACGTTGTGAGCGACCACGTCGTGCAGCTCACGCGCGATCCGGGCGCGCTCGGCGGCGACCGCCACCTTCGCCTGCGCTTCGCGCTCCTTCTCCAGCCGGGCGGCGCGCTCCTCCAGCTGCGCGAAGTAGGCGCGGCGGGTGCGGATCGAGTCGCCGAGCACCCAGGCGAGGGCGAAGGGCACGGTCAGGAAGACCACTTCCGCGAGGTTGCCGAGCGCGCTGCTCTGCTCGTTCGGCCAGCGCAGGTGCGCCAGGGCGGCCGCGCCCAGGCCCACGGCCAGCGCGAGCCGGGAGGCCCAGCGGGCGCCGGTCGCGGCCACCGTGTAGACGATCACGAGCATGGCGAAGTCGGCCGGCCCCGTGGTGACGTTCAGCACCAGCTGTGCCGCTCCGACCGCGATGGTCAGCAGCAGCATCATCTCCGGCATACGCCGACGCAGCGCGATCACCAGGCACAGCAGGAGGACGACCGGCACGATCGCCACCGGGGAGTCGGTACCGACGGCCTCCTGATGGGCGGTCTCGCGGACCAGCGAGATCCCGAGCAGGAAGACGGCCCAGAGGCTGTCGACCCAGGTCGGGTGCCGTCGGAGGAAGTCGTAGAGGCGCTGCACGTAACCCAGCGTAGGGAAGCCTGGTGAGTGCAGGGGTCAGCCGGAGGGCCGATCCGTACCGGGCGCGCGTACTCCCCAAGGTGGAGTTTTGTTGATTGCGTGCCCTTAGCCTTGCCCGGTGAGTTCAGGGACGACCGGTCAGTGGCGTGGTTGGCGGGCGGCGACGGAGGCCGCTCTGTACGGGCCGGGCGGCTTCTACCGCAGGCCCGAGGGGCCGGCCGGGCACTTCCGTACGTCCGTGCACGCGTCCGCGCTGTTCGCGCAGGCCGTGGCCCGGCTGCTGGGCCGGGTCGACGACGCCTTGGGCAGGCCCGCGACTCTCGGCTTCGTCGACATGGCGGCGGGGCGGGGCGAGCTGGCCGCCGGGGTCCTCGCCGCACTGCCCGCCGACGTGGCCGCCCGCACGCGCGCGTACGCCGTCGAGGTCGCCGACCGCCCCGACGGCCTGGATCACCGGATCGAGTGGTCGGCGGAGCCCCCGCGCGGGATCACGGGGCTGCTGTTCGCCAACGAGTGGCTGGACAACGTGCCGTTGGAGGTCGCCGAGGTGGACCCCGCGGGCGTGCCGCGCCGGGTGCTCGTACGGGAGGACGGCGAGGAGCGGCTCGGGGAGCCGGTCGCCGGTGCTCAGGCGCGGTGGCTGGAGCGGTGGTGGCCGCTGCCGACCGAGCAGGGGCTGCGGGCCGAGATCGGCCTGACCAGGGACGAGGCGTGGGCCTTGGCGGTCGCGTCCGTCGACGGGGGGCTGGCTGTCGCCGTCGATTACGCGCACACGGCGGACGCGCGGCCCCTGTTCGGGACGCTCACCGGCTTCCGGGAAGGGCGCGAGACGGCGCCCGTGCCGGACGGGTCGTGCGACATCACGGCGCACGTCGCGCTGGACGCGTGCGCGCTCCCCGGCGCGCGCCTGCTCCCGCAGCGTGACGCGCTGCGCGCCCTGGGCATCGTCGGCGCACGCCCCCCGCTCACGCTCGCCTCCACCGACCCCTCGGCCTATGTACGCGCCCTCGCGAGCGCCGGAGAGGCCGCCGAGCTCACCGCGGCGGGCGGACTGGGCGACTTCGGGTGGCTGCTCCAGCCGGTTGGAATTGTGGACCCACTGGACCGGCCCCTCTGACACCTATGGACCGGCCCCTCTGACACCTACTTGTCGATGTCCCCGACCACGAAGAACATCGACCCCAGGATCGCCACCATGTCCGCGACGAGCGTGCCCGGCAGCAGCTCCGTGAGGACCTGGACGTTGTTGTACGAGGCCGAGCGCAGCTTCAGCCGGTACGGGGTCTTCTCACCCTTGCTGACCAGGTAGTAGCCGTTGATGCCGAGCGGGTTCTCGGTCCACGCGTACGTGTGCCCCTCGGGCGCCTTGAGGACCTTCGGAAGCCGCTGGTTGATCGGCCCGGGCGGCAGTTCGGCGAGCCGGTCGAGACAGGCGTCGGCGAGGTCGAGGGCGTTGTGGGTCTGCTCCAGCAGGACCTCGAAGCGGGCCAGGCAGTCGCCCTCGGTCCGGGTGACCACCTTCAGGGTGTCCTGCAGTTCCCCGTAAGCGAGGTACGGCTCGTCGCGGCGCAGGTCGAAGTCGACGCCCGAGGCCCGCGCGACGGGACCGCTCACGCCGTACGCGTGCACGGCCCGGGGCGTGAGGGTGCCCACGTCCCGCGTGCGTCCCCGGAAGATCTCGTTGCCGAGCACCAGGTCGTCGAAGACGTCCATGCGCGAACGCACGGCGGCGACGGCGCCGCGCGCGCGGGAGGCCCATCCGGACGGCAGGTCTTCCTTGAGGCCGCCGACGCGGTTGAACATGTAGTGCATCCGTCCGCCGGAGACCTCCTCCATGACGTTCTGGAGCACCTCACGCTCACGGAACGCGTAGAAGACCGGCGTGATGCCACCCAGCTCCAGCGGATACGACCCCAGGAACATCAGGTGGTTCAGCACCCGGTTCAGCTCCGCGAGCAGGGTCCGCGTCCACACCGCGCGCGTGGGGACCTCCATGCCGAGCATGCGCTCCACGCCGAGGACCACGCCCAGCTCGTTCGAGAAGGCCGACAGCCAGTCGTGACGGTTGGCGAGCATGATGATCTGCCGGTAGTCGCGCGCCTCGAAGAGCTTCTCCGCACCGCGGTGCATGTAGCCGATCACCGGCTCGGCGTGCGTGATGCGCTCGCCGTCCAGCACGAGCCGCAGCCGCAACACGCCGTGCGTGGACGGATGCTGGGGCCCGATGTTGAGCACCATGTCGGTGCTCTCCGCGGCACCGCCGATCCCGACCGTGGTCTCCGTCGTAGGAGTCATGGACACAGTCTCCCCTACGTACGCTGACCGTATGGAAACGGGGAGCCCGCGCGACGCGGGACCGGGGGGCGCGGCGGAGGCGGGCGGGGCGGGGACGGCCGAGGGGGCCGGGACCGAGCCGGCATGGACCGGACTGCCACCGCGCCTGCTGCGGATGCGACGGCTGTTGCTGGTGGTGTGGACGGGACTCGCGGCCCTCGCCGCCGGGCTGCTGCTCGGACTGTTCGCCGGGCCGGCCTGGGCGGCGTTCGCCCTGCTGCCGCTGACGCTGACGGCCTGGGGCTGGGTGATGCTCGACCGCAACTGGCGCTCCTGGCGGTACGCCGAACGCGCCGACGACCTGCTGATCAGCCGGGGCGTGCTGTGGCGCGAGGAGACGGTGGTGCCGTACGGCCGGATGCAGCTGGTCGAGGTCACCTCCGGGCCCGTCGAGCGGCACTTCGGGCTGGCCAGCGTGCAGCTGCACACCGCGGCCGCGGCGACCGACGCCACCATCCCGGGCCTCGACCCGGCCGAGGCGGAACGGCTGCGCGACCGGCTCACGGAGCTCGGCGAGGCCCGATCGGCGGGGCTGTGACGGCGCCGGGCGTCGAGGACGCCGTACGCCCGGCCGCTCCCGTGTCCGAGCGGCGGCTGCATCCCGTGACGCCGCTACGGCGGGCGTGGGCGCCGGTGGCCGTGGTCATCGGGTGGGCTCTGCACGACCCGGACCAGGCACAGCGCCAGCTGACCCGGCTGACCACCACCACGCTCCTGATCGCCCTCGCGGTGATCGTCCCGGCGGCCGCCCTGTACGGCTTTCTGACCTGGTGGTTCACCCACTTCGCGGTGACGGACGCCGAACTGCGCATACGGACCGGCCTGGTGTTCCGGCGCACCGCGCACATCCGGCTCGAACGCATCCAGGCCATCGACATCACCCAACCGCTGCTCGCGCGGGTCGCGGGCGTCGCGAAGCTCCGGCTCGACGTCGTCGGCACCGACAAGAAGGACGAGCTCGCCTTCCTGGGCGAGGACGAGGCCCGGGCGCTGCGTGCCGAACTGCTCGCGCGGGCGGCCGGTTTCGCGCCCGAGACCGCGCACGAGGTCGGCGAGGCGCCGTCCCGTCAGCTGGTGCGTGTACCCGCGCGGGATCTCGCCGTCTCGCTCGTGCTGACCGGCGCGACCTGGGGCACGCTGGCCGCCGCGCTCGTCGTACCGCCGGTGCTGTGGCTCGCCACCCACAGCGTGTGGACGGTCCTCGCGACCGGCGTGCCGCTGCTCGGCGCGGCGGGGGCGAGCAGCGTGGGGCGGTTCGTCGCGGAGTACGACTGGACCG
Organism: Streptomyces sp. NPDC002888; assembly: GCF_042888465.1. NCBI lineage: Bacteria > Bacillati > Actinomycetota > Actinomycetes > Kitasatosporales > Streptomycetaceae > Streptomyces > Streptomyces sp. NPDC002888. Next base: position 3,865 of record NZ_JBIAPU010000046.1, on the reverse strand, counting down.
TGGGCGAGTCCCCGGACGGGCTGCGGATCGACCACGGGCTCCTGGACCGCACGCACGAGACGGTGCCGCCGGGGCGGGTGCAGACCGTACGGCTCGTGCAGCCGCTGCTGTGGCGGCGGCGCGGCTGGGTGCGGGTGGAGCTGGACGTGGCGGGGTCGTCCAACTCGGTGCTGGTGCCGGTCGCCCCGCGCGAGGTCGCCGAGTCGGTCGTCGCGCGCGTGCTGCCCGGCGTGACCGTGCCGCCGGCGGTGTCGCTGTCGCGGCCACCGCGGCGGGCGGGCCGGTGCGTGCCGGTGTGGTGGCGCGGCTACGGGATCGCGGTCACCGACGCGGTGTTCGCGGCCCGGCACGGGCTGCTGCGGCGGAGCCTGGCGCTCGTGCCGCACGCGAAGGTGCAGAGCGTACGGCTGTCGCAGGGGCCCTGGCAGCGACTGTGGCGCCTCGCCGACGTGCACGTGGACACCGGCGCCAACAAGACGGTGACCGCGCGCCTGCGGGACGCTCAGGAGGCCGCGGTGTTGCTGCGAGGGCAGGCGGAGAGGTCACGTACGGGGCGCAGGGACGCGCGGCCGGACCGGTGGATGGTGTCGTAGAGATACCGCGCGCGCGGGGGACGGCGTCTCCTTGGAGGCCGCCCCCTGTTCGGGCCTCAGGACACCGCGCTGCGCAGCCCCTGGAGGTCGATCTGCTCCGTCTCGTCGTGCGCGGTCAGGTCGATGACCTGGCCGATGCCCCGGGACTCCTCGTCCGCCGGCTTGAACTCCGCCTCGGCGTCGGCCTTGTGGAGGGCGAGGGCCTCCTGGCCGACGACGTCGGCGAGGTCCTCGTTCTGCACAAACTCCAGAGCGGCGGACGGCGTGGACGTCTTCGTACCGAAGAAGTCGAATTCGCCCTCGATCGTCGGACGCCGCACGGGCGTGGCCGGTACGACGGCCACCGCCGTCGGCACGGTGTAGTGCCCCGAGGACCGCTGTGTGGCCGCGGGCGCCGAGGTGGCGGTGGCCTCCCCGACTGCCTTTTCGGCGGCCGGAGCGGGCTTTTCACTCTTGGCGGCGTCCGTGGATATGGCGTCCGTGGATACGGCGGTCGCGCGCGTGTGCCCGTCGACCGCCTCGGACTGCCCCCGCGCCTCGTCCTCCTGCGCGGCCTCCGTCTCGCCCGCGCCGGTGTCGGCGGACGCGGTCTTCGCGGCGGCAGCGGTCTTCGCGAGCTCCACCTCGCCGGAGTCCTCGTCCTTCGGGGCGGTGTCGCCGTCGAAGCGGCTCAGGGCGACGGCCGCCCGCAGGAACAGCTTGGAGCCCTCCGGGGAGAAGACCGCCGAAGCGGCCGGCTTCCCCTCGACGGCCTCGACGGCCTCGGCGACATCAGCGGCTTCCGTGCCATCGACGGCCTCCGCGACCTCGGCGGCCTCCGCCACCTCAGCCACGGCGTCGGCCTCGGCACCCTCGGCCTTCTCGTCCGACTTCTGTGCACCCGGCGGCAACGCGCGCGCCGTCGACGAGTCCCCGCTCTCTATCTCGAGCAGGCGGCGGCCCTCCAGGGCGCTCGCTCGCTCGGTCTCCGCCGTGGCGTACCGCCGCAGCAGGGCCGCGTGCTCGTTGCGCAGGCCCGCCAGCTCCCCGCGCTTGGAGCGCAGTCGCTGTTCGAGCTTGACGCGCAGTTCGCGCGACTCCTCGAGGTCGGTCTCCAGTTCGGCGACGCGTTCCTCGTACCGCCACTCATCGCTCGCACGCGCACGCGTGAGGTCTGCGACCTGTTTACCGGCCTGCGCGTCCCAGTGGCGCATGACGACCGCGCCGAGGACGGCGGTCGTCGCGGCGGCCGCGGCCAGACCGCGCAGCACCATCGGCTCCGTGAACACCCACGGGGCCAGGGCGCAGACGAGGGAGACGCCTGCGATCGCCGAAGGGGGCAACAGCCTGTGCAAAGGTGGGGAATGGCGGTGACGTCCACGTGGCATGGCCAGAAACTTACCGCGCGTAGGCGAATGATGGTGCCCCGCCCCGTAAAAACGCAGCCATACCGATGCCTTCACATCACATCAGGAATCCCGTCTTCCGGGTAACCCCGCCAGGTGGGCCCCATCCGGGAATTCAAGATCGATTTCAGTGACCGTCGAGCCGCCCGCTGATCCACTCCAGCGTCGCCGGTATCTCCCGCCGCCAGGTGTTGAAGTTGTGCCCGCCGCTGTCGAGGATGATCGACGAGATCCGGGTCGACCCCTTGGCCTTCACACGGTCTATGAACCGCAGCGTGTCCTTGTAGTTGGATTCCCCGACCTTGCTGCTGGTGACGAGCAGTGAAGTGTCCGGCGCGGGCATGTGCTTGAGGTACCACCACAGGTCCGCGCGGTTGCGCAGCCCCTTGTCGCCCTGGAAGAGGTCACCCGTCGTCGCGTCGATCGGCGCCTTGTAGTAGGGCGACAGGCCCGCGCCCGCCGCGAACACGTCGGGATGGTGCATGGCGAGCTTCAGCGCGCAGTAACCCCCCGTGGAATCGCCGATGATGCCCCAGGTGCCGGACTTTTTGCCCACTCTGTAGTGGGCCGTCACGGCTTCGGGAAGGTCCTTCGCGAAGAACGTGTCCGTCTGCGGCCCACCAGGAATGTCCACACACTCGGTGTCCCGCGGCGGCGCCACCGTCGGCCGCAGCATCACCAGGATCATCGGCTGCATACGGCCGTCCTTCGCGAGCCGCTGAGCCGTGCGCGGGAAGTGCAGCTTTTCCACGAGCGCCTTGGCCGTCCCCGGATAGCCGGTGAGCACGACGGCCGCCGGGAACGTGCGCGTGCGGTACTGCGGCTGGAAGTACTCCGGCGGCAGATACACGTACGCGCGCGTGGCTATGCGCGACGTCCGGCCGGCGATGTCGACCTCCTGGACCTGTCCGCCGGTGTGCGGCCGCACACCTTTCACTCCCTCGACGCGCCGGGCGTCCCGTACCTGGAGCAGCCCGCCCGAGCGCCCGCCCGTCGCGTGGTCGACCACCACGCCCTGGTCGGTCTCCTGTCCGAACAGGTCCGCCCAGCTGGCGTAGAAACCGAAGGCCTGGTTGGCGGCGAGCCCCACCGAGGCGAACAGCGCCAACTGGATGGCGAGCAGCAGACCGACACGCCCGCTGACGGCCCGCCAGTTCCGCCGTGCCAGCCGGGGCCACAGCCACACCGTGCCGACGAACAGCAGGACGGCGACCAGAATCGCCAGGACCAGCACTTTCTTGCTCGTGAGACCCATGGGGTGCTGCCGCACCTTTCCGCCCGGACCCGCACTCCTTCGCAAGGACTTGTTCCGGGCTTTCCTTCGCCTTTGAAGCGACTTTGACGAAGAGAGTGAACCTCTCTCCCGTAGACACCGTCCTAGAGGGCGCAATGTCGCCGGATGCCCGAATCGGGCCCGGATTCAAGGTCTCTCGCAGAACTACGGGATGCGATGTCTGTCAGGGAAGATGGGGAAATGTCGGACGGGGTTCCGAACCGATCAAGTCGGGTGCGACGCATGTTCCAGGGGCCGCGCCCCGAGTCCGTTCCCGCCCTCGTCGGCAGAGCCTGCGCCCTCGTGGGCCTGCTGGACATCGCCGCGGGCGTGTTCCCGCGGTTCCGGCACAGCCGTATGCACACGCTCGCCGAGGTGCTGCCCGGCGCGCTGGGCCCGTTCGCGGCCGCGCTCTCACTGAGCACCGGTGTCCTGCTCCTGCTGCTCGCACACGGCCTCAAGCGCGGCAAGCGGCGGGCGTGGCGCGCCGCGGTCGCCCTGCTGCCGGCGGGCGCGGTGGCCCAGTTCACGTACCGGCACTCGCTCCTGGGCGCGGTGATCTCGCTGGCGCTCCTGGCGCCGCTGCTGCTGCACCGGGACCAGTTCACGTCCCT
>NZ_JBIAPU010000045.1:0-62618 GCF_042888465.1 Streptomyces sp. NPDC002888 | reverse complement strand
GGCCCCGAAGGCATCCGCTTCTACACCCGCCCCAAGGTCGTCACCACCCGCTGGCCCCAGCCCACCCAGCACACGACCGCAGGCTTCAACTTCCCCACCTCCAACTGAGCGAAAAGGCATCCCCCTCCCCGCTTCCCAGAAGGATTACGACCATGGCAACGGCGCCATCCCCACTCCGCACCACCGCCGGCAACCTGTGCCTGGGCTCCGCCCCGGACTCCTGGGGCGTCTGGTTCCCCGAGGACGAGCACCAGGTGTCGTACACCCGCTTCCTCGACGAGCTCGCGCAGGCCGGCTACCGGTGGCTCGAACTCGGGCCGTACGGCTATCTCCCCACCGATCCGCAACGGCTGAAGGAAGAGCTCGACGCCCGTGGGCTGCAGGTCTCCGGCGGCACCGCCTTCGGCGCGCTGCACCGCCCCGAGGCCTGGGACGAGATGCTCGCCCACGTGAGGCAGGTCGCGGCACTGACCGCCGCCGCGGGTGCCCACCATCTGGTTTTCATCCCGCCCATGTACCGGGACGAGAAGACCGGAGAGTTCACCGAGCCGCCCGAGCTGACGGCCCCTCAGTGGGCGGGCTTCGGCCGGGCCGCCGACCGGCTCGGCAAGCTGCTCCTCGACGAGTACGACGTACGTCTCGTCATCCATCCGCACGCCGACAGCCACATCCAGACGCAGCCGGAGATCGAGCGGCTGCTCAACGAGTCGGACTCCCGCTACACCAACCTGTGCCTGGACACGGGGCACGTGGCCTACGGCGGCGGTGACAACCTCGACCTGATCCGTCGCTTCGGCGAGCGTGTGGGTTACGTCCACATCAAGCAGATGGACCCGGAGATCCTGGCGCAGGTCGCCGCCGAGAACCTCTCCTTCGGCGAGGCCGTGAAGCGAGGGGTGTGCGTGTCGCCGCCGGCCGGCGTGCCGAACCCCGCCGACGTGGTGAAGGAACTCGCCGCGCTCGACGCCGAGTTGTTCGTGATCGTCGAGCAGGACCTGTACCCGTGCGCTCCCGACGTGCCGCTTCCCATCGCCGTACGGACACGTGAGCACCTGGCGGGCTGCGGCCTGACCGGAACCCGACGCCCGACCCGAAACCAGTAGGAGGTGGCCATGGACATCAAGGACGACACGAACCAGGCCCCCACAGCACCCTCCACACTCATCGACGACGCCCCGCCGGCGGTCTCCCGGCGGCTGCGGCTCATCACGATCATCGCCACCTTCGGCGGACTGCTCTTCGGCTACGACACCGGCGTCATCAACGGCGCCCTGCCGTACATGACCGACGACCTGGGCCTGACTCCCTTCACGGAAGGTATGGTCACCAGCTCGCTGCTCCTCGGCGCGGCGCTCGGGGCAGTCGTCGGCGGCCGGCTGTCGGACGCGCGTGGCAGGCGGCGCAACATCCTTCTGCTGGCCGTGCTGTTCTTCGTCGGAGCCCTCGGCTGCACGCTCGCCCCGACCACCGCGGTGATGGTCGTGGCACGGTTCGTGCTCGGTCTGGCGGTCGGCGGCGCCTCGGTGACGGTGCCCGTGTATCTCGCGGAGATCTCGCCCGCCGAGCGGCGCGGCGCACTGGTCACCCGCAACGAACTCATGATCGTCAGCGGTCAGTTGCTGGCCTTCACCTCCAACGCGATCATCGCGCAGGTGGGCGGCGAGTCCGGCGGCGTCTGGCGCTGGATGCTCGTGATCGCGACGGTCCCGGCCGTCGTGCTCTGGTTCGGCATGCTGGTGATGCCGGAGAGCCCGCGCTGGCTGGCCTCCAAGAGCCGCTTCAACGAGGCCCTGGAGGTGCTGAGGCAGGTCCGGTCCCAGCAGCGGGCGGAGGCCGAGCTGCGCGAGGTCACCGAGCTCGCCGTCAAGGACGATCAGGAGAAGCTCGGCGGCTGGCAGGACATCAGGTCCGTACCCTGGGTGCGCAGGCTGATGTTCGTCGGCTTCGGCATCGCGATCGTGCAGCAGATCACCGGCGTCAACACGATCATGTACTACGGCACGCAGATCCTCACCGACGCCGGCTTCGCCGCGGACAGCGCGCTGACGGCGAACATCGCCAACGGCGTGATCTCCGTGCTCGCCACCTTCGTCGGCATCTGGCTGCTGGGCCGGGTCAACCGCCGACCGATGCTGATGACAGGTCAGATAGGCACGACCGGCGCGTTGTTGTTGATCGGTGTCTTCTCGCTGGTACTGCCCTCGGGCGATGGGCGGGCCTACGCCGTGCTCGCCATGACGGTCACGTTCCTCGCTTTCCAGCAGGGAGCGATCTCGCCGGTGACGTGGCTGATGCTGTCGGAGATCTTCCCGATGCGGATGCGTGCCTTCGGGATGGGTGTCGCGGCGGTCGTCCTGTGGCTGACCAACTTCGCCATCGGCCTGGTCTTCCCCTCGCTGGTCTCCGGCATCGGGATCTCCAACACGTTCTTCCTGTTCGTGGTCGCGGGTGTCCTGTCCCTCGCCTTCGTCAAGCGGTACGTCCCCGAGACGCGTGGCCGCACGCTGGAGAACCTGGAGTCGGAGCTCCGCTCCCGCTACTCCTGAGTATCCCGTACTCCTGAGCATCCCCTCTCAACAGGCTCTTTGAAAGGAAAACCCATGACTGTGCGCGTGGGAGTCATCGGTGCCGGCTGGATCGGCCAGGAACACATCCGACGCCTCACCGAGGTCGTCACCGGCGCCGCGGTCACCGCGGTCACCGACATCGACGCGGCCCGCGCCGAGACGGCGGCGGCCCGGACCGGCGCCCGGGTGTATGCCACCGGCGCCGAGCTGATCGCGGCGGAGGAGGTCGACGCCGTCCTGGTCACGTCCTGGGGGCCGACGCACGCGGAGCATGTGCTGAACGCGATCGCCGCGGGCAAGCCGGTGTTCTGCGAGAAGCCCCTGGCCACCACGGCCGAGGACTGTCTGAGGATCGTCGAGGCCGAGATGGCGCACGGCCGCCGCCTGGTGCAGGTCGGCTTCATGCGCCGCTACGACCAGGGCTACCGGCAGATGAAGCAGGTCATCGACTCCGGCCGGATCGGCGAGCCACTCGTGGTGCACTGTGCCCACCGCAACCCGACGGTGCCCGAGTCGTACACCACCGACATGGCCGCCCTCGACACGGCGGTGCACGAGATCGACGTACTGCGCTGGCTGCTCGACGACGAGATCGTCACCGCCCAGGTGGTCACACCGCGCGCCACGAGCAAGCGGTTCGCGCACCTGAAGGACCCTCAGATCATGCTGTTCGAGACCGAGAAGGGCGTCCGGATCGACCTGGAGGTCTTCGTCAACTGCCAGTACGGCTACGACATCCAGTGCGAGACGGTCGGCGAGGAGGGCCTCGTACGACTGCCCGACCCGTCCTCGGTCGCCGTGCGCACGGCGGGACAGCACAGCACGACGGTGCTCACCGACTGGGTGGGCCGCTTCGCCGACGCCTTCGACACCGAGTTCCGCGAGTGGATCGCGAACCTCGCGACGGGCGAGCAGCCTGTCGGTCCCTCCGCCTGGGACGGCTACGCCGCGACCGTCATCACCAACGCCACCGTCGAGGCCCTCACCTCGGGCCGCGTCGTCGGTACGGACATGAAGCCCCGCCCCGCCTTCTACGGAGGTGCCGTATGAAAATCGCCCTCGACCCCTACATGTTCCGCGCCCTGCCCATCGACGACATGGTGCGTACCGTCGCCGAACTCGGCTACCGGTACATCGAGTTGTCGCCGCGCGAGGAGTTCATGCCGTTCTTCCTGCACCCGCGGGCGGACGACGAGCGCATTGAGGAACTGAAAAACTCCCTGCGCACGCACGGCGTGCAGCTGTCCTCCGTACTGCCGCTGTACAAGTGGTCCTCGCCCGACGAGACCGAACGGCAGGCCGCAGTCCGCTACTGGAAGCGGATGATCGAGATCACCGCGAACCTCGAATGTCCGCTGATGAACTCGGAGTTCAACGGCCGCCCCGAACACGCCGCCGAGAGCGAGGCCGCGTTCTGGCGCTCACTGGAGGAGCTGCTGCCGCTCTTCGAACGGGAGGGCATCGCGCTGAACCTGGAGGCCCATCCGGACGACTTCTGCGAGGAGAACACCCCCGCGGTCGACCTCGTCCGGGCGATCAACAAGCCCTGGGTGAACTACCTCTACTGCGCCCCGCACTCCTTCCACCTCTCCGGCGCCGACCCGACGGCGGACGTCGCGGCGATGATGCGCTACGCCGGCGACAAGCTGAAGCACGTGCACATCGCGGACTCCTTCAACCACAAGGGCTCCTCCGGCCTGCGCTACATCCTCAACCCGCCCGGCACCCCCGCCCGCATCCACCAGCACCTGGACATCGGCCAGGGCGAGGTCGACTGGGACGCATTCTTCGGCACCCTGCGCGAGCTGAACTTCGACGGGGTCGCCACGGCCTGCGTCTTCGCCTGGGAGGAACGCGCCCGGGACTCCTCCGCGTTCATGCTGGACCGCATCACCAAGGAGCTCTCACGATAAGACCGGGGGTCTACACCGCCTCCCCGCGGCGGGCATCCTGGGCACCGGGCCCGCCTGTGCGGAAGACGCGGTTCAGGTGGTGGTCCAGGACCGCCACGGCGGACTCCTGGCCGCGCTGGCCGACGAGGACGCCGGTGCCGAGCCCCGCGGACATGGCGAGCAGGCCGATCGCTTCCAGCCGGGGGTTCACGCCCGGCCGAAGAAGATCCGCGTCCTGTGCCTGACGGAGGAGTTCGGTCAGGGCGTCCTCGGCGGCGTCGGGCTGCTTGATGAAGGGCTGGGCCGCGAGGGAGGGGTCGGTCACCGACAGAACGGCGTACGAGGTGTAGAGGTGGTGGAACGTGCGGCTCTCCACGTCGGTCGGCAGGGCCGCCCTCAGCAGTGCCTCGACCGTCGCCCGCGGACCGGCGCCTTCCCCGGCGGCCCCCAGGCGCTCGGAGACCCGCTCCCCGAACTCCCGGGTCAGCTGCTCCAGCCCGAAGAGCAGCAGCTTCTCCTTCGTCTCGAAGTAGTACTGCACCAGCCGCAGTGACACGCCCGCCTCTGCGGCCACGTCACGCATCCCCACGGCATGCAGCCCGCGCCGCCCGGCGACCCTGACCAGCGCCTCGGCGATCTCGGTGCGGCGCTGTGTGTGGTCCACCCGTTTCGGCATCGACCCGGTTCTCCGCTCGTCGTTCTCGCTGGTGCGGCCCTTGCCGGCACCTCTTGATGATACAGCCGTACCAACATCGTGGTACGTTCGTATCACGAAACGAGACCCATGGAGGTGCACGTGTCCCAGACCGCTGACCGCACCCGAGCCGATGTCGGTCGCTATGTGAGCGACGCCTGGCGTGACCGTTACTTCGCGGCCTGCGACGCGGTCTACGCACTGGGCGCCCCCGCCCTCGCGGAACAGGACGTGGACACCTCCTACGGCACCACCCACGTGTACCGCTACGGCCCGGCCGACCCGGAGGCCCGGTCCCGCACCCCTGTGGTCCTGATCCACGGAGCGGGCTCCTGCTCCGCCATGTGGTACCCGAACACCCCCGACCTCAGCACCGACCGCCCCGTCTACGCCCTCGACACCCCCGGCGACCCCGGGCGCAGCGTCCAGCGCGCGCCCATCCACCAGCCCGAACACGCCGCCCAGTGGATGGACGAGACGCTCGCCGGGCTCGGACTGGACCGCGTCCACCTGGTCGGCACGTCCTACGGCGGCTGGCTCGCCCTGAACCAGGCCCACCGCAGGCCCGACCGTCTCGCCTCGGCAAGCTCCTCGATCCCGGCGGCCTGGAGAAGGTGGGGCTGCGCTTCTTCGTCTGGCTCTTCGCCGGCCTGTTCGCGACCTTCGCTCCCAGGGCGGTACGCCCGCGTCTGGCGGCGTGGCTGGAGCAGCCGGTCCTCGTCATGCCGGAGCTGCGCGCGATGATCAGGACGGCCGTCCGCGCCCACCGCGTCCGCCGGCCCTCTCCGCTGCCCCTGTCCGAGGCCGAACTGTCCACCGTTCGCACTCCGCTCTACCTGGTGCTCGGCAAGCGCAGCCTCCTCCTGCACCCCCAGCGGCAGGTCGAGCGCGTGCCGCGCCTCATACCGGGCGCCCGGGCCGAGATCGTCTCCCGCACCGGCCACGGACCGCAGATCGATCACGCGCAGGAGACCAACCGCCGGATGCTGGAGTTCATGGCCACCGTCGACGCAGCGACCAGGCACGATTCGTCCCACGGGTGACCGAAGGGCGACCGGCCGGCGGGGGAACCACAGACCTCGGCGGCCGACTCGGCGGGGCGGCTCCGGCGGGCAAGTGGGCCTGCATATCGTAAGAGGAGATCACCACCTGCCCGGGAGTTCCCATGACCGGTAGTCGCCGGAAGAATCCCTCCGACGCCTCCGAAGGTTTTGAGGCCATCGAGCCTCCGCGCACCACCGAACTGGTCGTCGGCGTGCTGTCGGTGACGGTCCTGGTGGAGGTTCTCGGTGTCCTGTCCGGATCCGAGGTGTGGCTCCTGGGGCTCCTGGTGTTCCTGCCGGGGGCGGCGTCGGCCCTGTGCACCGTGCGGCAGACGAAGTTCGTCGCCGCCTGGACCACGCTCTTCGTCACCGCCACCGTGCTGCTGCGGGACGTCGCCGAGGGCCGGTGGCTCGACCGTCTCCTGCTGGTCCTGCTCACCCTCGCCCTGGGCGTGACCTCCGTCTACGCCTGCCACCGGCGGGTCAGACGCGAGCACGAGATGCTGCGCCTGCGCTCCACCGCCGCGGCGATGCAGCGGCACATCCTGCATCCCCTCCCCCTGGTCACCGACGACGTGCTGGTCAACGGCGTCTACGAACCCGTCCAGGAGGACCGGCTCGTCGGCGGCGACATCTACGAGGTGGTCGCCTCGCCCTGGGGAACCCGGGTCCTGATCGGAGACGTGCAGGGCAAGGGACTGGCCGCCGTGGGCACCGCGTTCGCCGTCATCGGAGCCTTCCGCGAGGCGGCCTATCGCGAGCCCACGCTCACGGCACTCGTCGACGTTCTGGACGCGGCCGTCGTACGCCACAACTCCTACGCCGAACACGCCGGCGACGACGAACGCTTCGTCACCGCCCTCGTCATCGGCATCGACGCGCACACCGAGGAGGTGCAGGCCGTCAACTGCGGTCACGTCCTGCCCCGCGTGATGCACGCCGGCACCGTCACCGCACCGCCGCTGGACTCCGGCGTCCCCCTCGGACTCGCCGCGCTCGCCCTCGAACCCACGACCGTGGGCTGGTTCGAGTTCCCGGAGGGTGCGACGCTGCTGCTCAGCACCGACGGCCTCACCGAGACCCGTGCCGCCGACGGCTCGTTCTACCCCGTCGACGAGCGCCTGGCCAAGCACCTCGGTCTCTCCCCCACCGAACTGCCCCAGGTCCTCTACGAGGACGCCCGCGCGTTCGCGGGCCACGGCGGCCGGCACGACGACGTCGCCGTCCTGACCGTCCGCCGGGCACCGCGTCGCTGAACACTCCGCCTCGGCCACCACGTTCTGCCGCCCCCTCCCCCACAGCACACACCCAGCACGCGCACAGGACGCTCATGGCCGACCGGGAGAAGGTCGGCTCATGTCTGGCGTCCCCGGTACCCGTGACGGCACGGTCCGCGTGCTGATAGTCGACGACGAGCCCGAGCTCACCGAGCTGCTGTCCGCGGCCGTGACCGAGGCGGGGTGGCGGTCCTTCACCGCGGGGGACGGACGCGGAGCACTGCGCATCGCGCGGGACTGCGCCCCGGACGTCGTCGTCCTCGACGGGATGCTGCCCGACGTGGACGGGGTGCAGGTACTGCGCAGGCTGCGCGGCGAGAACACGCGACTGCCCGTGCTGATGCTCACCGCTCGCGACGCGCTCGAGCACCGTCTCGACGGGCTGTCGGCCGGCGCGGACGACTACGTGACCAAGCCCTTCTCTCTGGAGGAGGTCATGCTGCGGCTGCGCGGGCTGCTGCGCCGCGCGGGCCCCGCCGACCCATTCCCCGTCCGCGGATGCCCCCCGTCATTCCCTGTCGGCGGATGACCCTGCCGTCACACTCCTGCGGACTCTAAGCGCTCTCACAGAGAAGCAGCTCAGGCCGCCTCCACCGTTGCCCGCGCGGCGATTTGGAGGGGCGTACCGCCTCTTCTTAAGGCCGGCCTAAGTTCGCTGCTCCACAGTGATCACCGGGCGGCCGTCCAGCGTGGATGTGCCCATGACGAAGGGAATCAGCGACGATGACCGAGCTCGACACCGGTGAGCCGACGGCCCGGGAGCCGCAGTCCGAGAGCGGCCGGCGTGCTCACGCGAGCCGCCGCAACTTCATGCGCAAGGTCTTCTTCGCCAGCGGTGCCACGGCCGTCGCGACCATGGGCGGCGCCGGAGCCTGGGCCGCGATGGCCGACGACACGACCCCGACCGCCGACGCCTCCGCGGCCCCGAGCGGTGCCCCCAGCGGCGGCCCGGGCGGTGGTGCCGGCGGTCCCGGCAACCAGTCGATCACCGAGGACTTCTTCGGCCTCACCACCGACGGCAACGACTACGGAAAGGAACTCCTCAGGCAGCACTACCTGACGTCACCGCACCACCGGTGACTGCGGCCGTGAGCGCGGCGCGGCCGGCCTCCAGGCGGGCCGTCGGGATCCGGAAGGGCGAGCAGGAGACGTAGTCGAGGCCCGCTCGGCGGCGCCGGCGGTGACAGGCGGAAGCGCGCCGCGCATCCCCTGCGCTCGATGTGCTTCTCACTGCCGGCGTCGCGGACCGGTGCCTCGGCCGCGCAGGGGCCGTCCGGCCCTCCCCCGTGCCCGACCGGCCCATCGGACCAGGGGCCACCGAGGACGAGGCTGAAGTTGCGGACCTGCCGACGAGAGGCCTCCTGGACGGGGCAACAGGCATCGCAAGCTGCAAGGAGGTGCACCGGTCATGAACGAGACGGTGCTGGTCGCCTACGGATCGACCAACGGCTCGACGGCCGAGATCGCCGAGCGCATCGGTGAGATCCTGAGCAAGGAAGGACTGACGGTGGACGTGCGGTCCGCTGCGCAGGTCACGGACCTCACGCCGTACGACGCGGTCGTGCTCGGCGGCGGACTGTACGCGGGGCGCTGGCAGCGCGACGCCCGCCGCTTCGCACGGCGTCACCGCAGGGCCCTGGCGGAACGTCCGGTGTGGCTGTTCAGCAGCGGTCCGCTGGACCCCTCGGCGTCCGAACGGGACATCCCGCCGACGTCCGGCGTGCGGCGCGTCATGCACCGTACCGACGCGCGGGGGCACATCACGTTCGGCGGGCGTCTGGAGGGCGAGGTCAAGGGGCGCATCGCCCGGATGATCGTCAACTCCGGGAAGGGCGGCGACTTCCGCGACTTCGAGCAGATCAACACCTGGGCGACCATGGTGGCCCGGAACCAAGGAGGCCCCGACACCTGAATCCCGGCCTCCCGCCGGGCGGCCGACAGGCCACGGCTCCGGTCGGGCAGTACGGTGCTGGCACGGATGCCCGAGCCGTGGTGGACCGAGGAGGCGGCATGGCCGACAAGCAGGCGGCGAGGCTGCCGCGCAAGGAGTACGAGAAGGAACTGCTGCGCCTGCAGACGGAGCTGGTGAAGCTCCAGGAATGGGTGCGGACGGAGGGTGCCCGGCTGGTCGTGATCTTCGAGGGGCGGGACGCGGCCGGCAAGGGCGGCACCATCAAGCGGGTCGCCGAGCACCTCAACCCCCGCGTCGCCCGGATCGCGGCGCTGCCGAAGCCGACCGAGCGCGAACGCACCCAGTGGTACTTCCAGCGGTACATCGAACACCTGCCGGCGGCCGGTGAGATCGTGCTGTTCGACCGCAGCTGGTACAACCGGGCCGGCGTCGAGCAGGTGATGGGCTTCTGCACGAGGGAGGAGTACCAGCTCTTCCTGCGTCAGTGCCCGATCTTCGAACGGATGCTGGTCGAGGACGGCATCCTGCTGCGCAAGTACTGGTTCTCGGTGAGCGACACCGAGCAGCAGGAACGCTTCCGGCGCCGGCTGGGCGACCCCGTGAGGCGCTGGAAGCTGTCGCCCATGGACCTGGAGTCCATCACCCACTGGGAGGCCTACTCCCGCGCCAAGGACGAGATGCAGGTGCACACCGACATCGCCGAGGCACCGTGGTACGTCGTCGAGAGCGACGACAAGCGTCGGGCCCGGCTGAACATGATCGCGCACCTCCTGGACTCCGTGCCGTACCACGAGGTGCCGCCTCCCGTGCTGGAGCTCCCCGCGCGGCCCCCGTCGACCGGCTACCAGCGCCCGCCGCGCGATCTGCAGACCTACGTCCCGGACCACGCGCCCGGCCTGTGACGCACGCACGCCGTCAGTCGTGGGCGACGACGGCGACGGGGGCGGCGGAGTGGTGCAGTACGGCGTGCGTGACCGGGCCGATGTGCGCGCCGAACGGGCTGCGGCGGACCTTGCGCCCCACCACCACGAACGAGGCCTCGCGGGAGGCGTCCACGAGGTGGTTCGCGGGGCTGCCGGAGCGGGAGTCCTCGACCACCTCGACGGCCGGGTACTTCTGCCGCCAGGGGCGCAGCGCCTCGGTCAGCGCGGCGGCCCGCTGCCGGGCGATCTGACGGTGCGGGCTCAGGTCGGCGGACAGGCCGTAGACGTAGTACGGCGGCAGGTTCCAGCCGTGCACGACCCGCAGGGCGGTGTCGCGACGGGCGGCCTCCTCGAAGGCGAAGGCGATCACCGCGTCGTCGGGGTCGTCGGTGTCGAGGCCGAGCAGGACCGGGCGGAACGGGGTCGCCGCGGACGGGATGCCGACCGGGTCCATGGCGTGTTCGTCGGCCGCCTGCTCCCCGGCCCGCACGAGCACCACGGGGGTTTCGGCATGGGCGACGACGGCGAGGCCGACGGAGCCGACCAGGAACCCTTGGATCCCGCTCAGTCCGCGGGAGCCGAGGACCAGCAGTTCGGCGTCCTTCGCCGCGTCCGCCAGGACGTCGGCGGGCCGGCCGTTCAGCTGCTCCTGGACGACCTTTACCCCGGGGTGGCGCAGCCGGAGCCCGTCGGCCGTCTCGCGCGGGATGCGCTCGCTCCAGTGCGCCTGCGTCTCGGCGCCCAGCAGCGGGGCCTGAGCCATGGGCTCGGGCACGGGTTCCCAGACGTGCACCAGCCGCAGCGGCAGGCCGCGCAGCTTCGCCTCACGAGCCGCCCACTCGGCGGCCGCCCGGCTCTCGGGCGATCCGTCGAGGCCCACGGTGACGTTGCGGGACATGCTGTCCACCTCCTGAATCGGGGATCCGCCCTCAGGTTCCTGCCGGCAGCGGCCGGTGTGCAGGGGCCGCAGGTCCCGCTCGGGGGCCGTTCGGCCCAGGACGGCCTCACTCCCTCACTCCCTCACTCCGCAAGGAGCAGCCGGCACGTCTCGCCCGGTTGCACGCAGACCTCACGGTCGGGGAGCAGGACGTCGATGGGTGACAGGTCGGAGGACGGTACGGCGATCTCCAGTTGCTCGCGCTCCATGCGCAGGCGTACGCCCCAGTGGCCCCGATAGTGGAGCGCGAAACCGTAGGAGGACAGCTCGGGCAGGGGCGCGGGGTCCAGCCGGAGGGCGCCGCCCCGGGTCTCCAGGCCGGGCAGGCCCCGTTGCACCAGGTCGAGGGTGCCGGCCATCGCTCCGAGGTGGATGCCCTCGCCCGTGGTGCCGCCCTGCACGTCGGCGATGTCGCCCCGCAGGGCTTCCTGGCAGAACGTCCACGCCTCGGTGCGGCGGGCCCGGGCGAGGATCCAGCCGTGCACGAGGCCGCTGAGGGTGGATCCGTGGCTGGTGCGGGCGAGGTAGTGGTCGGCGGTGCGCCGCCAGGTGTCCTCGTCCAGCCGGTAGCCCAACCGGTGGAAGAGGGATTGCAGTTCCGCGGGTGAGAAGAGGTGGCCGAGCATCAGCACGTCGGCCTGCTTGGACACCTGGTAGCGGTTGACGGTGTCGCCCTCGGCCTCCAGGATCCGGTCGAGGCGCCGGATGTCGTCGTACCGCTTGCGGTAGTCGTCCCAGTCGAGCTCCTCCAGCCTGTCGTAGCCGTCGAACTGGCTGATGACACCGGCGTGGAAGGGGACGTGGAGGGTGCGGGAGACCTCCTGCCACCGTTCGAGTTCGCCGCCGTCGATCCCGGTGCGCTCGACGAGTTCCCGGCGGCGCGGTGCGGGGAGGGCGTCGAGCAGTTCGAGGGCGCGGGCGAGCACCCAGGCGGCCGTGACGTTGGTGTACGCGTTGTCGTCGACGCCGGGCCGGGTCGCCCAGGGGTAGGCCTCGTGGTACTCGTCGGGGCCGACGATCCCGCGGATGCGGTGTCGTCCGAGCTGCTCGTCGTACACGGCCGAGTCCGCCCAGAAACGGGCGATCTCCAGCAGCATCTCGGCGCCCTCGGTGTGCAGGAACTCGGTGTCGCCACTGGCCTCGCAGTACTGCCACACGTTGTAGGCGACGGCCGATCCGACGTGGTGCTGGAGGTGGGAGTGGTCGGGCAGCCAGCGTCCGGAGCGTGGGTTGAGGTGCAGACGCTGGGTCTCCTCGCGGCCGTCGCTGCCGCTCTGCCAGGGGTACAGCGCTCCGCGCCGGCCGAGGTCGCGGGCGGCGGAGCGGGCCGCGCCCAGGCGGCGGTGGCGGTAGTGCAGCAGGGCGCGGGAGACCTCCGGGAAGTGCAGGTCGAGGTAGGGCAGCACGAACAGCTCGTCCCAGAACACGTGACCGCGGTAGGCCTCGCCGTGCAGGCCGCGTGCGGGCACGCCGACGTCGAGGTCGGCGGTGTGCGGGGAGAGGGTCTGCAGGACGTGGAAGAGGTGCAGCCGCAGGATGCCGCCCGCCTCACCGGGCACCTCCAGTTCGGCTCTGCGCCACAGCTGTTCCCAGGCGGTGCGGTGCGACTCCAGGAGGTCGTCGAAGCCCGGGGCGCGGCCCACCCGGTCGATCGCGGCGTCCAGGGGGTCGCTGATCGCCGGGTCGCGGGAGGTGTGCAGGGCGACGCACTTGTCGACGGTGGCGGTGCGGCCCGGTGCCAGGTGCAGCCGCAGTCGTTGGACGGCACGCGCAGGGGTGTGCCGGGGGGCGAGGGGCACGTCGGCCGTGAGCCGGGCCGCCATGCCGACGCGGATGTCGGAGGTACGGGTGCGGCAGCGCAGCCACACGGTGTCCTCGGCGGCGTCACCGGTGTGCACGTGGGTGAGATGGCGGCCGTCCAGGTCGCGGTAGCGCGCCACTCCGGCGTTGGTCACACCGCCGTCGAGGGCCGCCTCCACGTCCAGGTCCAGGCCCGGGGCCAGGTCCCCGGCCCTTCCCGTCGCCGTGAACTCCGTGCGCAGGGCCGCGAGATGAGGGTCCGCCATGTGCACCAGCCGCTGCTGCCGTACCGCCAGCGCCCGTCCCTCGCCGAGGTCGTAGCGTGTGCGGCGCTCCAGCAGTCCCGACGACAGGTGCAGCACCAGGTGGTGTTCCGGCACCGTCGCCGTGTCCGGGGTGAGCCAGCGTCGTCCGGGCAGGCGGAAGCGCAGCGGCAGCCAGTTCGGCAGGTTGACCATGTCCTCGTTCTCGACGAGCCGCCCGGCCACCTCGGACGTCAGGCGGTTGTAGACACCGGCCGCGTACGTGCCCGGGTAGTGCACCTCGTCCGCCGCGCACTCGGGCAGGGCGCCGCGGGTCGCGAAACGGCCGTTGCCCAGGGTGCACAGAGACTCCCTGAGCCGCTCCTCCTCCGCGGCGTATCCCTCGTACTCCCAGGTCAGGGCCGTCACGTCGGTGCTCCTCGCGTCAGCGGTCCGCCCGGTCGCCCACGTCGGTGTCGGCGCCGTGGCGCGGCGGTCCCTGCCGGGTACCCGCACCGGCCGCCCGATCCACGCGCGAGGAGGCGGTGGGCGGTCAGACCCGCTGGGGTACGACCGCCACCGGGCACTCGGCGTGGTGCAGCAGGGTGTGTGCCACGCGGCCCAGCTGGAGGCCGTAGTGGCCGTGCCGGTGCCGGGCCCCGATGATCAGGAGGTCCGCCGCCGCGGAGCGGTGCAGGAGCACCCTGCGGGCCGGTCCCTCCACCGTCGAGCGGCGTACGCGAAGCGCGCGCACCAGCTCCGGGCCCACCGCCGCCCGCAACAGCACGGCGCCGTCGTCGTCCAAACGGAAGTCGACCGGCAGGACGGCGGGCAGGGCCTGCCGCGTGTGGACGATGCGACCGAGAGGCGCGTTCGCCAGCAGACGCAGACACTCCTGCCGGTCGAGTTCGCGGAAACCGTCGTTGGGATACATCGCCAACCGCCTTTCGCCGGCGCAGCGGTGTTGGGTCCCTCCCATGCTGCGCCGGGCAGCGGCCGGCCAAGAGGGGCCATCGGTCCCGCCCCGGCGGAGAAGGACCCTGACCGCCGCGAGCAAACGCGCCCCTTCCGGCTACGCCTGTCCGCCCTGGTTGCCGGAGGCCCCCTCGTCGCCCCGGCCGACGTGGGGACGCGGCGGACGAGCACGCAGCACCAGCACATCCGAACGCAGCTCGTCAGGAGCCACGTCCAGCCCCGCCCACAGCGCGCAGGCAGCGAGCAGGTTCAACGGGCGGTGCGGGGCGCAGCGTACGTCGGAGGCGAGAGGGAGCTCTGGCGGACGCTCGGCGGGCGTGGGTACGTCCGAGGAGAACGGCGGGTCGGGCGGCGTGCGTACGTCGGAGGAGAACGTCACCCCCGGCAGGCGCTCGGCCGGCGTGCCCACCTCGGATACGAACGGCAGCTCGGGCAGGCGCTCGGCCAGGGCGCGAGCGGCTGCCTCCGCGTCGGCCGCGTGCGGTCCACTGGCCGTGGGCACGGGTTTGCCCGCGCCGGACACCAGCGCCTCCGCGAGAAGCAGCCGCGGGCCGTGGGGAGTCGCCCACCGGTCCGGCCGAGTGGTCACCGTCGTGCCGGGAAGGAGGTCGGCCAGACGGGCCGCCATCCAGGCGGCCTGCGCCACACCGGTGGCCAGGACGCCGGCACCGGCGCCCGCCGACCACGGGCGGTTGCCCTCGCCGGTACGCGCCCGCCCCAGCAGCTCCCAGCCGTCCGCCCTGTCGGCCGCGGGAACCGGCACCGACATGGGCGCCTCCAGCACGAGCGCGGCCCGCCCGCCGGAGGCCAGGCCCGCGATCACGGCCTGGACCGCCGTCTCGGGGTCGGCCCCCTGCCCGGCGAGAGACAACCCCGGCGCGTCGAGCGCGGCCCAGGCGAACCTGCCCTGAGACACCGAACCGACATCGACTCCCACCAGACGCGCTTCCATACGGCCAAGTCCAGCACAGGCCCCCCGCGACCAGGCCCCGGCATGGCTCATCGGCCCGGTGCGGCCGGGAGGGACCCGGGACCCACGCGGCCGGGACCCGACACCGCTCACCGATCCCGCGCGGCCGACGCCGGCGCCCCCATCGAACCCACGTAGCCAGAACCCCGCACCCCACCCCACACCGCTCACCCACCCCCCGAGGCCCCCTCCGTGATCTCGCGGCCGCTGATGTCGACCGCGTCGACGCAGACCCACGTCTCGCGTCGGCCGCCCGCCCACGGCTCGCTGTGGGCCCGCTCTCGCAGCCGTCGTACGGTGTCCGGGTCGGACACGCCTCGGGCCCGGCCGTGCAGCAGTACGCTCCAGCCTCTGCTGAGCGCCTCGTCGATGTGGTCGACCTCGAACGCGACGCGTCGGCCGAGGACCTGCGAGGGTACGGAGCCGGGGGCGGTGCGGAAGGCGATCGTGCCGTCGAGCGAGGTCCACGGCGATGATCCGTGCGGGCGTGTACAGCCGGGCGGTGAGGACAGCGGCGAGCCCGATGGGGCCGACGCCGACGACGGCGACCGTGTCTCCGGGGCGTACGTTCCCGTTGGTCACGCCCACTTCGTAGGCGGTCGGGAAGATGTCGGCGAACAGCACGGCGTCGTGGGACTCCAACGCGCCGGGCAGCGGATGCACGGACAGGTCGGCGTGCGGCACGCGCACGTACTCGGCCTGCGTGCCGTCGATCAGGTGGCCCAGGATCCAGCCCCCGCCGCCCTGGCACTGGCCGTACGCCGCCTCTTTGCAGAACCGGCAGCGGCCGCAGGCGGTGATGCAGGAGACCAGGACCCGGTCGCCCGGCCGGACGGTGCGCACGTCGCCGCCGGTCTCGACGATCTCGCCGACCGCCTCGTGGCCCAGCACCGTGCCGGGACGCACCTCCGGCACGTCGCCCTTGAGGATGTGCAGGTCGGTCCCGCAGATGGTGACGGCGTCGACCCGCACGACGGCGTCGGTCGGGTCCTTGATTCCGGGGTCCGGGACGTCCTCCCAGGCGGACCGTCCGGGGCCGTGGAAGACGAAGCCCTTCATGACCGTTCCTCCTTCGGTCGGCGGTGCCGGGAATCTCCCGCAATTCCAGCCTGACCACCGCGGCCGGCATCCACTTGGGCCGGTCGGCCCCCGGACGGGCCTCCTCGGCCCTTCTTCGCCTCCCGTGTCGGTGCGGTTTCCGATGCAGTCGGTGCGGTTTCCGATGCGTTCGGGCGGAGAAATGATGGTCAAGACTTGTGCAGGAACGCTTGTGGGATTTTGTGGCGGCGGCGAACCATGGGCCGGATCCCGCCCGTACCACGAGCACGCAGGAGCTCCCGGTGGCCGCTGGCCAGATAGTCTCCGAGCCGGCCGACACGCCGGCGGCAGCACAGACGGAGCGGCGGAAGCTGCGCAAGCACTTCGGCCGCTTCGACATCCTCTTCTTCCTCCTCTGCACCATCGTCGGCGTCGACACCATCGGCACCGTGGCCTCGTCCGGTGCCGAGGCGTTCACCTGGCTCATCGTGCTGGCCGTGGTGTTCTTCGTGCCGTCCGCGCTGTTGACCGCCGAGCTCGGCGCCGCGTTCCCCGACGAGGGCGGTCCCTACATCTGGACCAGCCGGGCCTTCGGGCGCCTGGCCGGTGCCGTCAACAACTTCCTGTACTGGATCACCAATCCGGTGTGGCTCGGCGGCACACTCTCCGTCTCCGCGGTCACGGCCTACACCACCTTCTTCCACGACGGGAAGGACCTGAGCACCCCGGCGTTCTACGCCTTCACCCTCGTGTTCATCTGGGTGGGCGTGCTCGCCGCGATCCTCTCCTTCGACGTCGGCAAGTGGATTCCCACCGTCGGCGCGTGGAGCCGGTTCATCCTCCTCGGCCTGTTCACCGTCACGGTCGTGGTGTACGGCGTCCGGCACGGCCTGCACGGATTCGGGCTCGGCGACTTCTCGCCGACGTACGCGGGATTCGTCGGCCTGGTACCCGTCCTGATGTTCAACTACGTCGGGTTCGAGCTGCCCAACACGGCCGGCGACGAGATGACCGACGCACAGAAGGACGTGCCCTTCGCCATCTTCCGCAGCGCCTTCCTCGCCGTCGTGCTGTACGCGCTGCCGATCCTCGGCATCCTGCTCGTCCTGCCGGTCAAGGCCGTCACGGGCCTCGGCGGGTTCGTCGACGCGATCCGGCAGGTCTTCACCGTGTACGGCGGTCATGTCGCCGCCGACGGCACCGCCTCACTCAGCGGCGCCGGCAGCCTGCTCGGGGACCTTGCCGCGCTCCTGTTCATCCTCACGGTGCTGTCGTCGGGCGTCACTTGGGTCATGGGCTCCGACCGCGCCCTCGCCGTCTCCGGTTACGACGGCGCCGCGCCCCGCTTCCTCGGCGTCATCTCCAGCCGGTTCGGCACCCCGGTACGGGTCAACGTCCTCAGCGGAGTGGTCTCCACCGTCGTGCTGGTCCTGGCACACGAACTGACCGACGGCAGCGCCGCGAAGCTCTTCGGCGCCGTCCTCGGCCTCGCCGTCTCGACCACTCTCGTCAGCTATCTGGGCATCTTCCCGGCGCTCGCGGTACTGCGCCGCAAGGCCCCGGACGTCCCCCGCCCGTACCGGGCACCCCTGCCCCGCACCATCAGCGTGGTGCTCACCCTGCTCGTCCTGTTCGCCAGTGTGCAGTTGGTCGCTCCCGGGCTCGGCGACCACTGGTTCGGCTCCGACTACGCGCCGGACGGCTGGAGTTACGGCGAGCGCTGGACGTATCTGCTGACGGAGGCCGTTCCGCTCGCCGGGTTCATGCTCCTCGGCGTCCTCTTCTGGGCACTGGGCAAGCCGACCCGCATGTCGGCTGCCGCGAGGGAGTAGGTCAGGGCTGACTCCCAAGGGCGCCCGCGAATCGGCTTGTCGACCAGCGGTACAGGCTGCGCGCCCGCGCGTTCTACGCGTGGATCTCGCCGTTCTACGCGTAGATCTCGCTGGGGTAGGGAACCTTGAGTTTGGCCCAGGACGTCTGGCCCGGCCAGCCGTCCGCGTCCGCGCCCTTGTAGTGGAGCTTCCGCTGCCACTTGGCGTAGGAGTCACGGTGCTGCGCGTTCCACTGGTACGAGGGGCCTGTGTGGCCGTATGCCGAACAGCCCTCTTGCATCAGGCGGATTCCCATTTCGTGGATGATGGGGCTCTCCGGCAGCGTCTTGAACCACGCGGCTCCCGGGAAGGGAATGTAGTTGGAGTGGTCCTGCCTGACGATCAGCCGTTGGCCGACCCTGATTTTGTTCGGGTCGCGGATTCCGTTCCACGCCTGAAGCTGTTCGACCGTTGTATCGAACCTTTGCGCCAGTTCGTACAGCGTGTCGCCCGTCTCAACTGTGTAGTACATGTCGTCTCTTTCCATGCTTTTATGGTAGGCGTAGCCGTCATTGCGTGCATGTGGAGGGCAGCGGTGGCTTCCATGGACAGTGATGTGCAGAAAACCCGTACGTGGGCAGGCCTTTTGGCCGTTTTCATCGGTGACGCGGCGATCTCGGTCGCCGCGATCTGGGGAGTGACCGGCACCGATGACGCGCAGAGCGTAGCCATTCTCACCAGTGCGTTCACCGCGGTCAGCACCATGACCACGGCCTATTTCGGCATCAGAGCCCTGTCGAACACGGCCCAGGCGAAGGCGGCGGCACATTCCAAGGAGCCAGACGCCGCGAAAGCTCCTGATTGACCAGGTGACATTTGAATCGGCGACCGATGTCGGGAGGCGTTCATGATTACCGGAGAACGCGTTTCTGAGGCCGGAACGGATTATTTGGCGCAGCTGGAGAAAGCCGGTGAGCGTTTCGAGAGCCGCACCGCGCAACGCGAGGAAACCCGCACGACCATCGAGCGCCGTGGCGTGCTTTATGCGGACGAGCCCGACCGGGTCAGGAAGCGGTTGGCGCGGCTGAACGCCGACTGGTCACTCGTCAGATCGATCGAGGCGACCCCCACGGAGCCGTCCGCGTCGACGGGAAGCACTCTGCCGCTGCCTCCGGAATCCTTCGGCGCCGATGTGCTCGGCCTGGAACGCCTGATGGGACGCAACAACCTCACCGGGGTGGCGTTCCTCGAGGGTGGGTATCTGGCCGCCCGGTCGACCGGGCGGGTGACCGTCGCGGCGCCGGCGGGCGGACACCACGGCACCGGATTCATGGTGTCGCCCTCCCTGTTGATGACCAACAACCACGTGTTGCGCAGCGCCGAGGAAGCGGGCCACGCCGTCGTCGAGTTCAACCTGCAGGCGGGCCTCGACGGACTCCCGCTCGCCCCGGTCGCGTTCCCGCTCGAGCCCCAGAGGTTCTTCGCGACCGACCGCGACCTGGACTTCAGCGTGGTCGCGGTGGCCGAGCGCAGCCAACAGGGCGCGCGGCTCGCCGACTTCCACTGGCTGCCCCTCGACGGGGCACAGGGCAAGGCCATCCTCGGGGAGTTCGTCAACATCGTTCAGCACCCGGGCGGTGAGCCCAAGCAGCTCGCACTGCGGGAGAACCAGATCGTCGATCTGCTGGACCAGTTCATCCACTACGAGACCGACACCGCACCGGGTTCCTCGGGCTCCCCGGTCTTCAACGACCAGTGGGAGGTGGTCGCCCTGCACCACTCGGCGGTGCCGAAGACCGACGGCGAAGGCCGGCTCCTGGCGATCGACGGAACGGTCTGGCGGCGGGGGATGGACGAGCACCGGCTGGCGTGGAAGGCGAACGAAGGGGTGCGCATCAGCCGCGTGCTGGAGACACTGAGCCGACTCACGTTGACCGGGACCGCGGCCCGGCTGCGGGACGAACTGTTCAAGCCACCGGGGCCGGGCGACGGCGCGCCGCGGACGACCGCGGGTGCGAGGCCGGAAGCCGACGGGGCGACACCGAACGGTTCGGCACAGGTCACCTCGCGGGGCGCGGTGGGAGTGACCGTGCCGCTGCGGATCACCGTCGACGTCGATCTGCCGACTCCCGAACAGCCCGACCCAGGACGCTCCCCGGCAGGCCCACTCCCGGTCGGGACGACAGCAGTTGCCGCCCCGCAGGTCGACGGCACCGCCGCGACCGACGCCGCCGAACGGGATCTGCACGCGGCCCTGCGCAACCTCAGACTCGGGGAGGAACGGGTCTACTACGACCGGGACGCCGACCGCGCCGCACGAGACGCCTACTACGCGGGCATCGACCACGGAGCCGACGGCGACGCGCTGCGACGTGCGTTGACCGACCTGCTGGACGACACCCACGAGCGCCGCCCCTCGTACAAACCCGCACGGATGCTCTACCCGTGGGTCGACCTCCATCCCGACCGGCTCCTGCGCAGCGTGTACTCCGGCAAGACCTTCACCGCGGAGCAACTCATCCGCGCCGACGCCGCCGCCGAGGCCGCCCGGCTCAGGGCTGTGCGGGAGTTCCTGCTCCGGGAGAGCGCGACGGGCCCGGCCGAAGTCACCGCGGAGCTGGGCGCGTTGGAGGCCTCGCTGCCGTTCAACTGCGAGCACGTCGTCCCCCAGGCCTGGTTCGCGCACCGGGAACCCATGCGGGGCGACCTGCACCATCTGTTCGCCTGCGAACCGGCGTGCAACACCTTCCGCGGCAGCATCCCGTACATGGACTTCCCCGGCTTCGACGAGACCGTGCGGGAGGACTGCGGCATGCGCGAGCCGGGAGGGTTCGAGCCCGAGCACAGCAGGGGGGCCGTCGCCAGAGCCACCTTGTACTTCCTGTTGCGCTACCCCAAGCTCGTCGGTGACGAGGCGGACGAGTTCCAGAAGGAACGGCTGCCCGCCCTCCTTGGCTGGCACGCGACCGAAGCCGTGAACGAGTACGAGCTGCATCGCAACGCGGCCATCGCCGAGATTCAGGGCAACCGCAATCCCCTGATAGATCACCCGGAGTGGGCTCAGCGCATCGACTTCTCCGGCGTGTGGCCCTGAGCGGAGCCGTCGCCTCCGTCGCGGTGAGCCGACGGCCGGCCTCCGGGTCGGACAGGATCCCGGTGGATGAGCCCGGTCGAGGGCGGCGGCCGGCGACTGCTCAGGGCCGGGTGTCGGCTGCCGTGGCGCTCGGGGCACGGCTGCCGGTGGTGCCGAAACGGACACCCTTGGCCTCCGTGCCGATCGCGCTGAGCACGATGACGACGGCCAGGGTGGGCAGTACGGTCCAGGCCATCGCCGAGGGATAGCCGTGGCGTTCGGCGATGGCCTCCTGGACGGGCAGGTTGAGGGCAGCGATCAGGTTGCCGAGCTGGTAGGTCACGCCCGGGTAGAAGCCCCGGACGGCGTCCGGGCTCATCTCGGTCAGATGCGCCGGGATGACGCCCCAGGCTCCCTGGACGCACACCTGCATCAGGAAGGAGGAGAGCATCAGCCAGCCGACCGTGCTGGACAGCACGAAGAACGGCACCACGACCAGGCCGGCGGCCGCCGCGACCATGATGGTCCGACGCCGGCCCAGCTTCTCCGAGTAGGCACCGAGCAGCACACCGCCGATGATGGCGCCGACGTTGTAGACGACGGCGATGGCGATCGCGGTGTCCGGCGACAGCCCCAGGCCCTTCTTGATGAAGGTCGGGTAGATGTCCTGCGTGCCGTGCGACATCCAGTTGAAGGCGGTCATCAGCGCGACCAGGTACACGAAGCGCCGCAGCACCGCCGGGTTCCTGAACACCTGGTACGCGGGGGTGCGGTTGAGCCGGACGCTCTTCTCCCACACCTCGCTCTCCTCCACCCGGCTGCGCACCCACAGCGCGACCAGGGCGGGCACGAGACTGAAGGCGAACAGCCCGCGCCAGCCGAAGGCGGGCTCGATGACGAAGAACGCCACGGCGGCGAGCAGGTACCCCAGTGAGTAGCCGCTCTGCAGCAGGCCCGACCAGAAACCCCGCCTGGCGGCCGGGATCTTCTCCATGGCCAGCGCCGCGCCCAGGCCCCACTCGCCGCCCATCCCGATGCCGTACAGCAGGCGCAGCACCAGCAGCACGGTGTAGTTCGGGGCGAAGGCGCAGGCGAAGCCGACGATCGAGTAGAAGACGACGTCGACCATGAGCGGGACGCGGCGGCCGCGGCGGTCGGCCCACATGCCGAAGACCAGGGCACCGACCGGTCGCATCACCAGCGTGACGGTGGTGAGGAAGGCCATGTCGGTGAGGGAGACATGGAAGTCGTCGGCGATCTCGCTGTAGACGAGTACCACCAGGAAGTAGTCGAAGGCGTCCATCGCCCAGCCCAAGTAGGCGGCGACGAAGGCGTTGCGCTGGTCCTTGGTGAGACCCGCTGCCTGGTCTGTGACGGTCTTCAGCATGCCAGTCCTCCCGAAGTCCGCAGGTGACGCTAGGCGCGCGCGGTGGGGCGGACAACGAAGGAGCGGCAAAGCACGGCCCACGATTGAACAAAAGTCGGCGCGTTCGCGGCACCGCTCCACCGCGTGGGGCGTTATGTGCGGGAAGCCTTGACGCTCAACGTGGCGGGTGCCACGATTCCGGCGCCGCGATGTTTACGTAAACATGGGACCGGGAGGTCGACGATGTTTGCGTAAACATGAGGATCCCCGAAAGGCAAGGCCGATGAGCAGAACCCCCGCCGGCACCCGCCGCCGCTCCCCCCGTCTCCGAGCCGCCGCCGTGGCGCTCCTGATCGCCGGGGCGGGCACCACCCTCACCGGCAGCCCCGCCTCCGCCGCCACGCCCAGTACGGACACGACCCAGTTCAAGGGGGTCAACTGGGCCGACCCGCGGGACAACTTCGCCGACGACCCGGTCGTACTGTCGGGCCTGTCGCTGTCCGACACTTACGGGCAGACCTACACCAAGGCGAGCCGGATCATCTCGGCGTTCCGCGCGAACCTCGGTGCCAACACCGTCCGGCTGCCCATCAACCCGTACACGGTCAACGGCTCGTACTGGAAGTCCTACCGAGCGGTCATCGACGCCGCGTCCGCCAAGGGCTTCAAGGTCATCGTGTCCTACTGGGAGGGCACGGGCGCCCAGAAGGACGGCTTCATCGACGACGAGGCCACCTACTGGCCGATGTGGAACACCGTCGTCAAGGCCTACAAGAACAACAGCCGTGTGTACTTCGAGCCGATGAACGAGCCCCACGGCTACACTGACACCGAGTGGGCCGACATAGCCGCGAAGTGGCTGTCTACCTACCCGTCGGTCCCCCGCAACCGCGTCTTCGTCAGCGGCGCCGGCTACAACGACCACGTCACCTCGGTCTGCGCCGACCCTCGCCTGAAGGGCACCTACCTGTCCCTGCACCACTACGGGTTCTGGAAGGACTACGCCACCTACGACCAGTGGGTGGCCGACCTCAAGGTGCGCATCGGTGACTGCGCGAACCGGACGGTCGCGGACGAGTTCGGATCGCCGATGACCACCGGCCTGAACTACAACGTGCCGACCCCGGACAACAACTTCGTCAATTACCTCCAGGCCGTCACCGACACCTTCCGTGAGCTGAAGATGGGGTCCGTGTACTGGCCGGGCCTGCGCACCGACGACACCTACTCGCTGCAGAAGCTGACCGGCGACCCCGCCCGCCCCTGGCTGGCCACCACCAACCAGTCCGGCGCCGACCGACTCGCCTGGGCCTGGGGCCGCGGCAAGCCTGTAAAGCCCTGATCACGTGAGACACGGAGTCCCGGAGCCGCCACAGGCGCTCCGGGACTCCGTGTCTCACGCGGTCCCTTGACGCTCAACCGTTTCGTTGCTTCTCTCGAAAGGCTGTACATGGGAGCGCTCCCACCCCCACGCGAAAGGGATCCCCATGCATGCCACCCCCCATGCCACCTTCTTACGCCGTGCCAGAGGCACCCTCCCGGCCCTCCTCACGGCCGTGCTCGTCGCCTGTCTGCTGTCCTGGGCGGGCGCCTCCCCCGCGCGGGCCGCGCCGGCGGACGGCTCGGTCTCCGACCCGAACATCGTCTACGTCGGACGCTGGGACACCGGCACCGGCACCGCCGCGGTCCCCTCCTGGACCGGCGCGTATCTGCAGACCGCCTTCACCGGAACCACCGTGAAGGTCAAGGCCAGGGACGCGGTCAACCTGTACGTGAGCATCGACGGCGGACCCGACGTGTTCCACGCGGGCGTGCGCGGCACGGTGAACCTCACGCCCCGCCCCCTCTCCGCCGGCACCCACACCCTGCGGATCTCCTACCGCTCCGGCGACACCGTCTTCCAGGGCCTGGTGCTGGACCCCGGCGCGCGCACGGTCAGCCCCGACACACCGGCCCGGCTCGTCGAGTTCGTCGGCGACTCCATCACCGCGGGCGCCCTCACCGACCGGCTGGCGCTCGACTCGTACGCCTGGAAGACCGGTGAGCAGCTGGGGGCGCGCCACACCCAGATCGCCCGCTCCGGCTACTGTCTCGTCGCCCAGTCCGGGTGCACCGGCCTGAGCGGCCAGTTCTTCAAGACGGCCAGCACGGGCGGTCAGGACTGGGACTTCTCCCGCTACCGGGCGGACGCGGTCGTCATCAACCTCGGCACCAACGACATCGGCCACGGCGTGTCCGGCTCGACCTTCCAGGCGGCGTACACCAAGTTCCTCGCCGACCTGCGCGCCGCCTACCCGAACGCGCACCTCTTCGCGGTGCAGACGCTCAAGAAGCGGTACGTCACCGAGACCAGGGCGGCCGTCAGCGCCCGCGCCAACGCCGGTGACACCAAGGTGACTTACGTCGACACCACGGGCTGGCTCACCGACGGGACCGACTACGAGGACGGCAACGGGCATCCCAACGAGGCGGGCCACACCAAGTTCGCGAGCCGTCTCGCCCCCGTCGTCGCCGCCCGGCTCGGCAACCCGGCGTCCACCATGGCGGCCGCTCCCGGCCAGCCCGGCGACCCCAACATCAAGTTCGTCGGCCGCTGGGACACCCAGAGCTCCACGACCGCCTACACCCCCTACTGGGCGGGCGCGTACTACCGGGTCGGCTTCACCGGCCGGACCGTCAAGCTGAAGCAGCGGGGCACGATCGACTTCTGGGCGCGCATCGACAACGGACCCGTGACCTTCTACGACGACGCCAAGGGGACCGTGAACCTGACGCCGTCACCATTGTCCGCGGGCAACCACACCCTCCAGGTCAACTACCAGGTGGTCGCCGGTTCGTACCACGGCGACGCCGTCTTCCAGGGTCTGGCCCTCGACAGTGGCGCGACGACGTTCGCACCGCAGGCCCCCGGCAAGCTGATCGAGTTCGTCGGCGACTCGATCACGGTGGGGACGACCACCTCGCAGAACGCCCGCACGGCGTACGGCTGGCTGATCGGCGAACGGCTCGGCGCCGAGCACACCCAGATCGCCCAGGGCGGCGCCTGTCTGGTCGCCGCGGCCGACGGATGTGTGGGCCTCGAACGGCAGTACGGCAAACTCAACCCGAACGCGGCCACGCCCGACTGGGACCTCGCCCGCTACCGGGCGGACGCCGTCGTCATCAACCTCGGCACCAACGACGTCGGCCACGGGGTCAGCTCCACGCAGTTCCAGGCGGCGTACACCAGCCTGCTGCGCAAGGTCCGCGCCGCCCATCCGCAGGCGTGGATCTTCGCGCTGGAGACCTTCCGCGGCCGGTACGTCCCCCAGACCGAGGCGGCGGTCAGGGCGGCCGTCGAGGGGGGCGATTCCCGGGTCTCCTTCGTCGACACCACCGGCTGGCTGGGCTCCGGCGATCTCACGGACTCGGTGCACCCCAACGACCAGGGTCACCGCGTCATCACGGACCGCCTCGCACCGATCATCGCGGCGAGGATCGGTACGTGAACGGACCTCGGGGGTGAAGACGACGGGCTGCCGGGAGCAGGCGGCGACTGTGAGGTCGGTCGTGTCCGCACCGGCGCTGTGACCCACGCGACACGACCGACCGCACTGTCTAGTTCCCGGCGGAGCGTAGGAGCCGCAGAACCGGGTAGCGGACCGCAAGCCCGCCGGACCCCGCCCTCGTGGTCCGGCCCGGTGATGCCGCCCAGGAGGAGGAGACCGACGTGATTGCCGCCGCTTCGGGTACCGCACCCATCTACGACCGTCTGATCACCGAACGCGGGGACGTGATCGCCGACGTCCAACGCGTCGCGGAACAGACCCGGCGCGAGGCCGCCGACGTCCTGGACTTCGGAGCGCTCGACCTGGACGCCGACGACGACGGCGAGTAGACCGCGGCCCCAGGGCCGTTTCGCCTTCACCTGTTGCGCCGTCAACTGCTTCTGGGCTCGCCGTCACCTCGTCCGAGGAGCACGATGGAACCAGAGGCACTCGGCGCTGCGGACCCGCCGCGAGCCCGCGCGGCCGGTGCGAGGAGGTCGGCCCATGGCCCGTATCGCTTCCGCCATCAGATCACGGATACCCGACACCATCCGGCTCGCCGGAACCCACACGGGAAACCACCCGTGGAAGATCCAACTCGTCGAACACCCCGCGCGCAAGGAGTCGACGTTCTTCCGAGCCGCGAAGTCGACGGTGAAGGAGATCCTCGATGAAACGGCCGACGACGACCTGCCCTACGGTCCCCGGCCCACCGGATCCGAGCACTGGGAGATGCACCACGGCGGCAGCCTCTGGGTGAAGGGGCGGGACGGCTGGCGCATGTACCGCGCCAAGGCCGGCATCGAGTGGAGCATGCAGTTCTGCGCAGACCCGGAGAAGGTCGACCGGCTGCGCCTGCTCGCCGCCGAACTCGTGGACGCCTTCCCCCTCACCCTGCCCGCCCTGGACGCGCTGGGCTACGAAGAGGCCCGCGACCTGCTGCGCACCCCGATCACGGACGCCGACGGGGTCGAGGCGTGGACCGACTCCCTGTTCAACTCGTGCGTCCCCCTGAACCGCGGGGACCACCAGGGCATCCTGCCCAAGACCCCCGGCGAACACCACTACCCCTGGCCGGTCAAGGGCGCGGACTACTTCCGCTACTCCGACTTCAAGCTGTGGGTGACCCTGCCCGACGGCACCCACGGCGCCGTGGCCCCGGTCGGCCGGCGCGGTTCCGGCGACGGCCGGGTCCGCCTGCTCCACGCCCCCGAGGGCAGCAGGGCGGCGGGCACACTGGCCCAGGCGCAGGAGCTGCGGGAGATGGCCGTGCTCCCGCCCGACAGCCCTGTCGCGCGGGAGGCGTTCGAGCTGCAGATCGCCGAGACGGACGGGGCGCGGCACGACGGAAGACCGCGACGCGGCAGACGGCACCAGGGCTAGGGCGACACCCCCTAGGCAAGGAGCGCGACCATGGCACGCAAGATCGTCATCTGCCTGGACGGGACCGGCAACCAGGTCGGCGCCCGCCACCCGACCAATGTGGTCAGACTCTACGAGATGCTGCGCCCGGACGACCCGGCCCAGCAACTCCTGTACTACGACCCCGGCGTCGGCACCATGTCCGCCGCCACCGCGCACGGACCGGCGGGCCGCTGGTTCTCCCGCGTGAGCGGACTCGCGTTCGGCACGGGGCTGAAGACCAACCTCACCGAGGCCTACACGTTCCTGATGCGGACCTGGCAGCCGGGCGACGAGGTGTACGTCTTCGGCTTCAGCCGCGGCGCCTACACCGCCCGCGCCCTCGTCGGCATGCTGAACAAGCCGGGCCTGATGCGCCCCGGTTCGGAGAACCTCGTCCCGTACGCGGTGGCCAAGTACGCCTTCAACCAGGACATCGACAAGAGCATGAAGGAGGTGGCGCGGTTCTCGCACGCCTTCTGCCGGCGCACCGAGAGGGAGCCGCTGTGGAGGGTGGTGAAGGACAACGCGGAGGCGGCCGGGCACGAAAGGCAGGTGTCGCACTACGCCCTTCCCGTCGCGTACCTCGGCATCTGGGACACCGTGAAGGCGGCGGGCATCCTGCGCCTGGGCAACCTGAACTGGCCTTACACCCACCAGCTGCCCAACGCCGCCCGCATCCGCCACGCCGTGTCCCTCGACGAGAAGCGCCGCCCCTACCACGAGTACGAGGTGACACCGCGTCCGCCGGTCCTCCAGGAGACCGCGCAGGAGGTCTGGTTCGCCGGAGTGCACTCCGACGTCGGCGGCACGTTCGCGCATGCCGACAACGAGCCCCTGCTCTCCACCATCACCCTCAAGTGGGTCACCGACGGCGTCTGCGACGACCTGCTCTTCCGCCCCGGCGCCTACGCCGAGGCCTGCACGGTGACCGAGGAGTTCGCGGGCGCGCCCCTCCACAAGAACGGCGTGGCCTGGATCCTCGCGGGCCGACGCTCACGGCCGGTTCCCGAGGGCGCGCGGGTGCACGCGAGCGTACGACTCCGGCGGCAGAGCGATCCCCAGTACCACCCCGATCTGCGGGAGCCACGGCAGTGGGCCGACCTCGACTGGACCCAGCCGAGACGGGACCAGGCCGACACCGACGCCGGGCGGTTGACCGGCCCCGTACCACTGGGCGGCTGAGCAGGCGAACAACCGGATCGCGCGGCATCTCCCGACGCCTAGGGGCGATCATGGGCCGTTGAAGGAACACGGCCCCGCCCTGGAGGTACCTTGATGCCGCAGCCCCTCGATCCGGACGGCCCGGAGTCGGTCAACTCCGCTGTCTGGGACGCGTACGGGACCCACCATCTCCGGCGCGGCACGGTCCCGGACGAGGTGGAGCGGATCGACTGGGGCATCCCGGACGCCGGGCCGGACGCCGACCTCCTCGGGGAGCTGTCGGGCCGCCGCGTCCTGGACCTCGGCTGCGGCACGGCCCGGCACGCCGCGCATCTCGTACGGGCGTACGGAGCGTCGGTGGACGCGGTGGACGCCTCACCGAGCCAGTACGAGCGGGCCCGCGCGCGGTACGGCTCGCTGCCGGGGCTGTGCCTGGTCCGTGCCGACGCGGTCGAGCATCTGCGGTCGGCGGCGCCGTACGACGTGATCTACTCCGTCAACGGCGTCCCGTTCATCGATCCCCGCCGTCTGCTGCCCGCCCTCGCCACGGCCCTCACGCCCGGCGGGACGCTGTGCTTCTCCACGCTGCACACCAACTCGCGCGGCGACGGACCGTCGTCCGACGTGATGTCGCGGCCGGAGGTCCTGCGGTTCGCGGGTGGCGGCGACGCCACCGTGCGGATGTGGGTGCTCGCGCCGGAGCTCTGGGAGGACCTGCTCGCCGAGCACGGGCTACGGCTGGAGTCCGTGCACGCCGTCGACGCGCCGGAGCCCGGCAACCACGCCTCCTACCGCGTCTTCCGCGCCCGGCGCCCCGCCCGCGTCTCCTCCCGCCCCCGCACCTCCCAGCCTCCCGTCGCGCACGCGACCCTCGGCGTGGCCCCCATCCTGTACGGCCCCCGAGGGCTGCTCCTGGGCCGTCACCGCCGGGGCACCTGGGAGCTGCCCGGCGGGAAGGCGGACCCCGGCGAAACGCTCCGGGAGACGGTCGTGCGTGAGCTCGGCGAGGAGACCGGCCTGCGGGCCGAGCCGTCCGACGTACGTCTGCTGGGCACGCTCCTCGACCACGTCGCCGACGTCGTACGGGTGACCGTGGCCGCCGTCGTCACCGACTGGCGCGGCGAGCCGGCCGACCAGCCCGGCGAGAGCGTCGGGGACTGGCGCTGGTACCCCCTGGACCAGCTGCCGCCCGGCCTGTTCGTGTGCAGCGCCCAGGCCCTCACCGCCTGGCGCCCCGAACTGTCGATCGACCACACACCCGCCCACTTCACGCCGTACGGGGACGCCCCGCGCGGCGGCCGGGGCCGGCCCGTGCGGCCCCGGGTGGCGGACGACTTGGCCGACTGCATCGCCGTACTCACGGCGGTCCACGAGGACGGCGGCTACCCCGTGAACTGGCCTGCCCGGCCCGCCGACTGGCTCACGCCCCGCTCGCTGCTGTCCGCGTGGGTGGCGGAGCTGGACGGACGGATCGTCGGGCACGTCGTCCTGTCCCACAGCGACGAGGGCGACGTCGCGCCCGGCCTGTGGCAGGCCCGTCACAAAGGCGCCGGGGCTGCCGCCGTGGTGAACCGGCTGTTCGTCTCCCCCGCCGCACGAGGGCGGGGCATCGGGGCGGCGCTGCTGGAACGGGCCACGTGTGAGGCGCACGCGCGGGGCCTGCATCCGGTGCTGGACGTCGTCGCGTCCGACACCGCGGCGACCGCGCTCTACGAGCGGCTGGGCTGGGAGTTGCTGGACGTGGTCGAGCAGCGCTGGGGCCCGGACCGGACGGTCTCCCTCCGCTGCTACGCGGCGCACTCCTCGTAAACCACCGGCCCGTCTCTGAGGGGCCGATCAGCTCAGTTGCGCTCGCGCGTTTTCCGGCCGCTTTTCACCCGTTCTTGTGCAGTCGGCCGCGCGGCCATCCCCTCGGCCCTCGCCTTCTGCTGCACTTCCCCTGAGTCCTGGGACAGTTGACGAGACCTCAGGGGGCAACGGTGACACGTCGTCAAGGACGACTCGGAACGCGCAGAACAGTACTGACGGTCCTCACGGCACTCGGCACGCTGGCCGGTGCGGCCCTGGCGGGGGCGGCACCGGCCGGCGCCGCGCGGGGCGGCATGCGGGTCGCGCCCGGGGTCGTCTACCGGGAGTTCGACATCCAGGGGAACAAGGGCCCCACGCACGCCCATGTGCTGAGCGTCGACCTGGCCGACTCCCGGGTGCGCCTCGGCCTGCTGTACCCGGGGACGGTGGCCGCCCGGGCGACCGTCTCGCGGCTGGCGGACACCCAGCGGGCCCTCGGGGGCGTCAACGGCGACTTCTTCAACATCTCCGAGACCCAGCACCCGGGCGTCGAGGCGACCGGCGCGAGCGTGGGTCCGGCGATCGCGGACGGCCACGTACTGAAGGCGGCCGTGCCGAAGGGCCAGCGGTTCGGGCCGGCGCTGCCGTCGGGCACCACCACCCGGGACGTGCTGGGCGTCGGCACCGACCACCGCGCCCGGCTGGACCGGCTGACCCTCGACGGATCGGTCACCACGCCCGAGGACCGGTTCGCGCTCGGCGGGCTCAACCAGTACGCGCTGCCCGTGGGTTCCGTCGGCGCGTTCACCACGGAGTGGGGCAGCGCCTCCCGGGTGCGCGCCACGTGCGGCACGGACGACGACCGCGGCGCGCCGTGCAGCACCGACACGTTCGAGGTGACGGTCCGGGACGGCCGGGTCGTGTCCACCGCCGACGCCCCCGGCGGCGGCGCCATCGCCGCCGGGACCACCGTGCTGGTCGGCCGGGAGGCCGGCGCGCAGCGGCTGCGGAAGTTCTTCACCGGGGAGTCGGTGCAGGTGAGCCACCGGCTCGTGGCGTCCACCGCGTCGGCGCCGTACGACTTCGCCCTCGGCGGCTACCCGGTCCTGCGGGGTGGACAGCCGCTGCCCGGCCTCGACACCACGGCCGCGGCCGTGCGCACCGCCGTGGGCGTCACCGAGGGCGGCCGGGGCGTGCTGCTGTTCGCGCTGGACGGGGCGCCCGAGTACCGCAGCGGCCTGACGGTCGCCGAAGTGGCGGACGCCCTGCACGATCTCGGCGCGGTCGACGCCTTCAACCTGGACGGCGGCGGCTCCACGACGCTGGTCACCCGGGCTTCGGGCGCCAGTACGGTCTCGGTGCGCAACCATCCCTCCGGCGGCGCGGAGCGCCCGGTCGCCAACGGCATCGGGGTCTTCGCCACCGGATGATCCTCACGGCCGCAGGCTGCTCACGATGTCGGCGGTCGCCGTGATGCCGCTGTGGATGGTGGGAGCGACGCTGGTGCTCGCCAGGTAGAAGCCGAGCAGCAGACAGACCAGGGCGTGGGAGATCTTCAGCCCGCCGTTGCGCAGGAAGATCACCGCCAGGACAGCGAGCAACAGCACCACAGAGATGGAAACGGCCATCGTCAACCTCCTCCGCCACGTCCGCTTCGCGGCGTTCGGCCGCAAGTGTGGCGTAGCGGAGGGTGTGGCCGGGCGGCTGACCTGTCCTCCGATCGAGTGGTGTCACTCGGACCGGTGTGCGTCCAGGAACGCCTCCAGGCCCGCCAGGTCGTCGGTGTTGAGGTGGTCGACGCCGGCGGCGAGCAGCTCGCCCCACACCGCGTCCCGGGCCGGTCCGGCGACATCGGGCGTCGCCCAGAACCGCACCCGCTGCCCGCGCGCGTGGGCCGCGGCGACGATGCCGCGAAGCTTCTCCCGCTCGGCGTCCGGGAACGCGCCCACACCCAGCCACGTGAAGTTCAGCGTCCAGTTGTCGCTGATCAGCGGCACGAAGGAGGCGGGCGCCGCGCTGCCCAGGTCGCTGAGGCGTCCGTCGTAGAAGGCGCGGCGCACGCGCTGGGCCTCCATCGGCGTACGGGCCGCGCGGTCGCCGGAGATCACGGCGGTGACCGGGCCGGTGTACACCCGGCCGTGGGCGTACGTGGTGAACAGGTGCGGGTAGCGCTGCAGGTGGCGGTCGAGTTCGAGGTAGGTGGACGCGCCCTCGGTCTTGATGTCGATCAGCAGCTGGAGCGGCTTGTGCCAACCCCGGTACACCCAGCCGTGGTTGGCCTTGACGCGGGCCGCCAGCGGATCGAGGTAGAGGGATTCGAGGGTGCGGGAGGGGTCGAGGTCCTCCGGGTCGTGGGCGACGAGGAGTTGGTCGCCGACGAGGTAGATGTCGGCCTCGACGCTGCCGAAGCGGTGGCCGAGGGCGTCGAGGAGGGGGCGGGGGTGCTCGTAGTCGTTGTGGGCGTGGGCGCGCCACAACGGGCCGGTGCGGTGCCTTTGTTCGCTTGCCCGCGCGCCGGACGCGGGCAGGGCGACCGCGCCGGCGAGCGCGGCGCCGAAGGTGCTGAGGGCTCTGCGGCGGGTGGTGAGGGCCATGCTCTGCCTCCCTTTGGGTGCCGTACGGGACCTCAGCGAGTATCAGGTCCTCGGGGCCGCAAAGGGCCTGCTCATGGCAGGAGTTGGCCGGACTGCCTCCCCTCGTTCACCGCCTGCGCGCAAGGCACACGGAAAAGCCCGCCCCAGGTGGGGCGGGCTTTCCCTGGTGAACGTGGGTGGAAGTGGGCGTACGTCGGCGAAGGTCAGGGAGCCTGGAGGTCGACCAGTTCGGCCAGTGTGGAGCGGTGGGCGCCCGCGGTGCCGTAGGCGATCGAGTCGGCCTTGGCCCGCTTCAGGTACAGGTGCACCGGGTGCTCCCACGTCATGCCGATGCCGGCGTGCAGCTGCAGTGCCTCCTCGGCCGCGTGGACGGCGACCTGCGCCGCGTAGGCCTGGGCGACGGCCACCGCCACGTCGACGTCCTGGCCGCTCGCGAGCGCGTCGGCCGCGCCCCGGGCGGCGGCGCGGAGGCTGACGACCTCCAGCCAGAGCTGCGCGAGCCGGTGCTTGAGCGCCTGGAAGCCGCCGACGGGACGGTTGAACTGCTTGCGCTCCTTCAGGTAGCGCACGGTCTCCGTCAACGTCCACTCGGCGACACCGAGCTGCTCGGAGGCGAGCAGCCCGGCACCGGCGCGCAGGGCGCGGCGGACGGCGGGCTCGGCGTCGCCCAGGCGACGGCCCGGGGCACCGTCGAGGGTGACGGTGGCGAGCGGCCGGGTCAGGTCCAGGGAGATCTGCGGGGTGACGGTCGCCGCGTCGGCCTCGACCGCGTACAGACCACCGTCGTCCGCCGGTACGAGGAACACATCGGCTACGGCCGCGTCCGCGACGCCGGTCAACTCCCCGTGCAGGGACCCGTTTTCATGCCGTACGACCTTGTGGGCGGCGCCCGGAGCGACGCTCAGGGCGACGGCGAGGGCGCCGATCCGCCGGCCGGACGCCAGGTCGGTGAGGAGGTCGTCGGCCTCGCAGGCCAGCAGGGCCTCGGTGGCGACGACGGCGCTCGTCAGGTAGGGAACGGGGGCGACCGCGCGGCCCAACTCCTCCAGGACGACGGCGACTTCGCGGTGGGAGGCGCCCTGGCCGCCCCGGGACTCCGGCACCAGGAGGCCGGCGAGGCCCATGCCGTCGGCCAGCGCCTTCCACGCCGCGCGGTCGTGCGGGGCGTCGGACTCGGTGCGGGCGATCACGCCCGGTGCGTCGCAGTGGTCCGTGAGCAGGTCGCGGACGGCGGCGCGGAGGGCCTCTTCCTCCTCCGAGTACAGAAGATCGGTCATCGGGCCAGGTCCTTCCAGGCGACGTCCTTGTCGGTGCGCGGCTCGGACGGCAGGCCCAGGACGCGCTCGGCGACGATGTTCAGCAGGACCTCGCTGGTCCCGCCCTCGATGCTGTTGCCCTTGGAGCGCAGGTAGCGGTAGCCGGCCTCGCGACCGGTGAAGTCCACCATCTCCGGGCGTCGCATGGTCCAGTCGTCGTACAACAGCCCTTCCTCGCCGAGGAGTTCGACCTCCAGGCCGCTGATCTCCTGGTTGAGACGGGCGAAGGCGAGCTTCATGCCGGCGCCTTCGGGGCCGGGCTGGCCGACGACGAGTTGCTGGCGCAGGCGTTCACCGGTGAGCCGGGCGACCTCGGCCTCCACCCACAGCTTCAGCAGCCGCTGGTGCAGGTCGTGGGTGCGCAGTTCGGGGCGTTCGCGCCAGGTCTTGGAGACCGGGCCGATCATGCCGCCCTCGCGGGGCAGCCGCATGCCGCCGATGGCGACGCGTTCGTTGTTCAGCGTGGTCTGCGCGACCCGCCAGCCGTCGCCGACCTCGCCGAGGCGGCGCGAGTCCGGGATGCGGACGTTCGTGAGGAAGACCTCGTTGAACTCGGCCTCGCCGGTGACCTGGCGCAGCGGCCGCACCTCGACGCCCGGGTCGGTCATGTCGCAGAGGAAGTAGGTGACGCCCACGTGCTTGGGCACGTCCGGGTCGGTGCGGGCGATGAGGATGGCCCAGCGGGCGACGTGGGCGCTGGACGTCCACACCTTCTGCCCGTTGACGACCCAGTCTTCGCCTTCCCGCACGGCGCGGGTGCCCAGCGCGGCCAGGTCGGAACCGGCGCCCGGCTCGCTGAACAGCTGGCACCAGACCTCCTCGCCCACCCAGAGGGGCCTGAGGAACCGCTGCTTCTGCTCCTCGGTGCCGTACTTGAGGATGGTCGGCGCGGCCATGCCGAGGCCGATGCCGATGCGCCGCGGGTCGTTGTCGGGAGCGTCCGCGGCCTCCAGCTCGGCGTCGACGACGACCTGGAGGGAGCGTGGGGCACCGAGTCCGCCGAGGCCCTCGGGGTAGTGGACCCACGCGAGACCGGCATCGAAGCGGGCCTTCAGGAAGTCCGTCCGATCCGTCGTGGCGGGTGGATTCGCGGCCAGCAGCTCCGCTGCGCGGCGCCTGAGTTCGGCTGCGTCGGTCATGCCTCGACTCCGTTCTGCGGTACGACGGCGACCCGGCCGGTGGTGACACCGTCGCCGACCCGCTGGACCGCTGCCGCCGCCTCGCCGAGCGGCACGCGCTCGCTCACCAGCGGCTTGATCGCGCCCCGGGCGGCCAGCTCGGTGAGCTGCTCGTGGCAGTGCTGGACCAGCTTCGGGTTCTTGGTGTTGTACAGGCCCCAGTGCAGGCCGAGGATCGCGTAGTTCTTCACGAGGGCGTGGTTGAGGGACGGGCTCGGAATCGTCCCGCTCGCGAAGCCCACGACGACGATCCGGCCCTCGAAGGCGACCACCTTGGTGGACTGCGTGTAGGCCTCGCCGCCGACCGGATCGTAGATCACGTCGGCGCCCCGCCCGCCGGTGGCCTCCTTCACGGACGCGACCACGTCTGCGGCACGCCGGTCGATCACCACGTCGCAGCCCAGCTCGCGGGCGACGGCGGCCTTGTCGGCCCCGCCGACGACACCGATGACGGTGGCCCCGGCCGCCTTGCCGAGCTGCACGGCCGCGCTGCCGACCCCTCCTGCGGCGGCGTGGACGAGCAGTGTCTCGCCGGCTTCGAGACCGGCCCGGCGGTGCAGGCCGAACCAGCCCGTCTGGTACCCGATGTGCAGGGCGGCCGCCTCGGCGTCGTCCAGCGAGTCGGGAGCGGGCAGCAGAGCGGCGGCGTCCGCGACGGCGTACTCGGCGAAACCGCCGTACGGCAGCGCGGGGTTGGCGATCACGCGGCGTCCGTCCTCGGTCTCGCCGCAGATCTCCACGCCCGGGGTGAACGGCAGCGGGGGCCGGACCTGGTAGTGCCCACGGCACATCAGCACGTCAGGGAAGTTGATGTTCGCGGCGCGCACCTTCAGCAGGACCTGGCCGTCGCCGGGCTCGGGCCGCGCCACGTCCTCCAGGCGCATCACCTCACTCGGCTCGCCGTTCTCGTGCACCTGCCATGCCTGCATGCGGAGCCTCCACGCGACTACGTCGTCCGACCGGGGTCCTTCGCATACTAAGCGGTCGCTTGCCGATCAGGGAACAGCCTGCCGCGGAAGAGTCACGTCCGTCACGAACGCCTGGGCTTCGCCCGTACGTGCATCCGCTCCCCTTGCGGCCCGAAGAGACTCAGGAACTCCACCGGCCCCTCCCCCGTCGACCCGAACCAGTGCGGCACGCGCGTGTCGAACTCGGCGGCCTCCCCCGCCGCGAGCACCACGTCGTGCTCGCCCAGCACGAACCGCAGCCGCCCGGCGAGGACGTAGAGCCATTCGTACCCCTCGTGGACACGGGGTTCCGGCTCCTCCGTCCCCTGCGGTACGAGCACCTTGAACGCCTGGACTCCGCCGGGCTGGCGGGTGAGCGGCCAGTAGGTGCGCCCGTGCCGCACGATCGGCTGAGCCCGCACCCGCGGGTCCCGGACCGGCGGAGTTCCGACCAGTTCGTCCAGCGCCACCCCGTGGGCCCGCGCGATCGGCAGCAGCAGTTCTAGGCTGGGCTTACGCAGGCCCGACTCCAGCCGCGACAGGGTGCTCACCGAGATACCGGTCGCCTCCGACAGCCCGGCGAGCGTCGCGCCCCGTTCCTTCCGGATCCGCCGCAGCCGGGGTCCGACCTCCGCGAGCACCTCGTCCGTGCCTGTGCCGTCACTCATGACTCCATTGCAGTTTCGGCAAACACGTTTGTCAATGCGGCAGTGGCCGAGCGACCTTGTCCACGGAGGTGGTCACCATGACCGAGATGTACGAAGTGGTCGTCGTCGGAGGCGGCGCGGCCGGACTGTCCGCCGCACTGGTCCTCGGCCGCGCCCGGCGCCGGACCCTTGTCGTCGACGCGGGCGAGCCCCGCAACGCGCCCGCCGCGCACATGCAGGGCTATCTGACCCGGGACGGCATGCCGCCCGCGGAGTTCCTGGCGCTCGGCCGCGAGGAGATCGCGCGGTACGGGGTGGAGCTGGTCCGGGACCGGGCGGTGGACGTCACCAAGGACGGCGACTTCGCCATGGCGCTGGCGAGCGGACGTACCGTGCGCGCCCGGCGGCTCGTCGTCGCCACCGGGCTGAAGGACGAGCTTCCGGCGGTCCCCGGCGTGGCCGAGCGGTTCGGCCGGGACGTGCTGCACTGCCCGTACTGCCACGGCTGGGAGGTGCGGGACCAGCCCTTCGGCGTGCTGGCCACGTCCGCGCTGAGCGTGCACCAGGCGCTGATGGTGTCCCAGTGGTCCAAGGACGTGACGTTCTTCCTGCACAAGGTCGCCGAGGCGGAGCTCTCGGACGACGACCTGCGCAGGCTCGCGGCGGCGGGGGTCGAGGTGGTGCCCGGTGAGGTCGCGGAGCTGGTGGTCGAGGACGACCGGCTCACCGGGGTCCGGCTCGCGGACGGCACGACCCACGACCGTTCGGTGATGTTCGTCGCGCCGCGCGCCGTGCCGCAGACCGGTCTGCTCCAGCAACTGGGCGCCGAGCTGCGCGAGACCCCGTTCGGCGCGTATCCCGTGGTGGACGAGACGGGCCTGACCACCGTGCCCGGAGTGTGGGCGGCGGGCAACGCGATGGGCTTCGCCGAGCAGGTGGTGAACGCGGCGGCGGGCGGCTACCGGGCGGGGGCCACGATCAACGGGGAGCTGCTGATGACGGACCTCGACGCCGACGCCCGGGTGTAGAGCGCCCGCCCCCGGTGCACCATGGCTGCATGCTGTTGACCCGGCTCGCCCAGGTGTCCCGGGACGTCGCCGACACCTCGGCGCGCTCCCGCAAGATCGCCCTGCTCGCCGCGTTGTTCCGGGACGCGGACGCCGACGACGCGCCGATCGTCATCCCGTATCTGGCGGGCAGACTCCCGCAGGGCCGGATCGGCGTCGGCTGGAAGGTGCTGAGCCGCCCCGCCGAACCGGCCGCCGAGCCGACGCTGACCGTGCGCGAGGTGGACGCCCGGCTCACCGAGCTCGGCAAGGTCTCCGGCCCCGGTTCACAGGCCGAACGGGCCCGCCTGGTCGAGGAGTTGATGAGGTCGGCCACCGAGGACGAGCAGCGCTTCCTTCTCGGCCTGCTCACCGGCGAGGTGCGCCAGGGCGCCCTGGACGCGGTCGCCGTGGAGGGGCTGGCGCAGGCGACCGGGGCGCC
The DNA here is from genome assembly GCF_042888465.1 of Streptomyces sp. NPDC002888. Lineage (NCBI taxonomy): Bacteria > Bacillati > Actinomycetota > Actinomycetes > Kitasatosporales > Streptomycetaceae > Streptomyces > Streptomyces sp. NPDC002888. The sequence goes on along the minus strand of NZ_JBIAPU010000045.1, from coordinate 24,048 downwards.
GGCGGCGGACGTACGGCGGGCGGTGATGCTCGCGGGTTCGCTGCAAGAGGTCGCTCAGGCGCTGCTCGGGGAGGGGCCGGCGACGCTGGAGCGGTTCCGGCTCACCGTCGGCCGCCCGGTGCTGCCGATGCTGGCGCACAGCGCCTCCTCGGTGGCGGAGGCGGTCGAGAAGCTGGGCGCCTGCGTGGTCGAGGAGAAGCTGGACGGCATCCGCGTCCAGGTGCACCGGGAGGGCGACGACGTACGCCTGTACACCCGCACCCTCGACGACATCACCGACCGCCTGCCGGAACTGACGTCGGCGGCGCGGGAGTTGAGGGGTGAGCGGTTCATCCTGGACGGCGAGGTGATCGCCTTCGACGGCGGCGGCCGGCCCCGTACCTTCCAGGAGACCGCCGGGCGCGTCGGCTCGCGCGTGGACGTGGCGACGGCCGCCGAGACGGTCCCCGTCTCCCCGGTCTTCTTCGACGCGCTGTCGGTCGACGGCCGCGACCTGCTCGACCTGCCGTTCGCCGAGCGGCACGCGGAGCTGGCCCGGCTGGTCCCGGAGCCGATGCGGGTACGGCGGGCACTGCTGTCCGGGCCCGAGGACGTCCCGGTGGCGGAGGAGTTCCTCGCCGAGACGCTGAAGCGCGGTCACGAGGGCGTCGTGATCAAGGCCCTGGACGCCGGCTACAGCGCCGGCCGGCGCGGGGCGTCCTGGCTGAAGGTCAAGCCCGTGCACACTCTCGACCTGGTCGTGCTGGCCGTCGAACGCGGCCACGGCCGCCGCACCGGCAAGCTCTCCAACCTCCACCTGGGCGCCCGCACCGCCGACGGCGGCTTCGCCATGCTCGGCAAGACCTTCAAGGGCATGACCGACGCGCTGCTCACCTGGCAGACCGAGCGCCTGACGGAGCTGGCCGTCGACGACGACGGCTGGGTGGTGAGCGTACGCCCGGAACTCGTCGTCGAGATCGCCTACGACGGCCTGCAGCGCTCCACCCGCTACCCGGCGGGCGTCGCCCTCCGCTTCGCCCGCGTCATCCGCTACCGCGAGGACAAGCGCCCGGAGGAGGCGGACACGGTGGAGACACTGCTCGCCGCGCACCCGGAGGTGCGGCCGTGACGGACATGACGGGCAAGCGCAGCGCGGGTCTGCTGTTGTTCCGGCACACCGACGACGGCCTTCAGGTGCTGCTCGGCCACATGGGCGGCCCGTTCTTCGCGCGGCGCGACGCGGGCGCCTGGACCGTGCCGAAGGGCGAGTACGAGTCCGACGAACCCGCCTGGGACGCGGCCCGGCGCGAGTTCCAGGAGGAGCTCGGGCTGCCGCCGCCCGACGGCGAGGCCGTACCGCTCGGTGAGGTCCGCCAGACCAACGGCAAGATCGTCACGGCGTGGGCGGTCGAGGCGGACCTGGACCCGGCGACGGTCGTCCCCGGCACGTTCCGTATGGAGTGGCCGCCGAAGTCCGGACAGGTGCAGGAGTTCCCCGAGCTGGACCGGGTGGAGTGGTTCGGCCTCGACCGGGCGCGCGAGGTGATCGTGAAGGCACAGGCCGCGTTTCTCGACCGGCTGGCGGAGCACTCGCACTGAGCAGATGGCTCCGCGTTGCGGGCCCCCGCGCCCCGCGGGAAGGTCGAAGCACAGCGCGCTTTCAGGGAGGTCGGTCATGCCCATCGCAACGGTGAACCCGGCGAACGGTGAGACGCTCAAGACGTACGAGGCCATGGGCGAGGAGGAGCTGGAACGCCGGCTCCAGCTCGCGGAGGCCACGTTCCGCACGTACCGCACGACCGGCTTCGCCGAACGCGCCCGCCTGCTCACCCGGGCGGCCGAGCTGCTCGACGAGGACCAGGCGGAGATCGCCCGGGTCATGACGACCGAGATGGGCAAGCCGATCAAGCAGGCCCGCGCCGAGGCCGCCAAGTGCGCGAAGGCGATGCGCTGGTACGCGGAGCACGCCGAGGAACTGCTCGCCGACGAGAGGCCCGCCGACGCGGACGTGAAGGACTCCGGCGCCTCCCACGCCCTGGTCCGCTACCGGCCGCTGGGCCCGGTGCTCGCGGTGATGCCGTGGAACTTCCCGCTGTGGCAGGTGGTCCGCTTCGCCGCGCCCGCGCTGATGGCCGGCAACGTCGGCCTGCTCAAGCACGCCTCCAACGTCCCGCAGACCGCCCTCTACCTGGAGGACCTCTTCCACCGCGCGGGCTTCACGGAGGGCTGCTTCCAGACCCTGCTGATCGGCTCCTCCGCCGTCGACGAGATCCTGCGGGACGAGCGCGTGAAGGCCGCCACCCTCACCGGCAGCGAGCCCGCGGGCCGGGCGGTCGCCTCCACCGCCAGCCAGATGATCAAGAAGACGGTGCTGGAACTGGGCGGCAGCGACCCCTTCGTCGTCATGCCCTCCGCGGACGTCGACCGCGCCGCCGAGGTCGCGGTGACCGCGCGCGTGCAGAACAACGGGCAGTCGTGCATCGCCGCGAAGCGGTTCATCGTGCACACGGACGTCTACGACGCCTTCGCCGAGCGCTTCACCGCGCGCATGAAGGCCCTGAAGGTCGGCGACCCGCTGGAGGACGACACGGAGGTCGGGCCGCTCTCCAGTGAGCAGGGGCGTACCGACCTGGAGGAACTCGTCGACGACGCCAGGCACGTCGGCGCGACCGTCCTGTGCGGTGGCGAACGCCCGGACGGGCCCGGCTGGTACTACCCGCCGACCGTCCTCGCCGACATCCACCGCGACATGCGCATCCACCAGGAGGAGGCCTTCGGCCCCGTCGCCACGCTCTACCGCGCCGGCGACCTGGACGAGGCAGTACTGATCGCCAACGACTCCCCGTTCGGCCTGAGTTCCAACGTCTGGACGCGGGACGAGGCCGAGGTCGACCGTTTCGTACGGGATCTGGAGGCGGGCGGTGTCTTCGTCAACGGCATGACCGCCTCCCACCCGGCGCTTCCGTTCGGGGGTGTGAAGAGGTCGGGATACGGCCGTGAGCTGTCCGGGCACGGAATCCGGGAGTTCTGCAACATCACCACGGTTTGGCACGGTGCGTGAGGCTTCCGCGGCTACGATCCCGTCTGTGAACCGCGAAGTGACTCTGCCTCTGATCGTCGACGACCGCGGTACCTTGCAGGTGGCCGCGGCCGACGTGAGCAAGCTGCTCCGCACGGTGGGCGGGCGGTGGCTGCATCTCGTCGAGGCCGGGGCGGAGGGGCTGGACGAGGATACGGTCGCTGCGCTGACGATCGAGCTTGCGAAACTTGCCGATCGGATCGACGTGGCGTGCATTGCGCACAGCAGTGGGGGTGCGCCGTAGGGGGTGCGGGGTGCGATACCGGGTGCGGGTGCGTTGTGGCTTGTCGCGCAGTTCCCCGCGCCCCTTTCAGGGGCGTCCAGTGCACGTACCTCAGGGGCGCGGGGAACTGCGCGATCAGCCACACACAACCCGCGGACGCGCTACCGGATCGGCATCCCCGACAACGTGCGCGCGATCACCAGCCGCTGGACCTCACTCGTGCCCTCGAAGATCGTGTAGATCGCCGCGTCCCGGTGCATCCGCTCCACCGGGTACTCCCGCGTGTAGCCATTGCCGCCGAGAATCTGGATCGCCTGCGCCGTCACCTTCTTCGCCGTCTCACTCGCGAACAGCTTGGACATCGAGCCCTCCGCCGCGGTGAACGGCTTGCCGCTGATGGCCATCCAGGAGGCGCGCCAGACGAGCAGGCGGGCCGCGTCGATGGACGTGCGCATGTCCGCGAGCTGGAAGGCGACACCCTGGTTGTCGATGATCGGCCGACCGAACTGCTCACGCGTCTTCGCGTAGTCGAGGGCCACCTCGTACGCGGCGCGGGCCGTACCGACGGCCATGGCACCGACCGCCGGCCGCGAAGCCTCGAACGTCGCCATCGCCGCGTTCTTCACCCGCTCACCGCCCGTCTTCGCCCTCTCCCGGGCACGGGCCATGCGCTCGTCCAGCTTGTCCTTGCCGCCGAGCAGGCAGGAGCCGGGGACGCGCACGTTGTCGAGGACGACCTCGGCGGTGTGGGAGGCGCGGATGCCGTGCTTCTTGAACTTCTGGCCCTGGGCGAGACCGGGTGTGTTCGGCGGGATGATGAAGGACGCGTGGCCCTTGGAGCCGAGCTCGGCGTCGACGACCGCGACGACCACGTGGACGTTGGCGATGCCGCCGTTGGTCGCCCACGTCTTCGTGCCGTTGATCACCCACTCGTCGTTCGCCTCGTCGTACACGGCACGCGTGCGCATGGAGGCGACGTCGGAACCGGCGTCGGGCTCGGAGGAGCAGAAGGCGGCGACCTTGACATCGTTGGCATCGCCGTACATCTGGGGGATCCAGGTGCCGATCTGCTCCTCGGTGCCGTTGGCGAGGACGCCCACGGCGGCGAGGCCGGTGCCGACGATGGACAGGGCGATGCCCGCGTCGCCCCAGAACAGCTCTTCCATGGTCATGGGTATGCCGAGGCCGGTGGGGTCGAAGTACTGCTGGGCGTAGAAGTCCAGGGAGTAGATGCCGACCTTGGCGGCCTCCTGGATGACCGGCCAGGGGGTCTCCTCACGCTCGTCCCATTCGGCGGCCGCGGGGCGGATCACGTCGGCGGCGAAGCCGTGGATCCAGTCCCGGACCTCCTTCTGTTCGTCGTTGAGCTCCATGGTGAACTCGGCCATGTCCCCTCCAGCGGCGGCGCACGCGTCAACGTGCATGTTACTTGCGGTAACACGAGTGTGTTACCGGTCGGTAGGAAAAGTCAACTCCCGACGGCAGCTCGTCAGCCCGTTCGATGTCAGGCTGCTGTCAGGTGTTAGTTTGCGCAGGCGTCATCGAAACAGCACGGGTGGGGAGAGAGCATGGACACCACGCAGCGGACCGAGCAGCAGCGATCCGCCGACCGCCGGCGGCGGGAGCTGCTGGAGGCCGCGGACCGGGTGGTGCTGCGTGACGGCCCGCAGGCCTCGATGAACGCGATCGCCGCGGAGGCGGGCATCACCAAGCCTATTCTCTACCGCCACTTCGGCGACAAGGGCGGACTTTACGCGGCGTTGGCCAAACGGCACACCGACGCGTTGCTGGACTCGCTGCGGGCGGCGCTGGACGCTCCCGCGGACCGGCGGGAGCGGGTCGAGGCGACGCTCGACACGTACCTCGCGGCGATCGAGGCGCGGCCTCAGGTGTACCGCTTTCTCATGCATCCTTCCGAGGGCGGGCAGGGCGGTGAGCAGGGGTTCGACGTCGGGAAGCACTCGGCGCCGTTGCTTCGCCGGATGGGTGAGGAGTTGGCGCAGGTCATCGAGGAACGGCTGGATCTCGGGCCTGGCGGGCAGCAGCTGGCTCGGGTGTGGGGGCATGGGATCGTCGGGATGATGCACGCCGCCGGGGACTGGTGGCTTGGCGAACGCCCTTGTACTCGGGCGGAGTTGGTGCGGAGTTTGGCTGATCTGTTGTGGGGTCGGCTTGCGGCCGCGGGGGACAAGGTGGGCAGTCCTGGGTTCTGACGGTTGTGTGGGTGCGGGCCGCCTTGAGCTGGTCGCGCCCACGCGGCGGAGCCGCAAATCGATACAGCCCCGCGCCCCTGAGGTAGATCAGCTCACCTGTGCCAAGAGGCTCGACCGACCTGGCGCATCAGTCTGCGGTGGCGCCAGCCCTTCAAGTGGTCCGCGTACACCCGCCCCTCCACGTGGTCGTACTCATGCTGCAGGCATCTCGCGAACCACCCCGTGCCGTGCACCCTCACCCGGTCCCCCGTCATCGTGAAGCCCTCGATCACCGCGTGGTCGTAGCGTTCCGTGCCGGCTTCCAGGCCCGGCAGGGAGAGGCAGCCCTCCGGGCCGCGGATGACGATGCCGTCGGCCTCGACGAGGCGGGGGTTGACGACGTGGCCGAGGTGGCGGACGTCATCGTCGTCGGGGCAGTCGTAGACGAAGACCCGCAGGGGCTCGCCGACCTGATTGGCGGCCAGGCCCACGCCGTGGGCCGCGTACATGGTGGCGAACAAGTCCTCCACGAGCTCCGCCAGTTCGGGGCCGAAGTCGGTGACCTCCCGGCAGGGCTCGTGCAGGACCGCGTCGCCGAGGAGGCTGAGGGGGCGGACGCGCCCGCGGGCGCCGGGGATCTGGCCGTGTCGCATGGCGGCAAGGGTACGGTCCTCCCTGACACGCGCATGCCGTACGGGCGTGATGGTGGTGCCGCGGTTCGGGAGTGCGAATGGATCTCGATAGGCTGACCACCTACCACGTTGCCGTCAGGCAGAGGCGCGGCGCGTACGCAAGGAGGATCGAGAACTGATGGCAGGCAACTCGGACCCGCTCTCGCCGCGGGCCAAGCTGGCCGTGACCGCGGGCAAGGCGGTCGCTGCGGCATCCCGCGCCGCGGGGCGCGGCAGCGGTTCGGTGATCGGCGGCCGGGTGGCGCTCAAGCTCGACCCCGACCTGCTGGCCCGGCTGGCCCAGAACCTGGACGTCGTCCTCGTCTCGGCGACCAACGGCAAGACCACCACCACCCGGCTCATCGCCGAGGCCCTGCGTGCCGCGGGGCCGGTCGTCTCCAACGCGCTCGGCGCCAACATGCCGGCGGGCATCACCTCGGCGCTCGCGGGTGGCTCGGAGGCGCGGTACGGCGTCATCGAGGTCGACGAGAAGTACCTCGCGGGCGTGGCCCGGGACACCGCCCCGAAGTGCATCGCGCTGCTCAACCTCTCCCGCGACCAGCTCGACCGCGCCGCCGAGACCCGCATGCTCGCCGAGAACTGGCGTGAGGGCCTGGCCGGCTCCAAGGCGGTCATCGTCGCCAACTGCGACGACCCGCTGGTGGTGTGGGCCGCGTCCTCCTCCGCCAACGTGATCTGGGTCGCCGCAGGCCAGATGTGGAAGGACGACGCCTGGTCCTGCCCGTCCTGCGGTGGCGTGATGCAGCGGCCGGGCGACGACTGGTTCTGCGGTGAGTGCGGTTTCCGCCGTCCCACGCCGAGCTGGGCGCTGTCCGGGGATCATGTGCTCGACCCGCACGGGTCCGCCTGGCCGATCCACCTCCAGCTGCCCGGCCGCGCCAACAAGGCCAACGCGGCCTCCTCCGCGGCCGTCGCCGCCGTCTTCGGGGTGCCGCCGCAGGTCGCGCTGGAGCGCATGTACCAGGTGCAGGCGGTCGCCGGACGCTACGACGTCGTCCAGTTCCAGGGCCGCGACCTGAGACTCCTGCTCGCCAAGAACCCGGCCGGCTGGCTGGAGACCTTCTCGCTGATCGACCCGCCGCCGACCCCGGTGGTCCTCTCCGTGAACGCGCGCGGCGCGGACGGCACCGACACCTCCTGGCTGTGGGACGTCGACTACACGCGTCTCACCGGCCACCCGATCTTCGTCATCGGTGACCGGAAGCTGGACCTCGCGGTGCGTCTGGAGGTCGCCAACCAGCACTTCCAGGTCTGCGAGAACCTCGACCAGGCCGTGCAGATGTGCCCGCCCGGCCGGATCGAGGTCATCGCGAACTACACCGCGTTCCAGGACCTGCGCCGCCGCGTCGGCAACTGACCACGAAGGACGAACACTTCATGAGCGACAACCAGCTGCGGGTGGTCTGGATCTACCCGGACCTGCTCAGCACGTACGGCGACCAGGGCAACGTCCTCGTCGTGGAGCGCCGGGCCCGGCAGCGCGGCCTCGACGTGGCCCGCCTCGATGTGCGCAGCGACCAGCCGATCCCGACGTCCGGCGACATCTACCTGATCGGCGGCGGTGAGGACCGTCCACAGCGGCTCGCCGCCGAGCGGCTGCGCCGCGACGGGCACCTGTACCAGGCCGTGCAGAACGGCGCGATCGTGTTCGCGGTGTGCGCCGGCTACCAGATCCTCGGCCACGAATTCGTCAACGACCTCGGCCAGCGCGAGCCCGGCCTCGGTCTGCTCGACGTGACCGCGACGCGCGGCGAGGGCGAGCGCTGCGTCGGCGACGTCCTCGCGGACATCGACCCGCGCCTGGGTCTGCCCCCGCTGACCGGCTTCGAGAACCACCAGGGCATCACCCACCTCGGCCCCACGGCCCGCCCCCTCGCCCGGGTCAAGCTCGGCAAGGGCAACGGCACGGGAGACGGCACGGAGGGCGCGTACAACGACACCGTCTTCGGTACGTACATGCACGGCCCGGTGCTGGCCCGCAACCCGCTGATCGCGGACCTGCTGCTGAAGCTCGCGCTCGACGTGAACGCGCTGCCGCCGACCGACGACCGTTGGTACGAGGCGCTGCGCAACGAGCGCATCGCATCCGCGCAGCAGCCCGCGTAGGGGGGCCTGACCTCGCGTTCCACACAGCCTGAAGGAACCTTCTAGCGCCCTGGCCCAGGGTCGTCACCGGGCCCGCCTGACAGCCCGTCCGCTCACTTGTGCGGCCGCGTCCAGCAGGCGGACGCCCCGTGGGGAACGACCCCCTCACGCCGGTAGGGTGGCCGGGATTCCAGCCGGACAGAGCGGTCCGGCTCCCGGCCCACATCGAGAAGGTTGTTTCGGGCTATGCGCATTGGTGTCCTCACGTCCGGCGGCGACTGCCCCGGCCTGAACGCCGTCATCCGGTCCGTCGTGCACCGCGCCGTCGTCGACCACGGCGACGAGGTCATCGGATTCCGCGACGGCTGGAAGGGCCTCCTGGAGTGCGACTACCTCAAGCTCGACCTCGACGCGGTGGGCGGCATCCTGGCCCGCGGCGGCACGATCCTCGGCTCCTCCCGGGTCCGTCCCGAGCACCTGCGGGACGGCGTGGAGCGGGCCAAGGGCCATGTCGAGGAGCTCGGGCTCGACGCGATCATCCCGATCGGCGGTGAGGGCACGCTCAAGGCGGCCCGGCTGCTGTCGGACAACGGCCTGCCGATCGTCGGCGTGCCGAAGACCATCGACAACGACATCGCGGTCACCGACGTCACCTTCGGCTTCGACACGGCCGTGGGCGTGGCCACGGAGGCGCTGGACCGGCTGAAGACCACCGCCGAGTCCCACCAGCGCGTGCTGATCGTGGAGGTCATGGGCCGCCACACCGGCTGGATCGCGCTGCACTCCGGCATGGCGGCCGGCGCGCACGCCGTCGTCGTGCCGGAACGGCCCTTCGACATCGAGGAGTTGACCCGCAAGGTCGGCGAGCGGTTCGAGGCGGGGAAGCGGTTTGCGATCGTCGTCGCGGCGGAGGGGGCCAAGCCGGCGCCTGGCAGCATGGCCTTCGACGAGGGCGGCAAGGACGTCTACGGTCACGAGCGGTTCGCCGGGATCGCACGTCAGCTGTCCATCGAGCTGGAGGCCCGGCTGGGCAAGGAGGCTCGGCCGGTGATCCTCGGGCATGTTCAGCGGGGTGGGACGCCTACCGCGTACGACCGGGTGCTGGCGACTCGGTTCGGGTGGCATGCGGTGGAGGCGGTGCATCGGGGGGAGTTCGGGCAGATGACCGCGCTGCGGGGGACGGACATCGTGATGGTGTCGTTGGCGGAGGCGGTCGAGTCGCTGAAGACGGTGCCTGCGGAGCGGTACGCCGAGGCGGAGTGCGTGCTTTAGCCGTCTGGCGGGTGCGGGTTGATTGTGGCTTGTCGCGCCCACACGGCGGAGCCGCACATTGATACAGCCCCGCGCCCCTGAGTGTCTTGCAGTCGCCCCCGGTCGCAGACGCGGCCGGGGGTCGTCTTAGTCTTGGGCGGACAGACGGCACATCCCCCCACGAAACAGGAGCCGGCGCAATGGATCACGGCGGGCACGGCATGATGATGGATCTGCCGCCGTTCACGCTGGGGCGGGGGCTCCAGTGGTCGGCGGATCCGTTCTTCCTCACTGCCTGTCTCGTGGGGCTCGGGCTGTACGGGTGGGGGGTCGTGCGGCTGCGGCGGCGCGGGGACACCTGGTCCGCGTGGCGGACGCTGTCGTACGTCGCGGGGGTGCTGTCCATCGGGCTGATGATGTGCACGAAGCTGAACGACTACGGGATGGTCATGTTCAGCGTGCACATGGTGCAGCACATGGTGATCAGCATGCTGTCTCCGATCCTGATCCTGCTCGGCGCCCCGGTCACGCTGGCCCTGCGCGCGCTGCCGACGGCGGGGCGTGGCCGCAAGGGGCCGCGTGAGGTGCTGCTGATGCTGCTGCACAGCCGGTACATGCGGATCATCACGCATCCGGCGTTCACGATCCCGCTGTTCATCGCCAGCCTCTACGCGCTGTACTTCACCCCGATCTTCGACTTCCTGATGGGCTCCAGGACGGGGCACATCGCGATGATGGTGCACTTCCTCGCCGTGGGTGTGGTGTTCTTCTGGCCGATCATCGGCGTGGACCCGGGTCCGAGCCGGCCGGGGTATCTCATGCGGATGCTGGAGCTGTTCGCGGGCATGCCGTTCCACGCGTTCTTCGGCATCGCGCTGATGATGGCGTCGACCCCGATGGTGGAGACGTTCAAGAACCCGCCCGCCTCACTGGGCATCGACGCGCTCTCCGACCAGAACGCGGCCGGCGGTATCGCCTGGGCGTTCAGCGAGATTCCGTCCGTACTGGTACTGGTCGCGCTGTTGTTCCAGTGGTACGGCTCGGAGCAGCGGCAGGCCAGGCGCAAGGACCGGGCCGCGGATCGGGACGGCGACAAGGAACTCGAGGCGTACAACGCCTATTTGGCCTCATTGAACGCACGGGGGCGCTGACCGCTTTTCCATTCAGTAGCATGAAGCGCGTTGGGGGAACCGCCGGGGGGAGCGGTGATGAATATTCGCGCATTCATGCGAGGGGCCGGAATTCGGGTGGTCCGCCGGATCGCCGTGTTGCTGGTCCTCGTTCTGGTGACGAGCGGGTGCGACCGGGACGCACCGCTGTTGGTGGTGCGGGCCGTCGCGGTGGGCGTTCCGTCGCTCGCGCCCTTCTTCGACGAGAGTCAGGGGCTGGGTCACGACGCCGAGATCCGGTCGCTGGCGGCGCCGGGCAGCCTTCAGCAGGGTGATACGCCCGGGCTGTACGGCGGCACCAAGCAGCCCGGGATCTGTGACGTCGAACAATTGAAGGAATTTCTCGCCGATCCGCGAAACGACCGGAAGGCTCAGGTGTGGGCCGGCGTTTTCGGCATCACCACCGAGGAGATTCCGGGGTTTCTGGACCGGCTCACACCCGTACTGCTGCGTCACGACACGCTCGTGAAGAACCACGACTACAAGAAGGAAAAGGCCGTTCCTTTCGACTCCCTGCTCCAGGCGGGAATCGCGGTTCTCGTCGATGAACAGGGAGTTCCGGCTGTGAAGTGCTCGTGCGGAAATCCGCTGCGGCCCTTCACGGGTGACGCCGACCGGATCGACGTGAAGTTCCAGCACGGGAACAAGGCGTGGAAGGGGTACGACCGTTCCTCCGTGGTCGCCGTGCGCCCGGCCTCGCGGCAATTGGAGCGGCTCGCACTCGTCGACGTGGACGAGCCGCAGCGCGGCATCGACCGGCCGATCGGCACGACGGGCGAGAAGGACACCACGTTCAACACGCGGAAGGTGCGTACGGTGCCCAGCCTGACGGGGACCACCTTCGGGGAGGCGAGCCGGAAGCTGGCCGACAACGGGCTGGGTGCCTCGTACGACGGGGAGGGGCTGCCGCCGGACGACGCCCGGGTCACGGCGTCCGATCCGCCGGCCGGGACCGAGCTGCGGTTCGGGGAGTACGTGGTGCTGCGCGTGGCCGGGGGGTCGGGCAGGGCGAGCACTCCCCCGGGCCCGGGAGGGTCGGAGTCGACGCACACCCCGCCGACGTCGTCGGACCCGCCGACCTCGTCCGGCCCCCCGGCCTCGTCCGATCCGCCGTCGTCGAGCACGCCGCCGTCGTCGTCCAGCGCTCCGCCGTCGTCGAGCCCGCCGCCGTCGAGCGACCCGCCTCCGTCGAGCCCGCCGCCCTCGTCGGACGATCCTCCGTCCCCCGAACCGCCGACCAGCGCACCGCCGACCACGACCAGCGCACCGCCGGAAATCACCAGCGGACCGCCGGAGAGCATCAGCGCGCCGCCCACCACGGCGCCCGAAGCACCGCCGGAACCGCCCAAACCGCCCACCACCGCGCCCGAAGCACCGCCGGAACCGCCAGAACCGCCGGAACCGCCCACCACCGCGCCCGAAATACCGCCGGAGCCGCCCACCACCGACCCCGCGACCAGCGCCCAGGCATAGCGCCGTACCGCCGTAGCGCCCCCGTAGAAACCCGGGAGTCACCGGATGCCTTCAGGACCACCGACGTCGGGAGTGGGCCGGCTCATCGCCGGCCGTTATCTGCTGCTGAACCCGCTGGGCAGCGGCGGCATGGGCCATGTGTGGCTCGCCCACGACCAGAGACTCGCCTGTGACGTCGCGCTCAAGGAGATCGTGTTCCGCGACCCGGCCGAGGCCGACGACGAGCGGGAGGCCAGGGTCGCCCGGGCCCGCGCGGAGGCCCGGCACGCGGCGGGGCTGCGTGACCATCCGCACGTGGTGACCGTGCACGACGTGCTGGAGCACGAGGGGCTGCCGTGGATCGTCATGGAGTACGTGGCGGACGCCGTCGACCTGCGTGAACTGGTGGCCCGGCACGGCCCGCTCGCCCCCGCCGAGTGCGCCCGCATCGGCCTGGCGGTGCTGGACGCGCTGACCGCCGGGCACGAGCGGGGCGTCCTGCACCGGGACGTGAAACCGGCGAACATCCTGCTGGCGCCGGACCGCACCGGGGCGCCGTACGGGCGGGTCCTGCTCGCCGACTACGGGATATCGGTGCAGCCGGACGCCGGGGAGCCCAGGTACACGCTGGCGTCGGTACTCGTGGGCACGGCCGGCTATCTCGCACCGGAACGGGCCACGGGCGGGCCGCCCACCCCGGCCGCCGACCTGTTCTCCCTGGGCTGCACGCTCTACTACGGCGTCGAGGGCTGCGGCCCCTTCGAGCGCGACACGCACCTCGCGGAGATCACCGCGGTGGTCACGGAGGAGCCGGGGCCGACGGTGCGCGCGGGCGCGCTGGAGCCCGTGCTGCGGGCGTTCCTCGTGAAGGATCCGGCGCGGCGGATCGACGCGGCGACGGCGGAGGTGGCCCTGTCGCAGATCGTGCTGCCGCAGGCGGACGCCCATGCGCGGACGCAGACCGATCTGGGGTCGCAGCCCCACTGGAGCGGGCCTCAGCGGCAGCCGGGCGCCGGCTTTCAGGGGTTCGGTCCGGTGCCGGTGGTGCCGCCCGCGGGCCTTTTGGGGGCCGGGCCGGTGCCCGACATGGCGCCCGCGGGTCTTCCGGGGCTCGGTCCGGTCCCCGTCGTGCCGGACCGGGCGGCTTGCTCCGGGCGGGGGCGGCGGATCCGGCATGCCGTGCTGGCCGGCGTGCTCGGGCTGGTCCTCGCCCTTGGCGGGGTCTGGTACGCGACGGCGGACAGGGTGGCGGCGGGAGACGGGGCGGAGTGGCCGTACGGGGAGAAGGTGGGGCTGGCCGGGCCGCTGAAGGACGGTGACTGTGTGATCGCCGACTGGACCGGCGCGGAGCGCTTCGACGGCACGCCCCGGCTGGCCCTGGACCCGACCTGCCGGGACAAGGCGCCCGACGGGCAGGTGATGGCGTTCGTGGGAGCGGCCTCGGCGGCTCAGGCACGTCGGCTGGGGCCCGGGCGGTGCGAGGAGCGGACGCGGGAACTGCGGGAGCGACTGGCGGACGTGCGGAGCGTCGCCGTCGTCCCGACCGGGGCGGGGTTCGAGGCGGCCGGGCGGCGCGTCGCCTGCCTGCTGCTGGGGGCGCACGGGCCGGTGTACGGGCCGCTCGGCACGCACCGCCGGATCGGCGCCGCTTTCACCGACACGTCGAACATGCAGAAGCGGGACTGCCTGCGCACCGGCTCCGACCGGGACGCCCGGCTGGCCTCCTGCGAGGGGTCGTACGACGAGCTGGTGATCGGATTCACCCGGTTGGGCGCCGAGGTGACGCTCGCCGAGGCGCGCACCGAGTCGGACGCCGCGTGCCGTCGGGAGGTGGCGCCGGGCGACTACGGGTTCGATCCGTCGGTGTACGAGTCGGGCTCCTGGTCGAGCCAGGGACCGTGGAAGTCCGGAACGCGTTACGTCGTGTGCACCGTCCGGAGGCAGAACCAGGGCACCATGGAGGGGGACGGACCATGAGGAGGGTGTTGCGATGCCCGGATCCACGAACGGTTCCACGAAGACCATGGGGGTGATCACCGTCGGCGGCCTGGTCGCGGTGACGGCCTACACGGTGGCACTCGGCAGTAACGGCTGGCTGTGGTTCGGCTGGGTGGTGCTGGGTCTGATCACCCTCGGGATGGTCGCCACGCGCAGCACATAGATCTCACTCCGGCGCGAGCCGGGCCGCCGAGTGCACGCCCGGCTGGTACTTCGGCAGCCGGGCGGTGACCTTCATGCCCGCCCCTAGGGCGGTCTCGATGACGAGGCCGTAGTCGTCGCCGTAGACCTGGCGGAGCCGGTCGTCGACGTTGGACAGGCCGATACCGCCCGACGGGCTGACCTCGCCGGCGAGGATGCGGCGCAGCAGGTCCGGGTCCATGCCGGCGCCGTCGTCCTCGATGACGACGAGGGCCTCGGCGCCGCTGTCCTGCGCGGTGATCTGGATGTGGCACTTGTCGGCCTTGCCCTCCAGTCCGTGCTTGACGGCGTTCTCCACGAGCGGCTGGAGACACAGGAACGGCAGGGCGACCGGGAGCACCTCCGGGGCGATCTGCAGGGTGACGGAGAGGCGGTCGCCGAAGCGTGCCCGGACGAGCGCCAAATAGTGGTCGATGGCGTGGAGTTCGTCGGCCAGGGTGGTGAAGTCGCCGCGCCTGCGGAACGAGTAGCGGGTGAAGTCGGCGAACTCCAGGAGCAGTTCGCGGGCGCGCTCGGGGTCGGTGCGCACGAACGAGGCGATCACGGCGAGGGAGTTGAAGATGAAGTGCGGGGAGATCTGGGCGCGCAGGGCCCTGATCTCCGCCTCGATGAGCTTCGTCCGGGACTGGTCCAGGTCGGCCAGCTCCAGTTGGACGCTCACCCAGCGGGCCACCTCGCCGGCCGCGCGGACGAGCACGGCGGACTCGCGCGGGGCGCAGGCGACGAGGGCGCCGTGCACCCGGTCGTCCACGGTGAGCGGGGCGACCACGGCCCAGCGCACCGGGCAGTCGGGGGCGTCGCAGGTGAGTGGGAACGCCTCGCCTCGGCCGGTCTCCAGCGGGCCGGACAGGCGCGCCATGATCTCGGTGCGGTGGTGGGCGCCCACGCCGTCCCAGACGAGGACCTGTTCCCGGTCCGTCAGGCACAGCGCGTCGGTGCCGAGCAGGGTGCGCAGTCTGCGGGCCGACCTGCGTGCGGTCTCCTCCGTCAGGCCCGCCCGCAGCGGGGGTGCGGCGAGGGCGGCGGTGTGCAGGGTCTCGAAGGTGGCGTGTTCGACGGGGGTGCCGAGCCCGCCGAGGGTCTGCGGGCGCGCGGTGCGGCGGCCGAGCCAGAAGCCGGCGGCGAGGAGGGGCAGGACGGCGACGCACAGCCCCGCGAGGAACCCGCTCATGGGGCAACTCCCTCTTGTGCTCTCACGCCTTCACCTCCGCCGCCCGCAGCTCCTCCGGCAGGTGGAACCGGGCCAGGATCGCCGCCGTGCCCGCCGGGACCCGGCCCGGGGTCGCCAGGGACACCAGGATCATGGTGAGGAAGCCGAGCGGGACCGACCACAGGGCGGGCCAGGCGAGCAGGCTGTGCAGGGGGCCCGAGCCGGGGACGCCGGCCATGGTCGCGGCGACGGCCAGGAAGGCGGACCCGCCGCCCACCAGCATGCCGGCGGCAGCGCCGGGCGGGGTCAGGCGGCGCCACCAGATGCCGAGGACGAGCAGCGGGCAGAACGACGAGGCGGACACGGCGAACGCGAGCCCCACGGCGTCGGCGACGGGCAGCCCGCCGACCAGGGTGCTCGCGGCCAGGGGTACGACCATGGCCAGGCCGGTGCCGAGTCTGAAGTGCCGTACGCCGCGCGACGGGAGGACGTCCTGGGTGAGCACGCCCGCCACGGCCATCGTGAGCCCCGAGGCGGTGGACAGGAACGCGGCGAAGGCGCCCCCGGCGACCAGCGCGCCCAGCAGGTCGCCGCCGAGGCCGCCGATCATCCGGTCGGGCAGGAGCAGGACGGCGGCGTCCGCGTCGCCGGCGAGTGCGAGTTCGGGGGCGTAGAGGCGGCCGAGGGCGCCGTAGACGGGCGGCAGCAGGTAGAAGCCGCCGATCAGGGCGAGGACGGCGACGGTGGTGCGGCGGGCGGCGACGCCGTGCGGGCTGGTGTAGAAGCGGACGACGACGTGCGGCAGGCCCATGGTGCCGAGGAAGGTGGCGAGGATCAGGCCGTACGTGGCGTACAGCGGGCGTTCCTCGCGGCTCGCGGCGAGCGAGGTGGACATGCCGCCGTTGGTGCCGCGGGCGGCCGCGGGGACGGGCGCGCCCCGGTCGAAGGTGAGGCGGGTGCCGGCCGCGACGCGGTGGGTGCCCGTGGGGAGTTCGAGGCGGGTGTCGTCGTGCCGGCGGCCGTCGATCGTGCCCCGGACGGTGACGGTCAGCGGCCCTTCCAGCCTCAGGTCGACGGTGTCCTCGACGCGGACGACCCGCTGTGCGCGGAAGGTGGGGGGTTCCTCGAAGGCCTGCCGGGGTGCTCCGTCGCCCTGCCAGGCGAGGACCAGGAAGAGGGCGGGGACGAGCAGGGCGGTGAGTTTCAGCCAGTACTGGAAGGCCTGCACGAAGGTGATGCTGCGCATGCCGCCCGCGGCGACGGTCGCGGTGACGACGACGGCGACGATCAGCCCCCCGAGGGTTTCCGGCGCGCCCGTGAGGACGGTCAACGTCAGTCCGGCGCCCTGGAGTTGGGGCAGCAGGTAGAGCCAGCCGACGCCCACGACGAAGGCCCCGGCGAGCCGGCGTACCGCCTGGGATGCGAGGCGGGCCTCGGCGAAGTCGGGCAGCGTGTAGGCGCCGGAGCGGCGCAGCGGGGCGGCGACGAACAGCAGGAGGACCAGGTATCCGGCGGTGTAGCCGACCGGGTACCAGAGCATGTCGGGGCCCTGGACCAGGACCAGTCCTGCGATGCCGAGGAAGGACGCGGCGGAGAGGTACTCGCCGCTGATGGCGGCCGCGTTGAGGCGGGGGCCGACGGTGCGGGAGGCGACGTAGAAGTCGGAGGTGGTGCGGGAGATGCGCAGGCCGAAGGCGCCGACGAGGACGGTGGCGACCACGACGAGGGCGACGGCGGGGACGGCGTAGCTGGAATTCATCGGCTGTCGGTTCCCGGCCGTCGGTTCAGCGGTCTTCGACGAGACGCACGAAGTCGCGTTCGTTGCGTTCGGCGCGCCGCACGTACCAGCGGGCGAGCAGGACCAGCGGGCCGTAGAGGCCGAAGCCGAGGACCGCCCACTCCAGGCGGCGGGCCTGCGGGGCGGCCGCGAACACCAGGGGCAGGGGGCCGACGAGCAGGCCGAGGACGGCGAACACGGTGAGGGCGGCGCGCAGTTGGGTGCGCATCAGGGAGCGGACGTAGGTGTGGCCGAGGGTGGTCTGCTCGTCGATCTCGGTGCGGGGACGGTAGTAGCCGGAGGTGCGCCGGATGCGGCGGGGCGGTCCGGTGACGACGACGCGGCGTTCGGTGGGGTCCTGGGGCATGTCACGGCCTCCTCATCAGCAGGTCCCGCAGCTCGCGCGTGTGGCGCCGGCTGACCTGGAGTTCCTCGCTGCCGACCAGGACGCTCACCGTGCCCGCGTCCAGGCGGAGTTCGCCGACGTGGTGCAGGGCGACGAGGTGGCGGCGGTGGATGCGGACGAAGCCGCGGGAGCGCCAGCGCTCCTCCAGGGTGGACAGCGGGATACGGACGAGGTGGCTGCCGCGGCCGGTGTGCAGCCGGGCGTAGTCGCCCTGCGCCTCGACGTGTGTGATGTCGTCGACGGCGACGAAGCGGGTCACGCCGCCGAGTTCGACGGGTATGTGGTCGGGGTCGGGTTCGTGGACGGGTATCCGGGGGGCGGTGCCGCGCGGTTCGGCGGCGCCGAGTTCGACGACGCGGCGGACCGCCTCGGCGAGGCGTTCCTTGCGGACGGGTTTGAGGACGTAGTCGACGGCCTTGAGGTCGAAGGCCTGGACGGCGAAGTCCTCGTGGGCGGTGACGAACACGACCAGCGGCGGCCGGGCGAAGCCGGTCAGCAGCCGGGCCAGGTCGAGGCCGTCGAGGCCGGGCATGTTGATGTCGAGGAAGACGACGTCGATCGCCTCGGGGCCGCCCGGCCCCGACTCCAGGGCGCGATTCATGCGGCGCAGCGCCTCGGTCGCGTCACCGGCGCCCTCGACACTCCCGATCCGGGGATCCGCGGTCAGCAGATAGAGCAGTTCCTCGAGCGAGGGGCGTTCGTCGTCGACAGCCAGGGCGCGCAGCATGAACGTGGAGTCTAGGAGCAATTCGTACGCCAGGACATGCGGTCGGTGTGCCTGTTCCCGCTGGATACGGTGGGGCCCGGGCGCTGGATACGGTGGGGCCATGAACAGCAGGCCCACATCGTTCGACGAGCTCGACCGGAAGATCGTCACCGCTCTCATGGCGAACGCCAGGTCCAGTTTCGCGGAGATCGGCGCGGCGGTCGGTCTGTCGTCGACGGCGGTCAAGCGGCGGGTGGACCGGCTGCGCGAGACGGGCGTGATCACCGGGTTCACGGCCACGGTGAAGCCTGCGGCGCTGGGCTGGCGCACCGAGGCGTACGTGGAGGTGTACTGCGAGGGCGCGGCGCCGCCGCGGCGGCTCGCGGAGGTGGTGCGCAACCATCCGGAGATCACCGCGGCGATGACGGTGACGGGCGGCGCGGACGCGCTGCTGCACGTGCGGGCGCGGGACGTGGAGCACTTCGAGGAGGTACTGGAGCGGATCCGCGTCGAGCCGTTCATCCGCAAGACGATCAGCGTGATGGTGCTGTCCCATCTGCTGCCGGAGGCGCCGGAGGCGGGTGCCAGTCAGCCCGCGCCCGAGGGCGCATGACACGTGCGTGGGCTGCGGAGACAACGCAGCGTTGCTGCGCGAACACGCAGTCTTTCTTTCTTGTCGGGCGTCTTGGCCGCTCCCTACCGTGGTGTCATCCCAGTCGACACCGCAGGAAAAGCGGAGGAACCCCTCTGTGCCAGAAAGCCGTGTCCAGCGCCCTCGGCGCTTTCTCGTCTGCGAACCCAGACACTTCGCCGTGCAGTACGCGATCAACCCCTGGATGCATCCCGACGCCCACGTCGACGTGGACCTCGCGCAGGAACAGTGGCAGTCGCTGATCAGCGCCTACCGTACGCACGGGCACACCGTCGACTCCGTGGAGCCGGTTCCCGGCCTCCCGGACATGGTCTTCGCCGCGAACTCGGCGGTCGTCGTCGGCGGCCGTGTGCTCGGCTCCCTCTTCCACGCGCCGGAGCGGCGTCTCGAGGCCGTCCACTACGACTCCTGGTTCAAGACGGCCGGCTACGACGTCCACCGGCCCGAGGCCGTCTGTGAGGGCGAGGGCGACCTGGTCTGGACGGGCCGCTACCTGCTGGCCGGCACCGGGTTCCGGACGGCCCGGGACGCGCACCGCGAGGCGCAGGAGTTCTTCGGCCACCCGGTGATCAGCCTGACCCTGGTGGACCCGTACTTCTACCATCTCGACACCGCGCTGTTCGTCCTCGACGACCGCGACGACAGCAACGCCAACAACATCGTGTACTACCCGGAGGCCTTCTCCGCCGGCAGCCGTGAGGTGCTCGCGCGGCTGTACCCGGACGCAGTGCTGGCCACCCGCGACGACGCGATGGCGTTCGGCCTCAACTCCGTCTCCGACGGACGCCATGTCTTCATCGCCCCGGCCGCCGAGGTCCTCGCGGACCGGCTCGCGGGCCACGGCTACGTCCCCGTCCCCGTCGACCTGTCCGAGTTCCACAAGGCCGGCGGCGGCATCAAGTGCTGCACCCAGGAGATCCGCTCATGACCGCACCCGCTCGTACGCGCACCTCCGCCGACCTGATCCGCGCCGAGGAGCCCGTCCTCGCGCACAACTACCACCCGCTGCCCGTGGTCGTCGCCCGCGCGGAGGGCACCTGGGTGGAGGACGTCGAGGGGCGCCGCTACCTCGACATGCTGGCGGGCTACTCGGCCCTCAACTTCGGCCACCGCCATCCGGCCCTGGTCGAGGCGGCGCACCGCCAGCTCGACCGGCTCACCCTCACCTCGCGCGCCTTCCACAACGACCGGCTCGCCGAGTTCGCCGAGCGGCTGGCGGAGTTGACCGGGCTTGACATGGTGCTGCCGATGAACACGGGCGCCGAGGCGGTGGAGAGCGGCATCAAGGTGGCCCGCAAGTGGGCGTACGAGGTGAAGGGCGTCCCGGCCGACCGGGCGACGATCGTGGTCGCGGCGGACAACTTCCACGGCCGTACGACGACGATCGTGAGCTTCTCGACGGACGAGTCGGCGCGCACGGGGTTCGGGCCGTTCGCCCCGGGCTTCCGGGTCGTGCCCTACAACGACCTGGCCGCGTTGGAGGCGGCGGTCGACGAGACCACGGCGGCGGTGCTGATCGAGCCGATCCAGGGCGAGGCGGGCGTCGTCATCCCGGACGACGGCTATCTGGCGGGCGTCCGCGAGCTGACCCGCCGGGCGAACTGCCTGTTCGTCGCGGACGAGATCCAGTCGGGTCTGGGCCGTACGGGGCGGACGCTGGCGGTCGAGCACGAGGATGTCGTACCGGACGTCCTGCTGCTCGGCAAGGCGCTCGGCGGGGGCATCGTGCCGGTGTCGGCGGTCGTCGGGCGCCGGGAGGTGCTGGGCGTGCTGCGGCCGGGCGAGCACGGCTCGACGTTCGGCGGCAATCCCCTCGCCGCGGCGGTCGGCACGGCCGTCGTCGAGCTGCTGGAGACGGGTGAGTTCCAGAGCCGGGCCGCCGAGCTGGGCGTGGTGCTGCGGGACGGTCTGACCGAGCTGGTCGGCAAGGGCGTCGTCGGCTTCCGCTCGCGCGGCCTGTGGGCGGGCGTCGACGTCGACCCGGCCCTCGGCACCGGCCGCGAGGTGAGCGAACGCCTGATGCGGCAGGGCGTCCTGGTCAAGGACACCCACGGCTCGACGATCCGCCTGGCCCCGCCTCTGACGATCACGGCGGAGGAACTGGGCTCGGCGCTGGACTCCCTGGAGAAGGTGCTGACGGGAGGGGTCTGACGCCGGCCGGCGGAGGGGCGCCGGGTCCCGGCACTCCTCCGCCTCGGTCAGTTCCGCGGCTTGTATGCGCTGATCACGTACCGTGCCTCGTCGTCGACGGCCCGCTCGTCCCAGTCCACCTCGATCCGCAGCGGGTGGCCGTCCTTCGCGTACTGCACCTTTACCACGTCCGCGTGGTCGTGGCGGGCCTGGTCCAGTTCCGCGAGGAGGTCCGCGAGGGTGGGGATCGCGTCGGGTGACTGGCTCACCACCCGTCGGCTGTCCGCGTCGAGTCCGGTCGCCCGTGCCACCTCGCCGTCACGGACGGTCACCCGGAAGGTGCCGATGAGGGCCCGCTCCCCCTCGCTCGACGTGAGCGTGTAGGTGTAGGCGGCGGGCTCGGCCCAGGCGGGGCGGCTCGGTCCGGCCCCGGGTGTCGCCTCGGCGCCGCAGGCGGTCAGGACGGCGCACGACAGCAGGGCGCGGGCGGTGGAACGTACGGCGGTCATGGGCGGCCTTTCGCTGGGCCTTCGCTGGTGGTCGCCCCTTTGACGCCCGGCGGAGGAGGAACGTTCGCCGGGGGCGGTCGGCTCGGGGTGCGTGTATCTGGTCCACGACCCGGTCGGCTCGGGGTGCGTGTATCTGGTCCACGACCCGGTCGGCTCGGGGTGCGTGTACCTGGTCTACGACCCGGTCGACGGGCGGTGCGCCATGGCCGCCGCGGGGGTATTCCGCGCCCGCCGTGGTCGGTCCCGACGGCACGGTCACGTTCGTGGAGCTGCCCCAGGGGGCACCGCTGGGCGCGGGCGGGCCGCCGTTCGAGTCGGTCGAGCTGTCCCTGGCGCAGGGCAGCACGCTCGCGCTGCACACAGACGGGGTGCCGGCGCACGGCGAGGAGTGGGCCCTGGACGCCGGCCGGGAGCGGCTGCGGCGGGCCCTGGAGAGGTCGGCGGACGCGCTCGACTGCGCTGCCGGGCCGTCGTCGACGCGCTGGTCCCGGCCCGCCCGTACGACGCCGTGGCGCTGCTGATGGCCCGCACCCGCCGGCTGGGTGCCGACCAGGTGGCGGACTGGGACCTGCCGGGGGATCCGGCGGTCGTCGCCGACGCCCGCAAGGCGGCGAGTCGGCGACTGGCGGAGTGGGGGCCGACGAGCCGGCCTTCACGACCGAGCTGTCGTCAGCGAGCTGGTCACCAACGCCATCCGGCACACCCGCGGCCCGATCCGGCTCCGGCTGATCCGGGAGCGGGCGCTGTTCTGCGAGGTCTTCGACGGCGACGCCACCACCCCGCACCTGGGTCGTCCCCGCACCGCGGACGAGGGCGGTCGGGGGCTGCTGCTGGTCTCCCGGTTCACCCAGCGGTGGGGCACGCGCTTCGTCCCCGACGGGAAGATCATCTGGGCCGAGCAGTCGCTGACGGAGTCCGCGGTGTGACACCAAGCGGCACCTCTCGTCCCACATGATGCGAAACTGGTTCAAAACCGGCGGTGAGGCGGCGGCCATGGACGACGAGACGGCGATCGACTACGCGGCGCTGTTCCAGGCGTTGCCGGGCATGGTCGCGCTGCTCACCCGCGATCTGGTCTACGCGGACATCAACGAGGAGTTCCTGCGGGTGACGGGCCGCAGACGCGAGCAGGTGGTGGGACGCCATCTCTTCGACGTGTTCCCCGACAACCCCAATGACCCCGCCGCGACCGGCATGCGCAACCTGGAGGCCTCGCTGCAGCGGGTGCTGGCCACCGGCGAGCGCGACGCCATGGCCCTGCAGCGCTACGACGTGGAGTCCCTCCCCGGCGTGTGGGAGGAGCGCTACTGGAGCCCGGTCAACGTGCCGGTGCTCGGCGCGGAAGGCAAGGTGGAGCTGCTGGTGCACCGGGTCGAGGAGGTCACCGAGCTGATCCGGGCCCGCGGCGGCCCGAGCGGCAGCCGGGCCCGGGTGCTGGAGGCCGAGCTGTACACGCGCGCCCGTGAACTCCAGGAGCTCAACGACCGTCTGCGCCAGGCGCACGCCCGCGAACGCGAGGTGGCGATGGCCCTTCAGGAGGCGATGCTGCCCGCCGCCCGCCAAGTGGGCCGCCGGCAGGCCGCCGTGCGCTACCGGCCCGCGGTCGGCGCGCTGAACGTGTGCGGGGACTGGTACGACCTGGTCGACCTGGTGGGCGGCAACCGCATCGGTGTCTCCGTGGGGGACGTCGTGGGGCACGGCCTCGAGGCGGCCGGTGTGATGGGCCAGCTGCGCAGCGCGCTGAGCGCCACGTCCCGCGTGGCCGACGGCCCCGCGCAGGCCCTGGACGTCCTGGGCCGGTACGCGAACGTCGTCGACGGCGCCGAGTCGGCCACCGCGGTGACGACGTTCATCGACTGCGACCTCCACACGATCACGTACAGCAGTGCCGGCCACCCGCCGCCGGCACTGGTCCATCCCGACGGCCGGGTGGAGTTCCTCGACCGGGCCACCGACACCCCGCTCGACGCGCGCCCCGACCCGATCCCCAGGCCCCAGGCCGGTACCACCTACACCGACGGCGCCATTCTCGCCCTGTACACGGACGGGCTGGTCGAGCGGCGCCGCGAGGACATCGACACCGGTCTGGCCCGCCTGGCCGGCTCCCTCGCCCGGCACCGCGACGACGACCCCGAGTCACTCGCCGACGCCGTACTCCTGGAGCTGCTGCCGCCCGGCGGTGCCACGGACGACACGGCACTGGTCATCGTGCGGCTGTGAGCGAGGCGTTCCGCATGACAGCGGCTGCACCTGAACTGACATCCCACGACTTGCCGGAGCGCGGCGCTGCGATGTGCAGGTCGCGCCTGTACCTCGTTCGCGTTGAACGCCGACGTCTGGAAGGGCAAGCGGCCCGCCGGGAACAGCCGGTCCGGCCGGCGCGGTTGCATCGACCGA